>JBBJMR010000116.1:0-24656 GCA_037720395.1 Polyangiaceae bacterium
CCGCGGAGGCCGCCGGCCCCGCCGAGGCGCTGGCGCCGGCGCTGGCGCTGGTCATCGGCGCCACGGCGCCACCTGCCTTGCGGGCGATGGTCACGTGCTCGATGACCGGCGGCTCCTCCGGCCGGTCGCCCCGCCCGAGGTCCACGGTGGCGATGGCGTGTACGACGTCGAGCGGCGTGCACTCGCCGAAGATGGTGTACCCGCCATCGAGGTGCAGCGCCGGACCGTCGGTGATGAAGAACTGCGCCGAGCCGGTGTCGGCGCCGCGGTTGGCCATGCACAGCAGGCCGGCGCGATCGTGGTTGGCGTCCTCCCACACCTCGTCGGCAATGACGTATCCGGCCTCGCCGGTGCCGTCCCGCTTCGGATCCCCGCCCTGCACCAGAAAGCCGGGGATGACGCGGTGGAAGACGGTGCCGTCGTAGGCGGGCTTCTTTTCCCAGGTGCCCTCCGGCGTCTTCCAGGTCCGGATGCCGCGCGCCAGGCCGACGAAGTTCGCCACGGTGAGCGGCGCCTTGTCCGGGAAGAGCTTGCACTCCATGGTGCCGAGGCTGGTGTGGATGTTCGCCCAGAGCGCGTTGCCCGGCGGCAGCCCCTGGGTGGCTTCTTCGAGCGACCAGCGGCCCTTCAGGGATCGTCGTCGGTGGGCTTCACCACGGTCACGGGCTTGGCGGTGACCTTGCGCTTCTCCGGGGGGCGCGACGGCGGCGGCCGGGTGCGCGCGCGGCCCGCTCGCCGAGGCGCTCGCCGCCGCGGAGCCCGATCCGGCGGGGCGGGGCCGTGCCCCAGCGGGTCGCACGCCGCCAGCACGACGGTGGCCAGCGAGGCAGCGACGAGATGCGTCCTCCGGGGAGCGGCAAGCATGCGCGCCCAGGGTTCTCGCAGGCGGCGCGGCGGTCAAGCCCGCTGGTCGAGATCGCCCACCCGGAGCTTCCGCTGCGCCCAGGACGGCGACCTCCGCGCGGCGGCGTGCTACGAGTCGCGGCGCCATGCGGACGTCACACCTGCTGCTGTCGCTGCTGTTCGTCGTCGCCTGCGACCCTCGCATCGAGGAGCCGGTCCCGCCCGGCGCCGGCAAGGGTCCCGCCGGCCCGTCGGCCACCGCGCAGGCACCGTCCTCGGCACCGGCCGCCAGCGTGGCGTCACCAGCCAGCGCCAGCGCCAGCGGTGCGCCATCGGAGGCGCGCTGCATCGAGCCGACACCCGCGGAGCCGGAGCGCAAGGTGACGTTGCAGGGGAAGTTCGATCCCAAGTGCCCGCCGGATCCCGAGACGCCGCCCAAGCTGCGCACCGGCAAGGTGACCTTCGACGCGGTGGCCGACAGACCGGTGACCGTGGAGATCGCCGAGCGCGGCGAGGCCCGGATGCGCGGGTTGATGTACCGGAAGTCGATGGGCGACGACGCAGGGATGATCTTCGTCTTCCAGGGGCACAAGGAGGAGCACACCTTCTGGATGAAGAACACCTGCATCCCCCTGGACATGCTCTTCATCGACGACGACGGGACGATCGTCGGGATCGAGGAGAACACGCCGACGCTCACCGAGGAGACGTTCAGCGTCGGGTGCAAGTCGCGGTACGTGCTCGAGCTCAACGCCGGCTGGACGCGCAAGCACGGGGTCAAGGCGGGGCAGAAGGTGAAGCTCGACGGGATTCCGGGGTAGTCGCCGGGGTCTCGCGCCCGCCGAGGCAGGCTCCGCGCTCGGCGCGGGGCCATCGCCCGTCACGCCCTCTCTGGATGCGGCTGCCCCGCACGACGTCCCGAGTGCCTCGCCCATCCGCTCAACATTGCTGGCCGCCGTTGCAGTCCAGGACGCAGGCGCCGCAGAAGACGCACTCGGCCATGGCCATGTAGAGCTGGGCACCGGTGGGGTGGGTGTTCATGCAGTTGTCGAGGCAGACGTCGTCGACGCACGTCTCGAAGCAATCCAGCATCGCGATGCAGTCGGCGTCGCCGCTGCAGGCGTTGGCCTCCGGCGCGCAGGCGGAGCCGAGCGCGCAGTTGCTGCAGGTGTCGCGGCTCCCGGAGGCGTCGCACCCGCTCGAGCCGGTGGACGACGAGCCCACGGCCACCGAGGAGGACGACGCAATCGACGAGGACGACGCCACGCCGCTGGACACGCTGGTGCTGCTGGGCCCGACGCCCGCGCTCGACGAGGTGGCGCCGTGGGCCGCGCCGCCCTGACCACCGGACCCGCTGCCCCCATCGCCGCCATCCCCCTCGCTGTCATCGTCTTCCTCGAACCCCATCGCGTGCGCGCACGCCGGCAGCGACGCGCCCAGAGCGACGACACACGTCCACCTCGCCGTGCACACCACCCACGCGCGCGCAGCCGCTCGCACCCCACGCTTGCCCATGACACGTCCCCACGTGGCAGCCGCGCCCACCGGCGACGCCGCCGCGCCTTCGATCGTTCACTTCACGCCACGTCGCGCTCCTCGCGCCCTCGCGCTGCTCGCGCACTCCGACACGGCGCCCTGAAACCGCCGTCGTGCCAGCGTGTGGTCGGGCATTCCGTTGCCCATCTCGGTGGGAGCATTCAGCCGATCTGCGTCCGGACCGTCGCCCGGCCCACCCGGTCCCCGCGAGGTATCGATCCGCCAGGCGCGACGCGCCGCGGCGATCTCAGAGCATCCGATCGAGGTTGTCGAAGGCGGCCGTACCCGGTGAGCGCTCGGCGTAATAGCGGTAAGGCGCTGCCCATCCTGGTCGACGTCTGACCCAGCCGGCGACGCGCCCCGCAGCTGGGTGCGCACCTCGGGCGGCGCTGGGCAGCGCGCGTGCCCCGTAATAGAAGAGCGGGCCACTCCATGGCGGAGCGGACCCATGACCACGCTCGCGCTCTACCTCGGCCTGGCCATCGAGCTGGCGGCGCTGTCGCTCGTGCCGCTGGTGTTCCTGCGCCGCAAGGAGCCGTCGTCGACCGCAGCGTGGATCCTGGCGCTCGTCTTCCTGCCCGGCGTCGGCGCGTTCCTGTTCCTGATGTTCGGCCGCGAGCGGGTGCGCCTGCCCGTGCAGTGGAAGCGGGACGCCGACCGCGCGCTGGCCATGGCGCTGGCGGTGCGCGAGCGCAGCGCTGGCGCCCTGCTCACGCCGCCGCCAAGCGTTCGCCCCGTGCTCGCCGACGTCGACCGCGACCTCTTCCGCGTCGCCACCGCGCTCACCGGCGCCGAGCCCAGCGAGGGCAACTCGGTCGAGCTCCTCGTCGATGGCGAGGAGACCTACCGGGCGATCGGGGAGGCCATCGACCGCGCCAGACAGCGCGTGTGGGCCGAGTATTACCTGGTCCGCTGCGACGCCACCGCCGACTGGTTCCGCGATCGTCTGGTGGCCGCTGCCCGGCGCGGGGTGGAGGTGAAGCTGCTCGTCGACGGCTATGGATCATTCTGGCTCAAGCGGCGCTGGCTGTCGTCCCTGCGCAAGGCGGGCGTGGAGGTGGCGTTCTTCCTGCCGGCGCGGCTCGTCTTCCTGCAGCCCATGAACCTGCGCAACCACCGCAAGATCGTGGTCGTCGACGGCGAGCTGGCCTTCACCGGCGGCATCAACATCGGCGACGAGTACCGGGGTCTCCTCGGGCCCTGGCGCGACACGCACCTCGCGCTGCGCGGTCCGTCGGTCGCGCCTCTGGAGGGCATCTTCGTCCAGGACTGGCACTTCGCCACGCGCCGCGACCCCTCGCGCCACGCCGAGGCGCACCGCGCAGCCGGCGAGGTGCTGGGCGAGGGCGCGGCGGGCGGCGACGCCAGCGCCCTGCGCGAGGCCCAGGCCGCGCTCGAAGCGGCGGCGGCGCGGCCGGCCGGCGACGCGCACGTGACCATCATCCGCAGCGGTCCGGACGTCACCGGCCCGGCGCGCGAGGCCATCCACCGCGTCTTCTTCAGCGCCATCACCCTGGCACAGCGGCGGGTGCTCATCACCACGCCGTACTTCATCCCCGACCGCAGCATGCTCATCGCCCTGCAGGCCGCGGCGCTGCGCGGCGTCGACGTGCGCCTGCTCTTCCCCAGCCGCAGCAACCACAGGGTCGTCTTCCAGGCCGGGCGCTCGTTCTACGAAGACCTCCTGGAGGCGGGCGTGGGCATCCACGAGTACGCCCCGGGGATGATCCACGCCAAGACCATGGTTGTCGACGGCCGGGTGGCGCTGGTTGGCAGCGCCAACATGGACCTGCGCAGCTTCCGGCTGAACTTCGAGGTGCACACGGTCATCGGCGGGGGCACCACCGCCGCGCGGCTGGAGCGCTGCTTCCAGGACGACCTGCGCGTCTCCCGGCGCATCGATCTCGACGAGTTCCGGCGGCGGTCCCGGCTGGCGCGCCTGGGCGAGGGCGCCGCACGCCTGCTCAGCCCGCTCATGTAACGCGGCCCGGCATCCCGCGGGCAGCGCGTCGCCCAGCCCAACGGCCCGAGCCGCGACGCGGATCATCGACAGACCCGTCCCCCGGAACTAAGACATTCCCTCTCGGCGCCCGCGCCCGCTCTCGGCGCCGCCCCAGCCGCACCCCATGTTGACCGTCGAGCGTGCCACCCTACCCGACCCGGCCCAGGTCCTCGACGGCCTGAAGGCGATGGCGGAGGTGGCCAGGCGGCGGGCGCGCCCGCAGGACCTCGACGCGCGCGACCAGGACTTCATCCGCCGCGTGGAGCCGCTCCTGGGCGTCTTCTACGACCGGTACTTCCGCTGCGAGACCGAGATCGAGGAGGACATCCCCGACGGCCCCTTCCTGGCCGTCGCCAACCACAACGCCATGACCGGCACGCCGGACATGTTCTGCCACATGGCCGCGTTCTGGCGCCGCTACGGGGTCGGGCGCGAGGCCTACGGGCTCATGCACGACATGCCCTTCAAGGTGCCGGTGGCCGGCGCGTGGCTCAACGCCGTCGGCGCCGTCTCCGCCAACCGCGTCAACGCGCAGCGCGCCTTCCGCCGCGGCGCGGGCGTGCTCGTCTTCCCCGGCGGCGACATCGACGCTTGCAAGCCGTACCGGCGCCGCTACGCCATCGAGTTCGGGCAGCGTCGTGGCTTCATCCGCACCGCCATCCGCGAGCAGGTCCCCATCGTGCCGGTGGTCAGCGTCGGCGCCCACTCCGGCCTCTACATCTGGAGCGACGGCCGAGCCATCGCCGAGCTGCTGCGCTTGCCGGCCATCGCCCGCTCCAACGTGGCCCCCATCGGCGTGGCCATGCCCCTGGGCATCATCCTCGGCGTGCCGTATCCGCACTTGCCACCGCCGGTGAAGATCCACACCCGCATCCTGCGGCCCATCCACTTCGATCTGCCACCCGAGGCCGGCGACGACGCCGCCGAGGTCGAGCGCGCCTTCGAGCGCGTGCACGGCGCCATGCACGCCGCCATGAGCGAGCTGCGCCACGCCGGCCGACACGGCCTCTTCCCGCGCGGCGGCTGACTGCCTCGCGCCCTGTTCGCCTGCGAACGCGCGGGCGCACCCAACATCGGTGCGCCACGCGAGGGCGCCTCGCCCCGGCGGCGGTCAGGTCAGGTCAGGGAGCGGGCCCTGGTGGGCGGCGTGGTCGCTGCCGAAGTGCGCGTCGTCGCCACCGAAGGCCTGCAGCACCGAGGTGAACAGGTTGTGGGTGGACTCGTTGGTCTGGTAGTTCAGGGTGTTCGGGTCGCTCTGGGCCGGGATGTTGTAGTCGATGTATCGCCCGGTCTTGAAGTAGTTGCCCGCGCTGCCGGCGAGGAGCAGCGGCGTGCCGGAGGAGACGTGGCTGGCCGGGTCGCTGAACTCGCTGGCCAGCACCATCAGGCTGTTGTCGAGCATGGTGTTGCCGCCCTCCATGAAGGCCGGGTCGTCGAGGGCCTCGGCGATGGCCTGGAAGAGGCTCAGGCGCCACTGGCGGTTCTCGAGCATCTCCAGCGACCACTCGTCGGCGATGTTCGCGCTCTCGCCGGTGGGGCCGACCTCGCGCGCGTAGTGGCCCAGGGAGTGGCCGATCTCGAAGGCGGAGTCGACCTGCAGGCCGGACGGGGCCCAGGGCACGACGATGTCCGCGATCTCCAGGTTGGCCACGTTGGTCAGGCCGCAGCGCAGGGCGGCGACGATGATCTTGGCGTGCAGCGGGCCGATGAGCTCGTTGCTGTCGTTGCCTTCGGCGTCGATGCCGGTGGGCGGCTGGCAGAGCGGCGGGGCGATGCTCAGCTCCTTCTCCAGGTCGCTGAGGTGGTCGAGGTGAGCGTCGATGCGCGCCTGGTCGGCGGCGCCGACGATGCCGCGGAACTGGGCGAGGCTCTCCATCACCCCGTCGACGACGCGGCGGCGCTTCATCTGCAGGTGCTCGTAGGCCGGGTCTGGCTCGTCGGCGCTGACGCCCTCGAAGATGGTCTCGAAGGCCTTCTTGGGGTCGTTCTCGCCGCTGACGCGCTGGCCGCTGGCCGCGTAGTACGGCGAGCCGTACTGGTGGCCGGAGACGTCGAGGTGGATGCGCTTGAACTTGACCGGATAGAGGTCGGCGAGGCGGTCGGCCATCACCTGGTCGATGGACGGCCCGAGCGCGTCCGGCTCGCCCCAGGGGTCGGAGGCGTCGGCGCAGGTCAGCGCGGTGACGTTGGAGATGCCGTGCCCGCCGCTGCCGTACTGGGCCTGCTCGCTGGCGGCCTTGTTGTCGACGCCGCGCAGGACCAGCAGCTTGGACTTGATGGCCTCGAGGCCCTCCATGATCGGTCCCAGCACCAGCGCCTCGGTGTTGGCGGCCGGCTTCCAGTAGTCGGTCTTGAGGTACTTGTCGTTGCCGCTGTGGAACCCGGAGTGGTCCTGGTTCATCAGCATGCCGCCGTGCGAGAACACGGTGATGAAGCGGCGCGCCGTGCCGCCCGCCGACCAGGCCTTGCCGTGGGTGAGCTCGAGCAACGGCAGCCCCAGGGCCACGCCGCCGGCCAGCCGCAGGAACGCGCGGCGGCCCGTGTGCTTCAGCGCCTTCACCTGATGCCTGCTCATGGCGTCTCCTGGGAGATGTTGAGGTAGCGGAAGGCATCGCTGCCGATGATCGACAGCACCATGTCGCGCATGCTGCCGCCCTCCTCGAAGGAGGCGTGCACCGCCTCCAGCGAGCACTTGTCCTGCTTGCCGGGCGCCTGGCCGAGCGCGGCCTCGAACCAGCGGTCGGCGAAGCAGCCCCGCACCCGCTCGCTCTTGCCCAGGCGCTGGGAGAGATCGAGCGCCCCGGCGAGCTCGCCGTCCTGATCACCGCTGCTCTGCAGGAGGCCGCTGTCGTCGATGGGCAGCCCGGAGGTGATCTCCTCGGTCTGCCAGCGCCCGATGGCGTCGTAGCTCTCGAAGGTGAAGCCGACGGGGTTGATGATGCTGTGGCAGGTCTGGCAGACCTCGCCCTTGGTGCGGGCGAGGGTGTCCTGGCGCACGGTGAGCAGCTCGCCGTCGACCTCGCCACCCTCGGGCTTGACGTCGTTGGCGTTGGGCGGCGGGTCGCCGAGGGCGCTGCACAGCCCCTCCTCGATGACCCACACGCCGCGGCGGATGGGCGAGGTGACGTTCCGGGTCGAGAACACCGTGAGGAACGCGGCGCGGGTGAGGATGCCGCCGCGCTGCTCGGGGTCGAGGTCCACCCACTCCCAGGTGTCGGCGTCCGCCGGCCCATCCTCGACGCCGTAGAGGTCGGCGAGCGGGCCGTTGACGTAGGCGTAGCTGGCGTTGAACAGATCGCCCAGGCTGCCCGACTCCTCGAAGAAGGCGCGGCGTACGAAGGCCTCGGTCTCCAGGCGCATGGCCTCCTGGAGCTGGGCGTCGAAGGTCGGGTAGAGGGCGGTGTCCTTGACCGCCTCCTCGAGCGCGTTGTGCAGGGTGCCGCCATCGAGCTGCAGCCAGCCGGACATGAAGCGCTGCACGGCGTGGTCCGCGCGCGGGTCGTCGAGCAAGCGCGCCGCCTGCTCGGCCAGGCCCTCCGCCGCGCCGAGCTTGCCGGCCTCCGCCGCGGAGACCAGCGCCTCGTCGGGCATGGTGTTCCAGAGGAAATACGACAGGCGCGAGGCGACCTCGTACTCGCCGAGGAGACGGACGTCCTCGGTGGCGTCGGGGGCGCCGGCGGAGAACATGTAGACGAAGGCCGGCGCCTGCAGGGTGACCTGGAGCAGGGTCTCCATGGCCTCGGCGAAGGTCATCTCCTTGCGCGCCTCGGCAAAGACGCTGCGCAGCGTGCTCGCCTCGGCCTCGCTGAGCGGATGGCGATACGCCCGCGTCGCGAAGCCGGCGATGAAGTCGTCGACGCAGGCGTCGCTGCCCTCGCCCTGTAGCGCGCAGGGGTAGACGGGCTTGGTCCAGGCGGCGCTGCGGCCAATGATGGCCTCGGCGTTGTCGCGCAGCTGGCGCACCTCGCGCTCGCTGATGATCGGCTCGCCGGCGTCGATGGTCCCCGCGAACTCCGCGTCGCCGAAGAGGTCACGCACCGTGTTCTGGTACTGCTCCGGGCTGAGGCGGCGCAGCGGCAACGCCGACGTGTGCACGCTGCCGTCGCCGCAGACCACGTTGTTCGGGTCGTTGCCGCCGGGGCCGCCGACGCCCGGGCCACCCTCGGTGCCGTCGCCGATGTTGCCCACGCACCCACCGGCGCCCATACCCACTGCCAGCGTAAGCGCACCCGCCAGCCCGGACCGCCACCCGACGCGCGCAGCGCCGCCGGCGTCGACCCTTCGCTCGAGCTTGGTCATGGCCGGCGGCAGAGCACTCGCCGTGCCGAGCGCGGCCCAGGCGGCAGCCGCCGGAAGGGCGGGATGCAGCATTCCCCGGGGAATCAACCGGATCGGCGTGATCGCAGCCGGTGCGATCAAGTTGATCCGGGGCCACCCCCAGTCCTGGTGCGGACAGCAGAAAATTCCAGCGGCCGCGCGTCGGCTCAGCGGCGCTGGAGGCTAGCCGCGCATCCGCTTCACCGCGGCCGAGACGTCCTTGCCGTTGACGCTGGCGCCGTCGGCCTTGAGCTGCTTCATGGCCACGCCGGTGGCCTGGCCGTCGTTGCCCGCGGCGCGAACGGCGTCGGCCACCGGCGCCAGGGCGGCGACGATCTGATCGACGTCCAGCGTCTTCGGCAGGAACGCCGCGAGCACCTCGACCTCGCGCCGCAGGGTGGCGCGCTGCGCGTCGTCGCTGCCGGCGGCCATGGTCTCCTCGTTGGACTTGATGAGCTTGCGCAGGATGCCGTGCACCTCCTCGTCGCTGCCCGTCCTACCGGGCCGCGCTGCCTCGGTGGTGATCTCACCCATCGCCACGCGCAGGATCTCCTTGACGGCCACGTCACCGGCCTTGATGGCCTGGAACATCTGCTTCTTGATCTCGTCCACGAGCATGCGGGGCAGACTCCCGCGCGCCCCAGGTCCGGTCAAGCGGGCCGGCTCAGGCCGCGCGCGGCTCGTCCTCGGCGATGACGCTCACGTGCCCCGTCTCCTCCAGGGTCGCCAGGCGTACGCCCTCCGGACCCTGATGGCCGAGCTTGCGCAGGCCGGCGAGGAGCTCCTCGTAGCTCATCGCCTCCTCGTCGAGCGCCTCGAAGCTCACCCTGCCGTGGACGACCAGCGGTCGCGGGGCGCCGCGCAACATGCGGCGCAGGCGCGCCGAGCGCGCACAGGCCACCGCGGTGGCCCGGTGCGCGCCGAAGACGGCGAGCACGAAGATCGCAGCGTTGATCTTGCCCGGGCGGAGCATGGTCGTCTGCAGCACCACGCCCAGGGAGATGAGGATCAGGAGGTCGAAGGTGGTGGTCTGCCCGGCGAGGCGCTTGCCGGCCAGACGCATGAGCGTCACCAGCGCCACGTAGTAGGCGAGACCCAGGAGCGCTTGCTCGACGTGGTTCATTCGGGACATGCGCGGATCGCGCGCGCTGCCGAACCTGCACGCGCTGCGCCAGCGCCAGGTGGGCAGGAGGGTGGCGGCGAGCCGCCGCACCCGCCAGCGATCGTGGCAGCATGCGCCGGTGAAGCACTTCCTCGACGATCGCAGCACGCTCGTCTCCGACGCCGTCGACGCCGCCGTGATCCTCGGCGGCGGCAAGCTCGCCCGGCTCGACGGGCACCCCTCGATCAAGGTGGTGGTGCGCGCCGGCTGGGACCGTGGCCGCGTGGCGGTCGTCTCCGGCGGTGGTTCGGGGCACGAGCCGGCGCACGCCGGATTCGTCGGCGACGGCCTGCTCACCGCCGCCGTCTGCGGGGAGATCTTCGCCTCGCCCAGCGTGGACGCGGTGCTCGCCGGCATCCTGGCGGTGACCGGCGAGGCGGGCTGCCTGCTCATCGTCAAGAACTACACCGGCGACCGCCTGAACTTCGGGCTCGCCGCGGAGCGGTCGCGGGCCCTTGGGCTGGAGGTGGCGACCGTGCTCGTCGGAGACGACGTGGCCATCGAGGGCAGCGCCCGCCGCGCGGCGTCGCCGGCACGCTCTTCGTGCACAAGGTGGCCGGGCAGCTGGCGCGCGCCGGCGCCCGCTGGCCGAGGTGAAGGTCGCCGCCGAACGCGTGGCCGGCGCCACGCGCACGCTCGGGCTGGCGCTCACCACCTGCAGCATTCCGGGCCATCCGCTCGACGAGCGCATCGGCGCCGCCGAGGTCGAGCTCGGCCTCGGTATCCACGGCGAGCCGGGTGCCGAGAAGCTCCCGCTGCGGCCACTGCGCGAGCTGGCGGCGCTGATCATGGAGCGACTGGAGCGCTCACTGCCGACCGCGGAGGGACCGGTGGCCATGCTGGTCAACGACCTCGGTGGCGTGCCCGCGCTGGAGATGGCGGCGGTGACCCGCGCTCTGTTGCTGGCCGCGCGGCGACCGGTGGAGCTGCTCTTCGGTCCGGCCCGGGCCATGACCGCGCTGGACATGAAGGGATTCTCGGTGTCGCTGCTGCCGCTCGACGATCCCGGCACGCGCGAGGCCCTGCTCGCCCCGGTCGAACCGGCGGCGTGGCCGCTGGCCGCGTGCCGGCCGAGGTGGCGCCGCTGGCGCTGCCCGCCGCGCTCCGCAGGGCGATGCCGGCGCCCTCCGTGCACGCCAGCCGCCGCTGCGTGGTGGAGGTGGTCTGCAAGGCGCTGGTGGCCCTGCAGGCAGACCTCGACGCGCTGGACGCCAGGGTCGGTGACGGCGACGCGGGAACGACCCTCGCCGCGGGCGCGCGCTCCACGCTGGCCATGGCCGACGAGCTCCCGTTCGCGGACGCACCGGCCTTGTGTCAGGCCATCTCGGCGCGCCTGGGCGCGGTGATGGGCGGATCGAGCGGCATCTTGCTGTCGATCTTCTTCGCCGCCGTCGGTGCCGCGCTGGCGGAACGCGAGGACTGGGCGGCGGCGCTGTCGCTGGGCGCGGCCCGGGTGGGAGAGTACGGCGGGGCGCAGCCGGGCCACCGCACCATGCTCGATGCCTTGCTGCCCGCGGTGGCGGCGCTGTCGGAAGGCGGCGACCTCGCCGCGGCCGCGGTCGCCGCGCGCGCCGGCGCCGAGCGCACCGCCACCATGGCCGCCGGCGCGGGGCGGTCTGCTCACGTGCGCGCCGAGGCGCTCGCCGGCGTGCCCGACCCCGGCGCGGTGGCGGTGGCGGCCGCCTTCGCCGCGGCGGCCTCGGCGAGCGGCGCTCCGGGCGGCGCCGCTACCAGCTGACGCGCAGCGCGAAGCCGTCCGGCCCGCTGTGCTCCGGGAGCTCGGTGACCAGCACCCGTTCGCAGAGCGGCTCGATGCCGACGGCGATGGCGCCGCGCATGCTGGTGGTGAAGAAGCGCGACCGCGCCATCGGGACCTTCCAGAACTCGAGGCGCGCCGTGCTCCTGGCCTCGCGCCAGACGGCCACCGCACCGCCGCGGTTGGAGCGCTGCCAGATGCGGTCGATCTGGCGCAGGCCGAGCCACGGCGAGGCGCCGAGCCCGCCGATGAGGCGGATGATGGTCGCCACCACCACGCCGTTGTTGACTGCCGAGACGGTGCGGCCGACGTCTACCTGCTCGTCCACGGTCAGGCCGAGCTCGTCGCAGGCCCGGTAGCAGCTGAGCGCGTCGTCGATCCCGATCCACTCCGTGGCGGTGATCAGGCCGAGCTGGGGCCGGATGTGGGCCGGCAGGAGCTCGGCGTAGCGCTCGCCGTGGCCGTGCTTCTTGAGCCAGACGTAGCCGCTGAGGAACACGAAGCCACGCACCGCGTCCACCAACGGGGTGTCGGCCTTGCTCAGCGCTGGCGGAAAATCTGGCGAACCCGCGGGCATCGCTTGCCAGGCTACCAGGGCGTCCGAAAGGGCGCGCGTCAGCGGGGCTGCTCGACGAAGGCACAGAGCAGCTTCGCCGCTGGCGCGCACGCCCTCGTGGCGCACGCGGCCGCGGGCGGCCCCCCCTCCTGCACGCCCCCGCGTCCCTCCAGCCGGGCAGGCGCCGTGCAGCCGAGAGCGACGCGCAGGTCGGTGACGAACGGCGCATAGACGCGGCGACGGGCCAGCGCGCGACCGCGCTGCGACAGCTTTCGCTCCTGCGCCTTGCCCTGGGCTCGCCAGCGCAGCCGCGCCAGGTGCCCCCTGCGTGCCGCGCAGAGCTTCGCGGTCGAGGGGTGCACCGGACCGAGCACGCGCGCCACGTAGAGCAGCGTCGCGCCCACGGGATCGTCGACGCAGGCCTCGAACGACGTCGGCTCGACCTGCCCTCCGCAGTCGGCCGGCGTGGCCCCTGCCGTCTCTGCCATGCGCTTGCAGAGCTGCGGCGTGTCGAGGGCCTCGGTCACCGCCGCGCACATGCTGGCGTGCGCCGCCGCGCGTCCCACCTCCCCGGCAGCGCGGCAGGCCTCGCCGGCGCCGTCTTCGGTGCAGCACGTCAGGTCGTCGTGCTCCTGGCGGTAGCCCTCGTGGTCGCACCAGTCCCCGAGGGCGCATGATGACCAGCCCGGTGGTCGGCGCGGCGAACTCCCGCGCCCAGCGACGCTGGCGCAGATGCGTGGCCACGCTGGCGAACGCCTCGCGCGCGCCCGTCTCCACGTCGGCGTTCTCGACGATGCGCTCCGCCAGCTTCTCGGAGACGGCCACCGCCGCGCGCCCGACGGCCTGGCTGAAGCGCACCTCGTCGAGCAAGCGCGCGTAGGCATTGCGGCTCGCTGTGCCCGGAGCGCTGCACAGCGGCTCCTTGCCGGTGGCGTCGGTCCACTCGTCGGTCCATCCCGAGGCCAGCGCCGGCGCCTGGCTCTGCTGCGAGGTGATGGCCGTCGGCGGCGCTGTCTCGCTGCCGCAGGGCCCGGGCCGGTCCTCGGCCAGGCAACGCACGATGCCCGCGAACTCGGCGGCGTGGGCCGATGCCTTGGAGGCCCAGCGGTCGACCGCGTATCCCCGGGACTGCGGATCGTGCACGGCCGCGCTGGGCGCGAAGTAGGCGTCCTCGAGCTCGCTGACCAGGAGGCGCGTCACGATGCTGCGCCGCTGATCGGCCTCGCTGCGGTAGGGATCGGCGGCGCTGTCCAGGGCCCCGCCGTTGAAGGCGGCGGGCACCACGTCGGTCTTGAGGATGCAGCTCGCCGCCGAGCCCATGGCCAGCACCGCCGCCGCGACGCGCATCAGGGCCCGGCCCCGGCCGCGAGCGATCACTCCACGCCTGACTCGCTCCAAGTGCGTGTCCCTCCTCCGGCCCCCGCACCCGGGGGCGCGCGACGATCGCCGAGCCTACGGGATGCGGAACGGCGGGGGCGACCCGGTCGGGACGCACGTCGAGCGAATGACCATTCCGGCGCCGTCGCTCGGCGCCCGGTCCGGGGCGCCGCCGCGGCTCAGCCGCCGGCGGGGCGAGCGCGCCCCTGGAAGCAGGCGTTGCCGAGGCCCGTTCCGATGGTCAGCACGCCCCAGCGCGACGCTCCGGCCATGAACGGCACCTCGGACAGGCCTTGGACCACCGCGTCGTTGTGCACGACCACATGCGTGCTGTGGTCGCCGATGCGCGGCAGCGCCTCGAGGATGGCTGCCGGCAAGTTGAAGTGGTTGCGTTCCCAGTTGCCGGGCAGGTTCTGTCCCCCGCGCGCGATCGCTCCGTCCTCCTCGATGACCCCCGGGCAGCCCACGCCCACGAACGGCGCCAGCCGGAAGCCCTTTTTCTGCGCGCGCTGCACGAGCTGCGCCAGCATGCCCATCAACCGATCGATGGCCGCGGCGCGGGTGGGCTGGTCCTCGGCGTGACGCCAGAGATCGCTGGCCCAAACGGTACAGCCGCTGAGGTCCGACGACTCGGACAGGTGCAGCTGGACCACGCCGACGCGAAAATTCGAGCCGCCGATGTCCATGGCCATCAGGCCGTCGTAGCCGGCGAAGATCCACGGCGGCGCCAGGTGGACCGCGCCGATGAGGCCCGCCCGGTCCGGGTGGTAGCGGATGGGCACCATGTCCACGGCGTGCCCCTCGGACTTGAGGAGCACCGAAGCGCGCCCGATGGCCAGCTCGCCGACGCGGCTGGCGCGGAGACCACCGCCGACGACGATGCGCTCGGCACCCTTCCACCCCGGTTGGCGCAGGAAGCGCCCGGCCACGGTGCACAGCTCGCGGGCGAAGTCCTCGATGGTGCCGTGGATCACGCCGGCCGCCTCCGGATCGCCCTCGACCAGGATGCGGTCGAGCTTCTTCTTGCTCAGCTCCTCCCTGGCCGCGTCGCCGAGAGGGTCGTCGCCGACACGGCGCAGGCGCTCGCGCCAGTCGTCGAGGATGGCCTGGAAGGCGCGCTTGCTGGCGCGATCACCGATGAACGCCTCCGTATCACGGAGCTGGGCGTTGTACGCGGTGACCTCGACGGCGCTGAGACCGGCGGAGCCATGGGCGGCGGGGGGAGGCGTGCTTGGTGCCGCTGCTTGGCATCCGGGTGCCGCTCTCTTGGGGCGCGCCCCCCCGGTCCGCGATGGGGTAGGCTGCCGTGGCGCACCAGGTTTGCTGGCGCGCGCAGCTCGCATGGCGAACGAACGAGGCGTGGCCGTCGGACCAGGCGCGACCGGAACGGCGGTCGACTCCGATGCGACCGGAACGCGGGTCGAGTCCGACGCGGCCGGCGCGCCGGTCCGCCCGACTGCGACCGGAGCGCCGCTGGACCCGGTGGTGAACCTCGCCCGCAGCCTGCAGCGGGTAGACAGCTTCGAGGCCGCCGCCGAGCTGGCGATGGGCGAGCTGCTCGGCGTCTGCGATGCGGCGCTGGCCCGGTCGCCGCTCGCGTCTCGCGCGCGGATGCTACGCGCCGCCGTCCACATCCGCCCCGCCGGCGCCTACGAGCGCCTCGCCTCGCGCGAGCGGGTGAGCGGCGACGACGGAACGCCCTACACGCACTCGGCGCGCGCCTGGCGCTGGGTCCGCGAGCGCGCCCAGCCGGTGGCCATGGACGTCCATCTCGGGCTGGTTTCCGTTCACGATGGCACCGGCTTCGTGCAGCTCGAGGACGGCACCACGCCGACCCTGGACAGCAACGAGACCCAGAAGCGACTCCTCGGCCGGGACGCATCCCACCTGCTGGTCATGCCGCTGCGAGCGCCCGGCGCCGAGGTGGTGGGCATGATCTCCGTCGAGGCCGACGCACGCCCGGCCATGGGCACGCACTTCGTCTGGGAGCAGGTGGTCGGCCTGGCCGAGACCCTGGCCGGGGTGGCCGCTCCTCATCTGCTGGCCTTGCCGCTGCGCAGCGCCTCGGCTCCGCCGCACGACCCGCTGCTGCCGGTGGTCGGGGTATCGATGCGCTCGGTGGTCGAGATGTTGCGCGTCTTCGCCCAGCAGGAAGAGACCATCCTGCTGAGTGGCCCGACCGGCGCCGGCAAGTCGCGCCTGGCCACCTGGTGTCACCGCGTCTCGCGGCGCGCCGCCGAGCCGTTCGAGACGCTGGATCTGTCCACCGTGCCCGAGCAGCTGCAGATGGCGGAGCTCTTCGGCTGGAAGAAGGGCGCCTTCACCGACGCGCACCGCGACACGCCCGGCGCCCTGACCCGCGCCGAGGGCGGCACGCTCTTCATCGACGAGGTGGACAAGCTCTCGCTCAAGGCGCAGGCCGGCCTCCTGCGCGTCCTCGAGGAGCGGCTCTACCGTCCGCTGGGCGAGGGGGCGCGCGAGCGCGCCGCCGACGTGCGCTTCGTGGTCGGCACCAACGCCGCCTTGCAGCAGAACGTGCGCGCCGGGACCTTCCGCGCCGACCTCTATTACCGCATCCACGTCCTGCCGCTGCGCGTGCCGGCGCTGGCCGAGCGCAGCGACGAGATCCCCGCCTGGGCGACCTTCATGCTCCGCCGGCGCCACGCCGAGACCGGCGCGCGCAGCGAGGCAGCGCTGACCACCGAGGCGGAGCGCATGCTCTCGGCGCAGCCCTGGCCGGGCAACCTGCGCCAGCTCGACAACATCGTGCGCCGCGCCTACGCGCTGTTCCTGGTGGAGGCCGGCCCGACGCCGGCGCGCATCGACCTCGGCGCGAGCCACGTGGAGCGGGCGCTGCTCTACGACGGCGCGGTGGAGACCAAGTCGCTCATCGCGCTGCTAGAGGCCACGGCGGCGGCCTTCGTGCGCGAGGCAGAGCAGCGGCGCCCGGAGACCCTCGACCTCGAGCTCACCGACGCGCTGCGTGGCTTCGTCCTGGCGGTGGCGGCGCAGAAGCTGGGCAGCGTCGAGGAGGCCTTCCGCCTCTTCGGCAAGGGCTCGCTCGTCCAGCACCGCAACCACACGAAGGCGCTGCGCAACGAGCTGGCCCGCGTCGAGCGGGTGTTCGAAGCCTTCGGCCGCACCGACAACCCCTTCGCCGGGCTGTCCAGCGGCGGCGACGAGTAGTCGAGCGCCAACCTAGAAGAGACCGAGGTACCGGGGCGGCAGGCCGATCTCGCTCTCCACGCGGAGCGATCGATCGAAGGCGATGCGGCTCTCCGGCGTGAGGAAGCGGTGCACCACGCCACCGTCGCGCTCGGCGTCGGCAGAGAGGCACACCTCGCAGGCCGGCGCGCACACCACGTCACCGAGGGTGAACGGCTTCCCGAGGAGCGCACCAGATCGGTGCGCGTCCCGCTCGCCAGGTCCACGGCGACGAGCACGTCGTCGCGCGCTGCCTGCCCCGCATCCGCGGTACGACCGAAGACGTTGAAGACCACCGTATCGGCATCGACGAACGACACCTTGAACCCCAGCCCCCCCTCGCCGATGTCCGCGGCGGGCAGCCGCTGACGCTCGACAGGCGTCCCATCCTGCAGGCCCAGGATGATCAGGCCGGACTCGGCCAGCGCCGTGGCCTGGTCGCCGAGGAAGGTGCCCGAGCACGAGACCGCCAGGCGCGAGGCATCGGGGGACAGCGCCAGGCCGGCACAGCCATGCATCCCGTCGAGGAGGGTGACGGCGACGATGGCGTCGCTCTCGGTGTCGATGGTCACCAGCCGAGACTCCGCCGACGCGCCGAACGCCACCGCATAGGCCGAGAGGAGCACGTGAGCGCGGCCCGCGCTGACCACCAGACGGTTCGGGCGCGGGTAGAACTGCGGGTCCTCTCCGGTCATCGCCGGGCCGAGGTCGATGCTCCCGCGCAGCGCGGCGTCGGCGATGTCGACGATGGCCACGTCGCTGCCGCGGTCGTACGGCTGGCTGCCGACGTCGGGCGACAGATTCGGATCGTAGCGGGTGACGTAGGCCACGCCTGGGCGCACCTCGGCATAGTCCTGCGGGTTGGAGGCGAAGTCGCCGACGTTGACGGAGAGCTGGGTGCGCACCACCGCCGTCCGCACCGAGACCCAGGACAGGACACCGGCCGGCTTGCGGTCGATGACCACCACCTCGTCCCCGAGCTGGGCCATCGTGGGCACGTCGACGTCGAGCGTCAGCGGCGCGCTGATCCCCTCCCCGGTCGACGCCGAGGACAGGAAGGACGCCGAGAGCACCGTCCCGTCCCAGCCGAGCAGCGAGACGTTGGTGGAGTGGTAATCGGTCTCCACCACCAGAGCGCCGCGCCCGCAGGCCGCGGGGTCGACGTCGGTGCCACCGGTCCCCGGCGCCGGGGCCGGCGCGCCGCAACCCAGCAGCGACGCGGCTGCAGCCATGAGCGACAACCACCCGACCTTGCCGCTCACCACCAGACCTCCGTCGAGCCGTGGAAGCTGCGACCCGGCAGAGGCAGCCCCACCGCGTCGTGCAGCGGTTCGTCGAGCACATCGGACACCGCCAGCCGCAGCGCCAGCCGGCCGCGGTGGAAGAACGCCGCCGCGTGCAGGTCGAGCGGCGCCTGGGCCGGTAGCACGATCAGCCCGGGGGGGTCGGCGGCTCGCGAGGCCCGGTAGAGGAGGCGCGCGCCGACGCTGGCGCGATGGACGCCGAGCGCGGGCCACGGCCCGGCCCCGAGCTCCGCCTCCGGCGCCACCACCAGCCGCGCCTGGAAAGGGAGGAAGTCGTTCCCCAGCGCCCGGCCCGCGGTGACATCACGCGGATCGGTCGCGGTGAGCGCCAGCCCCAGGCGCAGCCGAGAGGCCAGGGCCAGCGCCGCGGCTGCCTCCACGCCGAGCAGGCGCGCCGAGGCCACGTTGTAAGGCCGCACCATGCCGAAGCTGGACGCGCGATAGGCCACCAGGTCGTCGGCGAAGCGCGCGAAGGCGAAGAGCTCGGCGGCGAAGCTCACCCGCGCATCGCCGAGGTCCAGCGCCGTGCCGGCATCGACGGTCGTCCCGCGCTCCGGCTCCAGGCCCGGGCTACCACGGACCACCGCCGAGACGCCGTAGCGCTCACCGAGCGTCGGCACCCGCGCGTAGCGCCCGGCGTTGGCGAAGAGCGCCCAGCCCGGGTACGGCGACACGCGTGCGCCGATGCGACCGGCGGGGACCGTCACCGTGTCGTCGTCTTCCGTCCACGATTGGCCGACGCCCAGCGCCGCGGTGGTGCCGTGCCGCTCCACCGCGCCGAGCGCGCCGAGCTCCATCCACGGCGCGGGCGAGAGCGCGAGCGACGCGGCGGCGCGGGTGACGGCGCGGCGCGCGCGCAACGAGGCGCCGTCGCGCTCGTCGATGCCCAGGCGCTCCAGGTCCTGGGAGACGCCGGCGCCGACCGTCCAGCTGTCGCGGAGGCGAAGCTCGACCCGGGCGCGCTCGCCGAGGCGCGCGCCACTCGTGTCGACCGAGGTGGTCAGCAGCCCGAGCTCGCGCTGCGGATCGTCGAGCCGCGTCCGGGTGACCACGGCGGCGGTGCCGACCTCGAGACGGCAGCTGTCGTCGCCTGCGCACGGAAGGGAGGCGGAGACCGCACCGAGGCCGCGCTGCACGCGCGTGCGCGCCGCGCTCGCCGGGATGACGCCGAGGCCGGTCGTGCCCTGCTCGCGCGCCAGGCCGTTGACCACGGTGGTCAGCCTCGCCGCGCCCGCGGTGACACGGCCGATGCTCCAGACGTCCCATTGCTCGTAGTCGGCGTTGGGCCGGCGCCGCTCGAAGTCGTCGGCGTCGGTGGCCGTGGTGCCGCGGTCGTCGATGTACGGATAGTCGTTGTTCGCCCGCTGCCCGCGCACGCCGACCATGGCGCCCGCGCCGCGACCCCCGAGCTCGGCCGCGGCCCAGGCGGCGCGCTCGCCGAAGCTGCCCACGCCCAGCCCCGCGCCGGCGCGATCGTTGGCGGGCAGGCGTGGCTCGAAGAAGATGGCGCCGCCGATGCCCATGCGGTCGGCGTCAGCGGGAGCGCCGCTGCGGTGGACCTCGATGCGATCCAGCATCCACAGCGGCACCAGCGACAGATCCGCGATGCCGGTCACGTCGTCGTTGAGCCGCACTCCGGCCAGATAGACCGGGATCTCGGCGCTCGTCGCGCCGCGGATGGAGGCCGTGGCCAGGTCGGCGGCGGAGCCGCTGCGCGCCACCTGCACGCCGGGCACCTCGGCCAGCACCTCCGCAGCGGTGGCGCCGGGCGCGCGGAGGCGCTCGCCGCGCACCACACGCGACGCCCCGCTCGGGTCTCGCGCGGAGCGCGGCAGTGGGCGCGTGCCGCGAACCTCGACCTCCGTCGCCCCGTCGGGCGGCGAGGGCTCACTCGGGTCGTCGGCCATCGCGCGCGCCGCCAGCGAGCACAGGGTCATCGAGGAGGCTGCGGCCAGCGCCAGGCGCGCGCTCACGGACACAGGGCGTTGGCGATGGCGACCGCGTCGAGGTCGAACACCTCCGGAAGGTCGACGCGGTCGGTGACACGCACGAAGCGCGCCTCGGTGAGGCCGATGTCCGCGAGATCGAAGGAATCGCCGCCGGCGACCGCAGCATCGGTGGGATCGATGGTGTTCACGTCGGCGTTGGCGAACACCGGGTGCCAGCCGGCGCAGGCGCCGAACGGTGGAGCGTCGGCCGTGCACGGGAAGTCGACCCAGGTCACGCCGTCTTCACTGACGGCCACGGCGGCCAGCTCTGCGAAGACGTCGGCCGCATCCGGGCCGAAGCCGAAGGCGTTCTCGAAGACGAGCAGGTCCGCCCCGGGCCCGTCGACGATGGCGTTGTCGGTGAAGGCCAGCACCACCGTGCCGCCGTCGCCGAGCGAGACGACGTCGAGCGAGCCCGCGCTGGCACCGCCGCCGTGCGGGGGTCCGAGGACGTTGCCAGGGAAGGCGTCCTGCCCGAAGTCCTGGCCGGGGCCGAACTGGTGGGAGATGACGCCGGTCGCGAACGGCGAGCTCCGCTCGCTGCACACCACCGGGCCCGCACCGCCGGCGACACCACCGCCGCCGCTGGCCCCACCGCCGTCACCGCCGGCGCCCGCGGAGGCGCTGCCGCCGCCTGTGGCCGCCGCCGCCCCGCCCGCGTCCCAGCCGCCGGCACCGGGACCGACCGCAGTGGCGGCGTCGCTGCCGGAGCGGGTCGAACCGCTGGCGTCATCGAGCGCGTCGTCGTCGCCGCAGCCCGCGCCCGCGCACGTGCAGGTGATCGACATCAAGAGCGCCCAGCGCGCTCGCACGTACCCATGCATCGTCGATGCTCCCTGGAGCGAGGCTCGCGCTCCGTGGAAGGCCCAGGACGCGACATTGCGTCCCGGTGCCGACGAGCAGGTTTTCCGGCTCCCCTTCGAGACCCCGATCGCCTTCCCAGCGCGAGCGCCAGTGGCATGTCGATCGGGGTGCTTCCGGGTTACGGCGGCGGCTCCGCGCCAGCTTCACACTGGCTTCCCTGGATGGTCTCCCATCCTCCGAGAATGGAGCTCGTAGGCGGCCCTGGGCTACCACGGGCGTTGCCTCGTGACCAGCGGTCAGCGCCCCGGCGGCGCGTGCGCCGAGCGCTCACGCGGTGAGCGCTGCCTCGAGCACATGCTTCGCGAGGCTCGCCGCCGCTCAGGGACGGGCCGTCGGAGGCCCCAGCGAGCCGAAGAACATGTACGCCGCCCTGGGCCCGCTCACGGCCAGCGACCAGTGCGTCAGCTGCTCGGCCTCCGTGCACAGATTGCCGCGCCCCTGCAGCACCAGCCGCGCCGTCGTCCCCGCGGCCATCCCGGGCTCGAAGATCCCGGTGCCGCCGATGGGCATGCGCAGCCGCAGCTCCTTGTAGAGGAGCGGGCCTCCACCGCCGCCCATCTTGCCGTCGCGCAAGTCGACGAAGAATTCTTCCACCACCTTGGGCAAGAGGAACGCGAGGACCCCCGTCTTTCCCTTCGGTTCGCGGAAGGCGATGGTCCACTGGTCGCCGCGCTTGTCCGACTTGCGCGCCAGCGTCACCAGGTAGCTCTGCGCGGCGTCGCGGATGCCCTTCGAGTAGTCGGCCACGTCGCCGGCGCCGGTGCGCAGCCGAGCGGTCGCCCCGAGCTGCACGCGTGCCAGCTCCACCAGCTCGTGCGCTTGCAGCTCGTGTTGCCCCTCGACGCGCTGGCCATCCTCGGCGCAGCAGGCGCAGGCGAGGACACGGCGCGCGGGTGTGCTGACCAGGGCGACGCCGGCGCCTCCCAGCGCCAGCAGAACGGCACGTCGCTGCATGCCCAGCCGATAACGCGCCTGCGGTCGCGCCGCATCCGGCGCCGCCCGATTTCGTTCGAGGGGCGTGCACCGTGGCGCGAGACGTTGCATCCCCGCCTCGCACTCCCCCGCGCCGCCGCCGCCGCCCGCGCGCACGGTCCACCGCAGGTCGGTCTGGGTCGCACCGGATGGCGCCGCCGCCAGGTCGCCACGAGCGAGGCGCCCCGGCGGCGCCCTCAGCGCTGCTCGAAGTCGATGCTCCGCATGTCTGCCACCGGGCGGTAGCCGATGCGCGCGTAGATGCGGTTGGGGATCGGAGCATGCACGTCGGTGAAGAGCATGCAGTGCGCGCGCCCTGCGGCGAGCTGACGCCGGCTGACCTCGGCCACGCAGGACGTGGCGTACCCGCGGCCGCGGTGCTCCGGTGGGGTGTAGACCATGCTGACGCGGACGCCGCGCGGCGTGGCCCCGCTGACCCGGACCAGCGTCACCGGCGCACCGCCGTCCTCCCAGACCGAGAGCACGCCGCTCTGCAGGGACCGGCGCGCGGTGGCCACCTTGTCGGGTTCGCGCGCGCCGAGGTGCGCCGCGAAGGCCTCCATCGCGCGCGCGGTGAACTCCAGGTCGTCGAGGGTGGCGGCGCGGAAGCGGCCGCGCGCCGACCTCACCTCGCCCACCTCGCGCAACACGTGCAGCCGCAGGTCGAGCTCGGTGCGGAAGGCGAGGCCGCGCGCCTCGCACCACCGCGCCGCGAAGACGTCCACGGCCGGCAGCGATCCGGTCACGCCCGGCAGCGCGCCGTCCGGCTCGCGCCAACCGTCGGCCAGCGCCTCGGCGATCCTGGCGCCTTGGCCCGCGATCACCAGCTTGTGAGGCGGCGTGCGCAACGCAGCGCCGATCACCTGCCCGTGCTCGTCCTCCACGAGGGCGAAGCGCGCCGCGACCGGACATGCCCCGGCGCGCACCTCGCCCGCGACGCCGACGAGGAGCCCGTGCTCGACCTCGCCAGCCTCGAAGAAGCGCTGCCCGCGGGCCAGGAAGGCCTCGGCGCCGTCGATCCGCTCGACCCGCATCCCTTCGCCGACGTCGCGGCCCCTCCTCTCCTGACGCGGCTCACCCGGGCGTCGCGTCGGAACGGGACGTGGGGGGCCTGGCGCGGTGCGCTGCTCCGGGGTCAGCGAAGGTGTCAGGGCTGCAGCCTTCGCTCAGGTCGGCGACCCGTGCCGGCGCCCTCAGCCGCCGCGCGGCGCCTGCGTCCAGCGCAGGCTCATGTAGAGGCCGCCGCGCGCCAGCTCGTCGAGCATCTGCGCCAGCCGCTTCTGCTTCGTCTCGGTGCGCACCGCGCGCGCGATCCAGCCCAGGTAATCATTGCGCTGGTAAGGCGGGCGCTGGCGGTAGGTCTCCATCAGGCCGCGGGCCTCCAGCGCGGCGCGGATGTCGGAGGGCATCGGCTGGCGGGGGCGGCGCAGCGTCGAGGTGCGCTTGCTGCCTGTCTTGCGCGTCGTCGTCTTCCTGGCGGGCATCCGGCTCCAGATTATCCCATCGCCGCGTGCGCTCGCGGCCGGGCGCCGTTCGCAGGCGCCCGGCCGACAGCCGGGTCTGCGGCAGCTGCCGACCTCGCTGACGCGTGGTCAGTCGACCTCGACCACGCAGTCGACCGACGGCAGCACCTGCACGGAATAGAACGTGTTCCAGAGGCCGCGCTCGAACGTCAGTCTCGGCGCCAGCTTTCCCTCCACCGGCTTGCCGGGGAACACCCAGCGCGACTTCTTCTCGGAGAACCACCCCTGGACCGGCGATCCATCGCGCGTGGTCACACGCACGTCGAAGGCGGCGGGGAGCTGGACGAAGGCGCTGGAGATGATCACCGTCCACCGACCCGCGGGGCACTCGTAGCGCTTGGGGCCGAAGAGGCTCATCGCCGCCTTCTAACACGTGCAGACGCTCACCGACTCGCAACGCGCCCTCGAGGAGCGCGCTCGGCGTCGCGTCATGGGCCTCGCCGCCGAGCACCGCCGCAGCCTCGAGCAGCGCCGCCAGATCGAGCCAGCACGTGGTGGCGATGGCCGACTGGAACGCGTAGCCGTCCGGCGGGCGCAACGCCTCGAGGAAGGGCTGGCGATCTACGGCTTCGATCATGCGTGTCAGCTGCGGTCGAGAGTGAGTACGGCAGGCGAGGGCCGGAGCGAGCGCGCGCGCACCACCACTCCCCCCGCGCGGCCCCCGTCGCGCTCCGTCCCCCGAGTCAACGCCATCGCGAGCGCGACAGGCAAGAGAATGCGCCGACCCGATCGCCGTCGACGCGAAGGTCAGGTGTCGCGAGGTCGAGTCTAAAGCTCATCCCGACATCGACCTACGTGTTGCCTGAAGTGGCCGTGCTCCGAGCCAACCAGGTGGGACGGAGCGGCGTCGCGCAGACGCTGCTCGACGCGGCTCAGCGGGCCGCGGCCTCGAAGATGGCGCGCACGGCGTCCACCGTGTCCGCCTGCGCCGCGGTCTTGTCGCGCCGATAGCGCTTCACCCGCGCGAAGCGAAGCGCCATCCCTCCGGGATATCTGGGGCTCTGCTGGACGTCGCTGAAGGCGATCTCCACCACCAGCTCCGGTCGGACGTGGACCACGTGTCCGTCGCGCGCCACCTCGAGCCCCAGCAGCGCCTCGGTCTGCTCGCCGAGCATGGCGTCGGTCAGGCCCTTGAAGGTCTTGCCGAGCATGACGCAGGCTCCGGTCGCCGGATCGCGCGCGCCGAGGTGCAGATTGCTGAGCCATCCCCGCCGCCGGCCGCTGCCCCACTCCGCCGCCAGCACCACCATGT
>JBBJMR010000117.1:0-24638 GCA_037720395.1 Polyangiaceae bacterium
TGGGGGCTCGAGTCGGCGGCGCTCGACCTCGCGCGCGGTCAGGCCGGCGTCTCGCGCGCCGAAACGGTCGGCCCCGAGCCACGTCCGGTCCGGGTCGTCGTCTCGCAGAGCGCCGTCGAGGGCTGGCGCGCCGCACACCCCGGGGTGCGCGTCGACGTCGTGGGCAGCGATTCGCCGTCGATCACGCGCGGCGCGAGCGGGGCGCCCGTCGCCGTGCCGCTGTCCGCCGACGACGTGGAGATGGCCGTGGGCACGCTCCTCGACAACGCCTGCCACGCCATGGCGGCGCATCCGGGCACCATCGTGGTCACCCTGGGCGCCGAGGGCGGCGCGCCGTTCGTGCGCGTCGACGATGAGGGCAGCGGCGTACCGGAGGCGCTGCGCGGCCGCCTCGGCGAGCCGTTCCTGACCACCAAGGAGCCGGGTGAGGGGATGGGGCTCGGCCTCTACCTGGTGCGCAAGCTCCTGGAGGTGGCGGGCGGCGGGCTCGAAGTGCGCGAGCGCGCGCCGGCGGGCACCAGCGTGTTGCTGCGCTTCGGCAACGCGAGCATGGCGTGAGCGATATCGCGGAGCGCGACAGCGACACCGAGCGTGCGCCGACCTTGCTGGTCGTCGACGACGACGAGGTGTTCCGCACCGCCCTCGGCGGCGCGCTCGGGCGGCGCGGGTTCGCGGTCAGCCTGGCCGCCGACGCAGCGGAGGCCGAGGCCGCGGCGCGGCGCACCACCTTCGAGTACGCCATCGTGGACGTGCGCATGCCTGGCGCCACCGGCATCGACCTCTGCGCCAGTCTGACCCGCATCGACGAGGGCACGCGGGTGGTGGTGCTCACCGGGTATGGCAGCATCGCCAACGCCGTGGCCGCCATGCGCGCCGGGGCCGTCGACTACCTCACCAAGCCGACCGACGCCGCCTCGTGCGAGCGCGCCCTGCTCGGCCGCGCCCCGGAGGGCGAGAGCGTGGCCATCCCCTCGCTCGACCGGGTGGAGTTCGAATACCTGTCGCGGGTCGTCGCCGACTGCGAGGGCAACATCTCCGAGGCGGCGCGGCGGCTGCGCATGCACCGCCGTTCGCTGCAGCGCAAGATCTCCAGACTCCCGCCAGCCCGCTAGGCACGGCGACGGCGACGGCGGCGTGCCGAGTTGACGACGGCGGCGCGCTCGCCAATATGCCAGGGCATGCGCTTCCGCTCCTGGCTTGCTCCGGTCGCCATCTTCCCCCTGCTCTGCGTCGTCGCCTGCGACGACGAGGACGTCCCCGCCGATGACGGCACCGGCAGCGGAACCGCTTCGGGCACCGGGGGCGGTGGTGGCACCGGCGGCAACCCAGCCGAGAGCGTGCCCGCCGAGCCGCTGGCCGGGGACCTGGCCGTGTGTCCCGAGCCGTGGGGCACGACCGTGCCCGCCGAGGGGCAGAACGACGGCTACACCGTCGCCGGCCAGGACCGCTCGTTCTGGCTGATGCTCCCGCCGGCCACCTTCACCGGACCGCGGCCGCTCTTCGTCGCCTGGAACGGCACCGGCGAGACGGGGCAGAGCTTCTCGGCGCGGGCCAAGCTCGAGGCCTTCACCGCCCGGGGCTTCATCGTGCTCGCGCCGGACGACGTCGGGAACGGCAGCGTCTGGCCGGTGTGGGACGCCATGCACGCGCCGGGCGCCGACGTGCCGGACGACAACCCGGACCTGCTCCTCTTCGACAGCCTGGTGGCCTGCGCCGCCGGCCACATGTCCATCGACAAGAACCGCGTCTACACCGGCGGCCACTCGGCCGGCGGCATCATGGCCAACTACATGCTGCGCCATCGCTCCCAGCTGTTCGCCGGCGGCATCGTGGCCTCTGGCGTCTTCTCGCTCACTGGCCCGAACGAGCCGTCGCCGCTCGACGAGATGATGGTCATCGTCACCTGGGGCGGTGACTCCGATGGCTACTCGGGTGGCGCCGGCGAGGTGGACGTGCCGGAGATCAACTTCGTGGAGCAGGCGTCGCTGGCCTCGGTCTACTACGACGAGCAGCCGGCGGTGGGGCAGGCCAACTGCACCGCCGACGTCGGCCACGCCTGGCTCGACGCCGCCAACGACTGGATGATCGACCTGCTCCTGGCCCACCCGAAGTCGCTGGGCAGCGACAACGTGGTCGTCGAGCCGACGCCGGAGGGCTCGGGCGTGACCTGCAAGCTGGAGCCGTTCGAGTACCAGGGCGGGATTGTCTCCGAGTGCCCGATGCAGACCACCGTCGCCGGCTGCGACAAGTCCTGCCAGTTCGTGGCCGACTGTGCCGTGGAGAACGGCACCGTGGGGCCGATCCTCGGGCCGCAGCTGACCGAGCTCGGTTTCTCCGGCGACCAGAACAAGGTCTGCGACGGGTGCATCACCAAGTGCGAGTCGCTGGCCACCGCACCCGCCGACGCCGAGGTGCTGGCCTGCATGACCGACGCCCAGGCAGCCTCGATCTGCGGCCCTGGCATCGACG
Source organism: Polyangiaceae bacterium (assembly GCA_037720395.1). Classification (GTDB taxonomy): domain Bacteria; phylum Myxococcota_A; class Polyangia; order Polyangiales; family Polyangiaceae; genus JBBJMR01. Next base: position 2,470 of record JBBJMR010000117.1, read on the forward strand.
GCGCCTTGCCGGTCATCGACGCGCTCAACGTGTGCTGCGACGCCCAGCTCGACTCCCTGTACTGCACCGAGGTCTGCGCCATCTTCGCCGACTCGTCGGCGGCAGGCTTCCTCACCGTGTGCGAGCAGTTCGCGCCGCCCGGCTGAGCATCGGCGGGCGCGTCCGGCTCCTGCTCGGCGGCGACGGGGTAGGGCACGTCCATCGATTCAGGAGCGCCGCCGCCCGACACGCGGAACAATGGCGGGATGAGCTACCGAGCAGGGCCGCAAGCCGTCCTCGTCGTTGCCTTCAACAGCCAGGTCTTCGGGCTCGATGCGGCCACGGGCAAGCGCCTCTGGTCCTCGCGGGGCACCGCGGACAACGTGCCGCCCAGGGTGCTGGTCCACGGGGACCGAGTGCTGGTCGCCGGCCTGGAGGAGGACAGTGTGCTGCTCTGCCTCGATCTGGCGAGCGGCGCCGTCCTCTGGCGGCGCCGGACGCAGACCTACGGCGGCGGTCTCCTCGTCGACGACGGTCGCGTGTTCCTCACCGGCAACGGGGAGGTGGAGTGCCTCGGCCTGGACGGCGAGCCGCTGTGGTTCGACGGCTTCAAGGGCCTCGGCCGCGGGGCCGTTGCGATGGCCTTGCCCGGGCAGGCTGTCCACTCGGACACCTGAGGCGAGCACCGCGCACCGACGAGGCAGCAGCGCACGCGGCGCTTCGATCGACGCGCCTGTCAGAGGCCGAGGTAGGCCAGCACGTGGCCGAGGTCCTCGTCGGACAGCGTCTCCATGGAGAGCGGCGGCATCTGGCCGGTGTACCCGAGGAAGCCGCCGTGCCGTACCTTCTCGATGAACACCAGGCGCCGCTCGGCGTCGCTGTACCCCGGCGACGGGTGGTCGGCGATGCTGTCCTCGGGCAGCACCGGCGCGCGGTCGACGAGCCGGCCGCTGCCGGTGTGCGCGTCGCCGTGGCAGAGCGCACAGGCCGCCGCGTACGCCCCGGCGCCGGCGCTGGCGTCGCCGGCAGGCACGTCCTCGACCTTCACCGGCACGGTGAACGGGGCGGCGTCGGTGGGCGTGTCCACGCCGCCGGGTGAGAGCGACTCCAGGTAGGCGTAGAGCGCGCGCGCCTCCTCGTCGTCCTTGGCCAGCGGCTGGTCGCGGAGCATGAAGTAGTAGAGGCAGTGGTCGATGGCGTCGAGCAGCTCGCGCTCCTTGCCGCCCCAGTAGTCGGGGCGCCCGAGCACGCCGGCCATGGGCGCGCCGGGCAGCGCCAGCTCGGAGTCGTCCGCCTGCGGTTCGTGGCAGCTGGCGCAGGCGTAGCTGTTGAACGAGGTGTTGGCGATGCTCGGGTCCTCGAACAGGGCCTTGCCGTGATCGACGGCGGTGCCGTGCACGACCTCGGTCTCCGGATCGCCCTTGCAGCCTGGTCCGAGCAGCGCGGCGCCGAGCAGGCTGGTGCACAGCACGCGCTTCATCGGGCACCTCCCACGCGCGCCATCGCATCCGGATAGACGCCGACCTCGGTGGTGTGGCGCGTCGTCAGCGTGTCCGGCTCCAGGAACAGCACGCGACCGGGCGCGACGTGGTCACCCTCGCAGACCACCAGCAGCGCGTCGCCCTGGATCTCGGCGACGTGCGGCAGGTCGCACTCGCCGGCGGCGAAGTCGCGCCGCTCCAGCTCGGCGTTGTCGGCGGAGAAGTCGATGGCCAGCACCGCGTTCGGCGTCTGCGTGGTCACGTAGAGCGTGTTGCCGTCGGCGCTCCAGGCCGGGAAGAACGGGGTGCCCTGCGTCGACAGGGTGCGCTCCGGCATCATGGCCATGGTCTCGATGTCGAGGAAGCTGACGTCGCGCGAGACCTGGTTGCCGATGGCCAGCGTCTTGCCGTCCGGGGAGAGCACCGCCGAGTACGGCCCGTACTGCGGGTTGCCCTGGGCGCTGGCGCCGGCGGCCACCGGGATGCGCTCCAGCACCTTGGCGGCGTCGAGGTCGACGACGGCGATGGAGTCCTCGCCGTTGCAGGCGACGTAGGCGCGCGCCGCGTCCGGGCGCGACAGGGCCACGGCGTGGGGGGCGATGCACACGTCGATGCGCGGCGGCGCCGGCGGCACCGGCTGCTCCAGCGTGCTCGGATCGATGATGGCCAGCGTGGCACGCTGCTTGTCGAGGTCGCCGGCGTTCTCGAGCGCGCGCACCAGGTCGAAGTGGCTGACCACCAGGCGCTTGCCGTCCTCGGAGAGGACGATGTCGCCCGGGTTGTTGTCGACCCGCACCTGGCCGAGGATCCGGAAGTCGTCGAGGGAGAGCACCTGCGCGTACCCGGCCTGCACGCTGGAGCCGTGCGAGGCGTGTGGCCCGCCGGTGGCGAGCACCGGGTAGCTGAGCGCGGTGAACAGGCGCCGCGCGGCGACGTTGACCGCCAGGTGATGCGGGCCGTCGATGCTCACCGGGTCGCGGCCCACTGGGAAGCTGGCGAAGCGCTCGCCGGTGCCCAGGTCGACGAGCGAGAGCGTGTCGGAGTAGCTGTCGGTGACCACGATGGCGCCCGCGGCCGGATAGGTCACCGGCTGGAGGCGATCGGGGAAGGCGTCCCCTGCGTAGGCGTCGTACTCGTGCACGACGTTCGGCTCCGGCGAGCACGCCACCAGGAGCGCCGCCAGACCGAGGAGCGCCCCGGCCGCGCGGCTCGCCGCGTTCGTCGCCGGGCTCATGGAGCGATGGTCAGCGCGGTGACGCTCCCCAGGTACGGGCCCGCGCCGTCCGGGATGCGGTTCTGCTCGAAGTCGGCCCCGACCAGGGTGACCGTCAGGCTGCCGCCGTCGTCGACGATGGCCTGCCAGATGGCGGCGCTCGGCGTCCAGGTGCTGGCGCCGGTGAAGACGCGCGCCAGCTTCGGGTTCGAGGTCGAGGACACCGCGAGCAGCGTGCCGTAGCCGTTGAAGGGGTCGCCGTGCGCGCGGGCGCTGGGCAAGCTGGAAAGCGCCGCCTGCAGGGCGAGCTCCAGGAGGTCCCCGGTCGCGGCGCGGGACGCTCGAGCAGGAGCAGACCGGGCCCCGGCAGGGGCTCGGCCGGGGCAGCGCCGCGTGGCGCGTGCTCGCTGGTGCCTCGCGGCGCGACTCGGCGCCCACGTGCCAGGTGAACGTGGGCGGGGTCGCCGCCGGCACCGCCTCGACGGGCGCGTCGAGCACCGCACTCTTCGCAGGGTCCTCGACCGTGCCCTGCTCCAGGGCAGCGACGAGCGAGACCAGGGCCTCGTCGGTCGTGTCCCCCTCGTAGGCCACGTCCTCGTACCCCTCGAGCTCCTCGCCACCGGCCGCCGCGGCGTCGCCGTCGTCGCTGTCGTCGCTGTCGGAGCAACCCACGAAGGGAGCGCAGCACAGCGGGACAGTGACCAAGGCCAAGCGTGTCAGGAAGCGGAGGTCGAAGCGGAACATGGCGTGCACTCTAGCCCTTCCCGACGATGGGTCGAGCGCGCGGCACGGCGCCTCGCGACAACATGACGCACCCGCGCGGTGGGACGCGTCGCCTACCTTCCGGCCAACCCGAGCGCCCGTCCGCGGCCGCGCTCACTGGCAGGACCCATGTCGCGCCGTCACCTCGCCCTCGCCGCAAGCCTGCTCGTCCCGGCCGCGCTGACCTTCGTCGGCGCCTGCAGCGACGACGACCCGACCTGTCACGACGAGAGCGGCTGCCCGACCACGCACGGCGCGGGCGGTCACGGCGGCGAGGGCAACCACGGCGGCGAGGGGACCGGCGCCGCGGGCGGCGACGGCACCGGGGGCGGGACGGGCGGCCTGGGCGCCGGCGGCAGCGGGACCGGCGGAGCCACCGGCGGAGGGGCGGAGGCAGCTGAGCCCGCGCGAACCGCAAGGCGGCGGCCTGCGACAACTCGTCGCGTTGCCGCCGCGACCGTTCGGCACCATGAGGCCCTCGAAGCCCGGCATCACCGACCCCTGACCGATGACCACCCCGACGACCCTGGATCCGCGCCGCATCCGCTCGACGTGGGCCTCGCGCGCCATCACCTGGCTGCTCGCCGCTGCGTGCTGCGCACCGTTCGCGGGCTGCAGCTCGGCCGACGGTGGCGAGGCGGAGGTCGAGTCGGCGGTCGGCGCGCGCGGGGTGATGCGCTTCACCGCCACCCCCGAGGACACGCTGGTCGAGGGAGCCAACCGCTTCCACGTGGAGATCGTCTCCGTAGAGGGCGACGCACCCATCGCCGGCGCGGCGCTGAACGCGCACGTCACCATGCGATCCATGGGCCACGACGCACCCGGTGCGCCCGAGGTCTCCGAGCTGGACCACGGCGACTACCGCGTCGACGAGGTGATCTTCACCATGCCCGGCCTGTGGGAGCTGCGCCTCGAGGCGGAGACGGACGCCGACTACGACGAGGTGGCGTTCCTGTTCGAGGTTCCCTGAGCGTCGCGGCCAGCGGCTGAGCCGCTCCGCCTCCAGCTCCAGGCGCCGGCCCCCGGTGCGCGCCGACGCCGGCCCCGGGTCGCTCATCGGCGCCGATGGCGCGACGCCGCGGGCGCTTCTGCAAGTGGATATCGAAGCGGGCGTGGTCACTTCGCTCGAGGCGCTGCTGGCGCGCGGGTTCACCGAGGTCATCGACCGGGCCACGCTGCCGGAGTCGCTGAGCTACGCCGGCAAGTCTGTGACACGCGACGACCTGGCCGGGTTCTGAAGGGCGTCGCGGGCTGGGCGCCCTGCTACGCTGGCGCGTGATGGCAGACGCCGCCAAGCGCCGGTCGACGTACGCAGAATACCTTGCCTTCGAGGAGGCCAGCGCCGAGCGGCACGAGTTCGTCGCGGGTGAGATCCTGGCCATGGCCGGGGGCACCATCGAGCACGGGCGTATCATGAGCCGGCTCACGGTCTTGCTCAGCGCCGCTCTGGGAGGCAGGCCGTGCGTCGTGTTGCCATCGGACGTACGGGTCCGCATTCGTGCAGCGGACCGCGCGACCTATCCCGACCTCCACGTGGTCTGCGGTCGGGTCGAGCGCGATGCCGATGATCAGAACGCCGTCACCAATCCGGTGGTGGTCATCGAGGTCCTCTCCGACTCGACCGCGGCCGGGGACCGCGGCGACGGTTCGCCGACTACCGCCGGCTCGCCCGCTTCGCGAGTACGTGCTCGTGTCTCAGCGGGAGCGCCAGGTGATGTCTACCACCGCGACGGCCGCCGCTGGGTGCTCGACGAGCACAGGCGAGCCGAGGCGGTGCGGCTCGATGCGCTCGACGTGACCATCCCGGTGGACGACATCTGCGTCGACGCGCTCGGTCCCATCGTGGCCTGACCGTTCTCGCCCGGTCCCCTGTCGCGGTGCGTGACGGCCTTCCGTTCAGTCGAAACCGCCCCACACGAACCGCGCCCCGAGCGCGGGGGCGATGCCCAGGCTCTCGCTCTGCCCGAGCTCGGAGATGGGCAGATCGAGCGCGGTCGACGCCAGCAAGGTCCAGCGCTGGGTCAGGTCGTAGCCGCCGAGCAAGAGCAGCGCGCTGCGGCGTCGCGACGATCCGTCGAGCGTCACGCCGTCGATCGACGGCGCGCCCTCGGTCTCGAAGAGGGCGCCGAGGCCCAGCGAAAGCCCGAGCGACTCGAAGGTCGGTCCGGCGAGGCCGACCAGCGTCAGCCGCGGCGCCAGGCCGATCTCGCTCCCGCGCGCCTCGTAGCCGGTGCGGAAGGCCACCGAGGCGAGCACCGTGGCGAACCAGCCTCTGTCCCACGTCTTCTCGAAGGACACGCCCGGGCGGAATTCGGCGGTCCCACGCCGGTCACGTCCGCGGCGAGCGCGTCGGCGGCGCGCTGCGGCCCGCGCCCGGTCGGCACGGTGGCGCTGAAGGTCAACGCCACGCCCGGCAGCCCCTTCCAGCCGGTGACCGGCACCATGTCCCAGCGCGCCAGCGCGGTGATGTCGCCGACGCCTCCGCCCGACGCGTACCGCCCCGCCAGCGATCGCCAGGTGCGGATGGCTGGCACCGAGACGCCGATCTGCACCTCGTCGGTCACGCGCACCAGCCAGCCCACGTCGGCGCGCAGCTCGCGGTCGACATCGCCATCCGGCAGCGCGCCGTACGCACCGCTCGGCGCCCAGGCCCCGAAGCGCTCGCGGAAGCGGAAGCTGCTGGTCACGCCGGCGCGTTCGGTCGTGGTCAGCCGCTCGCCGAGGCCGTGGCTCTCGCCGCAGCAGGCCGCGGCGTGCGCGCTCGTCGGGCGGGCCAGCAGCGCGCCGGCCACGCATGCCGCCGCCAGCGCGCCAACCGTCGCCGCCCGCCGCCGACGGACGGGCGAAGTCTCGCGAGATACGGCGGGAGCTCGGGCGGGGCGGGGCACGGGCCGCGTGCGTGGTAGGCGCTCCGGCGCGTGCCGGCAACGCGACACGATGTCGCGCGCCCGGCGTCGGGATTTGCGGTCGTCGCAGGGGGCCGCGTCGGTAGCACGCTCCAGCGAAACCGTGCTACGAGGTTCGGGTGATTGGCTCTCTCTCCGCAGGCCTGCTCGGGCTGGTCGTGGGCGCGAAGCACGCCTTCGAGCCGGACCACCTGGCCGCGGTGTGCACGGTGGTCACCGATCCGCGCGGCGCGCGCCGCGGTCACGAGATCGGCGCCGCCTGGGGCGCGGGTCACACGGCGGCGCTGGTCGTGGTCGGCGCGGTGGCCCTGGCGCTGCGCACCGAGCTTCCCGCGTGGCTGTCGAGCGCGTTCGAGCTCGGCGTGGCGGCGATGCTGCTGGTGCTCGGCCTGCGCGGGGTGGTGCTGGCGGCGCGCCTCGGCAAGCAGGGCTCGGTGTTCACGCATCGCCACGGCGAGACGGAGCACACGCACGCCGGCCCGGCCGATCACATCCACGCCGCGCACCTCACGCTGGCACGCCGCCCGTTCCTCATCGGCATGGTGCACGGCCTCGCGGGAAGCGGCGCGCTGACGGCGCTGGCCGTGGCCGCGTCGCCCACCGTCGGCGGCGGCGTCGCCTACATCCTGCTGTTCGGTCTCGGGTCGGTGGCGGGCATGGCGCTGATCACCGGCGCGGTCGGCGCGTCGCTGCGGCGCTGGGTGCGCTCGGTGCGCGGGCAGTCGCGGCTGGGCATCGCCAGCGGCGCGCTCTCGGTGGTGTGCGGCCTGGCCTGGGGCTACGAGCCGCTGCTGGCGCTCGTCGCCGGCTGAGCCGCGCGAAGCGGGTGTGACATCCGAGTCATGGTCGCGGATACCGCGAGGGCGCGAGATTCCACCGCCAAAGGCTACCGGTCACAGTTGTTGGGCTGTGCACGTTTCCCGGACTAAGGTGCGCGTCCGCGGCCATCGGCCGCCATCGACTGGGCGCGCTTTTCGCCGCCTTCCTTCAGACCGGAGCAGGACCCATGAGCCTCACTCGCAAGCAGTTCATCCAGACTTCCCTCGCCCTTGCCGCAGTCGGCGTGCTGCCGGCTTGCGGCGATGACGAGACGGACACCGGCAGCGGTTCGCCGAGCAGCTCGGGCAGCGGGGCCTCGGGCAGCGGCGGAAGCGGCGCCAGTGGGTCGGGGGCAGCGGAGCAGCGGGTGCCAGCGGCCCCGGCGGCGCTGGTCAGGGCGGCGGGGGCGCCGGCCCGGGCCAGGGCGGCGCTGGTCAAGGGGGCGGCGGCGCGGGGCAGGGTGGCGCGGGTGGCAACCCGAGCGCCGATTGCTCGGGTGGCGCAGATGTCATGTTCGGGCCGCCGGACCACGCGCATACGCTGGTCGTGAGCGCCGCGGACATCACAGCAGGCGTCGACAAGGACTACACGGCGACCGGCGCTACCCACGACCATCCGGTCACGGTGACGGCAGCCGACTTCGCGGCGCTCGCGGCGGGCAACACCGTGACCGTCGTCGCGGAGCAGGGCGGAAGCCAGCACACGCACCAGGTTACGCTGGTCTGCGGCTGAGCCGCATCAACGACGGAGCAGACGCAGCCGTCTGCAACCGGGCGCACGGGCTACGATCTCGTGCGCCTATGCGTGACGGGGAACCCGCTCACGCTGTCGCGATTGCATCACGGGGCGAACTTCGCGATCAGTGCGTCCGAGTCACCTGCGGAGACCAGCGGGCCCAGTCCGAAGTCCAGCGCGCCGGGTGACCCCGCGACCACAACGATCTCCCTGGACGGGCCTGTTGCGACACCGCCCGAGTACTGAGCTTCGGCGTTGCCGAAGCGCCTGCTCCAGACATGCGAACCATCAGCCTTCAGCTTCGCGAGCACGAGGTCGTTCCCGCCAGCGCTGGGGAGCACGCCGCCGCCGAAGTCGATCGCGCCGCTCGACGTCGCTGACACCACGAGGTCGCCGTCAGCATCGAGCGCCAGGCCCGTTGCGCCATCGTACCCCGATCCACCGAAGGGCTTGGCCCACGAGGGCACGCCGCCGGAAGTGATCTCGAACAGGAGGATGTCGACTCCGCCCTGAGGTGTCATTTGCTGGCCCTCGAAGGAGAACGTCCCGAGGAAGGAGCCGACCACGATGGCATTGCCGGTCGCCCCCACCGCGACAGGACTACCGCCACTCGAATAGATGCCATCCGCCATCGCGCCACCGAAATTTCTGCTCCAGGCGTGGGCGCCGGCGGCGTCGAACTTGGCGACGAACATGTCGGCAGAGCCGTGGCTGGTCAGCGCGGTCGGGGCCGAGTTGCCCAGATTGATGGTTCCCTCGAACGATCCGACGACGATCAGGTTTCCCGAAGCATCGAACGCGACGCCCCCCGCATAGTCGTCCCCTGCGCCGCCGATTGCGGTTGCCCACTCCAGACTGCCGCTGGCGGAATACCTGGCTACGTAGCCGTCGCTCTTGCCTGCGCTTTCGATGTTGCAGGTCGAGTCGAAGCACCCCGAGAACGATGTGGCGATCGCGACGCTCCCAGAGGAATCCAAGGCGACTTTTGCCTCGGCGCCATCCATCGCATCGCCGATGGGCTTGCTGAAGATCGTCGCACCGGATCCGTCGAGCTTCACCAGTGAGTGTCCACCGGCGCCGAAGCTCATCACGGCGACGGCGACATTGCCGTTTGCGTCCACGACCATGTCACCGAAGACCTGGTTCGATGCGTTACCGAACCGCTTGCTCCAGAGGTGGTTGCCTGCGGCATCGTACTTCACAACGAACACGTCGGACTGGCCTGCGCTGATCAGCGGTCCGCCTCCGGCGTCGATAGTTCCGGCGAAGCTACCCATCGCGTAGACGTTCCCAGCAGCATCGATCCCGGCCGCAGAACCGCTCTGCCCGCTCACATCCCCCGCGATCTTGTTCCACAGCGGCTGCGCGCACGCGAACCCACTGCAGTCCTTGTCGATCGTCCCGCTGCAATCCTCCGCCTCGGGCAGCACCTCGCCGGCGCACGGCCCATACTCATCGCCGGTGTTCTTGCAGACCTGCGTCCCCGCCACGCAGCTCCCGACGCCCGCCGTCCCGCGCGGCCCCGAATAGCACTCCATCTCCGACCCGGGCTCGCATGGGCATCCGTCGTTCGGCGACCCGTCGCAGTCCTCGTCGCTGGCCTGTTCGCAGTTCTCCTCGGCCGGCGGTACCTCGCCCTGGCATGCGCCGTACCCGACGCCGTCCGCATCGCAGACCTTCACGCCCGCCTTGCAGAGCCCGACATCCTGCGTGTCCGCCGGCCCCGTGTAGCAAGCCGCCGTCGTCCCCGGCTGACACGGTGCATCGGCGCCGCCCGCCCCGCCGCTGCCGTTGGTGGCGCCGGTGCCGCCCGTCGGTCCCTTCTCGAAGGCCGGCCCGCACGCCCCCGCCAAACTCCCGGCCATCGCCAGCGCTCCCAGCGCAGCTCAGACCCCCGCTTGCCGCATACGCATCCCGTCCTTTCGCGAGTGGCGGAGTGTACAGCATCGCTGTCTCGTGCCGCCGGCGATACCTGCGGGTGCCCGAGCGCCAGGTAACTGGCGCGCGCAATGTGGCGTTGGGGCTGCAACCAGCGTCGACATCGATCACGTCGGCGCGCCGTGACGCTGGGCTGGCCGGGATTCACGGCCTCTCGGTGCACCCCGGCAACAACCGAAGCACCCGGGCGCGGGTCGGGACACAGGCCAGCGTCAGCAACATGCCGGCGAACAGCAACGGCACGTAGTCGGAGGGCGGCGGGAGCTGGCAGCCGAAGTGTCCCCCGCACCGCCAGTCGGCGAACGCCCACCAGGCGACCGCGCTCAGCGCGTTGAGCACGCCCAGCGTCCACGCCATCCGTATCGCGAACACGCGACATGCCCAGCGCACCGCGCGCTCGAGCGACGCTTCATCCCAGCGGACTGGCAGAGGGCTCCGGTAGCCGACCGCGCGCAGTGGATCGACCGCGGTCACGACCCGCGGGGCCCGCGGCCGCCAGCGCTGCTCCATCGCCCGGGGGACACCGATGGCCACGAGCGCGAACACGGCAATGAACCACGCCGTCCACTGCGGCGCTCGGGGCTCGGTCCACCCCCACCACTCCGGGCTCTCGCTCGTGCGCTCCACGCCCAGGCGGTAGGCCCACGGCCAGAGGCAGTGCAATCCGAGCGGCATGACCAGCGTCAGCCCCCAGCTGGCGCGGCTCCTCCACAGACACGACCGCACGGCACGGTCGGCCGCGGGCGACAGCGTGCACCATCCCACCTCGGTTTGGTCACCCGGCGGTGCATTCGCTTGGGTCCGCGCCGCGGGACGCCACGGGCAGCCGAGCGGAGGACGTCACCCGGCTGGCGCTGGCCCAACCTCGCTGTATCCGCGCCGGACGCGCCGAGAGCAACGTCGAACCCGCGCCGCGGCACCGAGCGTGGCGTGGCGTGCGCAGAAGAGGTCTGGTCGCTGCAGGGCTACCGCCACGCGGGCGCGCTGTACTTCGCGGGCATCTTCGGCAGCTCCGGGCCGACCGCGTTCACCTCGGCCCAGAACACGTCCGCGCAGCACCAGGCGACGATGGATCTGCACCGCTCCGTCGGCCGTGACACGCGCGCCGTCACCGGCGGCAGCGCGCGCTTCGTCGGGGTGTGGACCGACTGAAGCCTGCGGGTCGTCAGCCTGGTCGCCGGCGGCGCCTCGAGGGGCGCCGCCGGCGATCTTCCAACTGCGCGCACCAGCCCGGTCTCGCTCCAGCCAGGCTCGGCGCGCCGCGCCGGCCGCGCGAGCCGACCTCGCGCACCGTCTCGCTGCAGCAACACCCATGAACGCTCGGACACCGTCGCGCCGCCTTGCCAAGCTCCGCCAGCCTCGAAGGGCGAATCGCCACGGTGGCATGCGCACTGCAAAACGAGGTGCATGCTCGCTCACGCGGTAGCAGCCTCCGCCCCGGCGCTCGTCGCTTTCGTGCTCGGCTCGGCTCGGCTGCAAACGCCGCGCCTCCGGCCGCATCCGAACCCGGTGGACCCACCGGCGACACGCCGAACGGCGTCGCTCTCCTGGCCTTTCTCTCCCTGAAGGGCAGCGTCGGCTCCCTGCGCTCCGATGGGTTCAGCGAGGCCAAGGGCAACACGCTCGGCTTCGGCCTGGAGGGTCGCTATGTCTATCGCGCCCCCCTCCTCCAGGTCGGCTGCGGCGCGAGCTACGACTACTTGCTGAGGGACACGAACGGCTCGACGGTCGCGCACCAGATCCGCCTGCCGATCCATGCGGCGCTCGTCGCGCCCATCACTGGCCGCGTCGACGTCGCCGTCGGCGGGCAGCTCGGCCCGACCTTCCTCTTCCTGCCGAACCAGGATGTCGGGACGCTGCACGCGGCCGGAGGCTTCCTCGGTCCCACGCTCGGCGTGCGCGCCGACGTGGGCGGACATGTCGACCTGCTCCTGGAAGGGCGCTACCTCCTCGCCTACGCACCCTTGCTGAACGGCGACGGCTACTCGAGTGGCGTGGACGTGTTCGTAGGCGTGCCCGCCGTCGGCATCGGCGCGCAGCACCGCTTCTGAACGGCCCCTCACAGGACGCTTCAACACGGGGCCCACCGCGCTCTTGGCAGTGACCGAGCCCGCCCGCAGCCACCCCTCGGTCGGGCGCCTCAGCTCGAAGCGGCAGCGCATCACCTCGCCGCGATCGCCGAACAACGCGGCACCCGGTGCGCGCCGTCGGTCTCGCGCGCTTCGATCAGATGCCGAGCGCCTCCGCGATGGCGTCCGCCGGCATGGCCCCGCTCACCCGCTTGTCCTCGCGTCCGCCGCGGAACGCGATCAAGGTCGGGATGCCGCGGATGTCGAAGCGCGCCGCCACGGCAGGCAACGCGTCGGTATCGACCTTGGCCACCACCACCTGGCCGGTGCGCTGCTTGGCGAGCTTGCTCACCTCGGGGGCGACCATCCGGCACGGCCCGCACCACGCGGCCCAGAAGTCGACGACCACCGGCAGCGGTGCGTCGCGCACCAGCTCGTCGAAGTCCTCCGCCGACGAGATGGCCACGGTGTGGTCGAGCGGCAGCAGCTGCGTCTTGCACGCCCCGCACCTGGCGCGCGCGGTGGCCTTGGCGGCGGGGAGGCGGTTCTGGCTCGAGCAAGCAGGGCAGGTGACGACCATCGAAGTGCTCTCCGTTCGGATGCATCAACCTGGGCATGCCGACCGCTTCCCGCTCCGCGCCACATGTAGGTGCCCTGGGCAACCGTATGCCCAGGTAACCTGATGTAGGTGCGATCCACACCGGGGTTCCAGGACCCGGTCCGCGTGGCTAAACCTCAACGATTCCGCGCGACTGATCCAGGGCATACCCCGTGCTTAGCGCCCCTCCGGAGCCGCCTCCCGCGCGGCACCCCCTGACGGAGCGAGAACCATGTCCCTTCGCCTCACCTCGTGCCTGCTGCCCCTCTCCTTGCTGGCCACCCTGGTGGGCTGCGCCGGCGAGGACCCCGAAGCGACGTCCGAGAACGTGACCTCGGTCACCAAGCCCAAGCACTACGCGCCGGACCAGCAGAAGAGCGAGACCAAGAACTTCACGCTCTGGTCCGAGTACTGCATCGGCGACAAGGACGTCACCGTCAAGCCGACGCCGAACTACGACAACGACGCGGTGATGGACGCCGCCACCAAGCTCTCGCGCGTCAGCGACTCGAGCTTCGCGCTCTACGGCGACATCAAGGCCCACCACAAGACCGACCTCCCCGCCGACCTGAACGGCAAGGTCACCAAGGTCGCCCACGAGTTCCTCGGCTACCTCTGCGGCGAGTTCCGTGATCGCGCCAGCATGGTGGAGGCGAAGATCGAGTGGGTTCGTCGAATGAACTACCTCGACGACACCGACACCGGCGCCTGGGACCCGAAGGGCGACCCCTGGCAGCAGATGAAGCAGGCCGACTACCGGCCCTACCTCTCGCTCTCCAGCTCCCTCTGGCAGGCGCGCAAGTCGGCGCTGAGCGCCGCGGGCAAGAGCACCATGACCGTCGGCAACATCGAGAACGTCGACACGCCGGTGTCGGGCACCACCGTCTGCGACACCAAGTACATGTTCGCGGAGTACATCAAGAAGGGGAAGAGCTTCGACTCGCTCGAGGCCTTCGACGCCGGCTACAAGACCTTCTCCAAGACGAACTGCGCGCTGCCCGAGGACGAGAACTTCTTCTACGACTTCCGCGGCGACTCCAACATCAAGCCCAACTCCCCCGAGTCGAACGGCATGATCTGGCCGGCGCGCACCATCACCAAGCAGTGCGACTCGCGCAAGGCGGCCAAGCCCTACCAGCAGGCCCGCCCGGAATCGACGCTCTCCGCCGAGGTCTGCCGCCAGTACTTCAAGTACCCGTTCACGCACCGCTGGAACGCGACGCGCGCTGGGCTCGCTTCCTGGATGCTCCTCGACCCGACCCAGGGCGGCCTCGACTCCGACAGCGTGTTCGTCGTCGTGCCGCGCCTCCTCGGCGACGAGACCTACGTCCTCGGCGACAAGGGCCCCTACCAGGGCTTCGCCAACGGCACCGCCATCACCCCGCTGGCCGGCTGGGAGAAGTACTGGAAGTTCGGCGCGCTCGGCGTGCCCGACCTGCTCGGCTTCGACAAGGGCAAGATCCAGCAGGCCATCCAGATCGCCGTCGACCGCCACACCGACTGGTACGACTCGGAGTACGACGACAAGATGGGCTGGAACGCCCTCAAGACCGACCAGGCCTACTCGCCGTTCGTCGCTTCGAGCTACGAGATGAGCGAGTCGGACAACTTCACCAGCCCGGGCATCACCGTGAACAGCTCCGACCCCGAGGCCACCTCGCACAAGCACTGGATGTTCGTCTTCAAGGTGGCGCGCGAGAACTGGTTCACGCCGGAGACCATCAACGGCAGCGACAAGCCGCTGCCGAACTTCGATCGCGTGTGGTTCGACGAGACGTCCTTCGGCGACACCAGCCTCGCCAACAGCGAGAAGGCCTGGGACCGCATGGGCACCGCCCTCGAGGGCGAGCTCGACAGCATGCTCTATCTCTGGAACGTGCCGAAGTAGTCGATCGACCTGGCCCTGCTTGGGCTGCGTCCGCGCTGACGCCCTGCGCGGCCTGGAACGGCCGTGCGAGCGCGCGCGCGTCGCCGTTGGCGCTCGCTCGCGAGATGCTTGGTGCGCGGCGCGTCCGCACCTATGAAGCCGCCCGTGCCTGCGCTGGTCTCGCTCCCATCGTTGCGCGCGCACCTGGCGTCGCGCAGCGGGTTCGTCGCCGCGGAGGGAGCCGGCCGGCGCGCGGCGGTGGCGCTGGTGCTCCTGCCGCGCCACGAGACGCTGGACATCCTGCTCATCCGACGCGCCGAGCGCGCCGGCGACCTGTGGTCCGGGCACATGGCCCTGCCCGGCGGCCGGCAGGAGCCGGGCGACGCCACGCTCGCCGACACCGCCATCCGTGAGACGCTCGAGGAGGTGGGCCTCGACCTGCGCGCCGAGGGCGAGCTGCTCGGGCGCCTCGACGATCTACCGGCCACCGGTCGCGGCAAGGCGGTGGGGATGGTGGTCAGCCCGTGGGTGTTCGCCGTCGAGCGCGAGCCACGCTTGACGCCGAACGACGAGGTCGACGAGGCCATCTGGGCGCCGCTGGCAGCGATGATCGACGGCAGCACCGACACCACCATGGACTACCGGTACGAGGGCGACGACCTGACGCTGCCCGGCTACCTCGTCGGCGAGCGGGTGGTGTGGGGCATGACCCACCGCATGCTCGGCTTCCTCTTCGACGCCATCCGCGCCTCGACCTGAGGCCAGCGCGCGGCCTCGGACGGTGATGTCCATGTCGCGGACGGGGTCCGCCGGGCGCCGCCTTTGTCCCAGGCGCCCCGCTGATTCCGCGGCTGGGCACGAAAAACCGCCCGCACGACGAGCGCGCGGACGGTGAGGGTGGAGCTCGACCGTATCGCTGTACGGTCGCGCGTCCCGTCCGAGGTCAGACGGCGAGGCGCTTCTTGAGCTGCGACATGGCCTGATGGGTGCGCTCCTGCGCCGGGAGCATGCGCTGCTGCACCAGCTGCTTGGCGTTGGGGTCGAGGTCCGCGAGGTCGCCGCGGTAGTCCTTGAGCCCCTTGTCCTCGCCCTCCTCGAGCGCCGCCACCGCTGTCTTGTCACCGAAGGCCGTCGCCGCGCCCTCGACGAGCTTGGCGAACGTGCCCCAGGCGCCCGACTCGCTGTCCGGCTTGCCGCCGAACGTCGCCACCTGCTCGGTCAGCGTGCGCACCCGCTCGGAGTGCGAGTCCTGGCACTCGCGCAGCACGTTGAGGATGGACGCGTCCTTCACCTTCTCCAGCGCCTGCCGGTAGGTCTCCACCGCGGAGAGCTCGCCGCGCAGGAAGGAGTTGAGCTGATCGATCGACTTTTCACGTGTGTCCGCCATGACGAAAATCCTCCGGGTCTGGGAAGCGTTGGTTCTGAGGCCGCGCCGGGCGGGCGCGGTTGCGCACCGGCATCCAGCGCTCGAATGTTGCAGAGCGCTCTTTGGGTCCGGCGGGCCCGGTGTCACTCGGGCGGTTACCCAACGGGCCTTCGGGCTTGCCCTTGCTCCGACAGCTACGTCGGTGCGACGATCCGTGCGGAGAGGTCGTGGAAGCCGGGCGGGCGCTCCTGGCGGCTGTGCGCCACGAGCGCACGAGCTCGACGCGTGCTTTGCGCGGAAAGCCGTGATCTTGACGCATGAGAGTGCCGGCCAGACGGTATTCTCGTCGAATGAAGCCCGCGCTCCTCGTCGCCGCGTGGCTGTCGTGTGCGGCGCTGGGTTGCGGCGACGAGCTGGTCACGCCCCTCTTTCTGCCGGGCACCACATCGACCGGCAGCACCGGGGCGACGGGCGCCGGCGGCCTGGGCGTCGGCGGCGCGGGCGGGGGTGGCGCCGCCGTGGGCGGCGGCGGCACCGGCGGCGTGCCCGAGGCGTGGGCCTGGAACCTGCCCACCGGCTTCCCGGTGCCCAAGGTGCCCGCGGGCAATCCGATGAGCGTGGCCAAGGTGGAGCTCGGGCGCCGCCTCCTCTACGACCAGCGCCTCTCGGGCAACCAGTCGCAGGCGTGCGCCTCGTGCCACCGGCAGGAGCGCGCCTTCACCGATGATCTGGCCCAGGCCGTCGGCGCGACCGGCCAGGTGCACCCGCGCGGCGCCATGTCGCTGGCCAACGTCGCGTACCTGACGGTGCTCACCTGGGCCCACCCGTACATGTTCGAGCTGGAGGACCAGGCGGTGGTGCCGATGTTCGACGACGAGCCGGTGCAGCTCGGGCTCTCGAGCAACGTCGACCAGGAGCTGCTGGCGCGGCTCGCCGCCGAGCCCATCTACCCGCCGATGTTCGTCGAGGCCTTCCCCGAAGCCGCGCAGCCGCTGTCGCTGCAGTCGGTGGTTCGCGCGCTCGCGGCGTTCGAGCGCACCCTCATCTCCGGCACCTCGCCCTTCGACCGCTGGCAGTACGGCGGCCAGGAAGAGGCCATCAGCGACGCGGCCAAGCGCGGGCACGACCTCTTCGACTCCGAGAAGCTGGAGTGCTTCCAGTGCCATTCCGGGTTCAACTTCCAGGACTCCAACGAGTACGAGGGCAAGTCGTTGGTGGACGTGCACTTCCACAACACGGGCCTCTACAACATCGACGGCATGGGCGCGTATCCGGCGCCAAACACCGGCATCCACGCGCTCACCCAGAAGCCGGAGGACATGGGGAAGTTCCGCGCCCCCACCCTGCGAAACATCGCCGTCACCGCGCCGTACATGCACGACGGGAGCGCGGCCACGCTCGACGACGTGCTCGAACACTACGCCGCCGCGGGGCGCACCATCGAGTCCGGGCCGAACGCCGGCGACGGCAGCGAGAACCCCTACAAGTCGGACTTCCTGGTGGGCTTCGAGCTCACGGCCGAAGAGCGCGCCGACCTGCACGCCTTCTTCGAGAGCCTCACCGACGAGGCGTTCCTTTCCGACCCGCAGCACGCGGACCCCTGGCAGCTGCCGCAGAAGTAGCGGCGGGCGCGCGGCGCGCTGAAGCGCGGGGTCGCGCGACGGGCGGACACACATCGTTACCCGAGCGGTAACGTCGCGTTACCAGCACCGCGTGTGCGGCGCGCAATGCCGCGATTTCGTGGACGGCACGGCGCCTGCTCTGGGCGACGGCCATGACAACACATCGGGTCTTGTTCGCCGCCGCGCTCGCCTCGCTGACGGCGATGGGGTGCTCCGACGGCTCCAGCGGCGCCGCGCCTCCGGGCGATGGCGAGCTGCTGCCGCCGGAGTCGGGGCAGGGAGTGCAGCTGTCGATGGAGGCGACCATCGAGGCCGGGCAGGAGATCGAATACTGCCAGTACCTGGTCATCGACGAGGACGTCGACGTCGGCGTCTTCGAGCATCGCTACTCCCCGGGGTCGCATCACCTGCTCCTCTACTTGACGACGCTGGCGCCCGAGGACGTCGTGGACGACGCGGCGCGCTTCGATTGCTCTGGCCGCGACGACCTGGCGCTGGGGGGCATCGCCTACGCGGCGCAGGTGCCCGAGGGCGTGACCGACTTCCCGGCAGGCGTGGCCATGCGCTTCCACCGCGGTCAGGTGGTGCTCATGCAAACGCACTACCTGAACACGACCGACGCCGCGCTGGACGCCGACGTGCGCCTCAACCTGCGCGCCTCGCCGGTGCCGGTGCAACAGGAGGCCGGGACGCTCTTCTTCTACGACTACTCCATCGTCGTGCCGCCGCACGGTCAGGCGAAGGCCAAGATGCGCTGCGAGCTCGGCGCGGACATCGAGGTCTCCTTCGCCATGTCGCACATGCACCGTCGCGGCGTGGGGTACACCTCGCGCATCAGCGGCAAGGGCCTGGAGCAGCCGCGCACGCTCTACGAGACCGACCGCTGGGAGGGCGTGGAGCCGCTGGTCCTCGACCCGCCGCTGTCGGCGCAGGCCGGGCAGGTGGTGGAGTTCGAGTGCGACTACGACAACCAGACCGCGGACACGTTCATCGAGGGGCCGAGCGCCTCCAAGAACGAGATGTGCATGTTCGTGGCCACCTACTGGCCGCGCCTGGAGCTCGCCGACGAACTGTGCCTGCGGCCGGGCTCCGGGCCGGTCCACGACGGAACGCGCAGCTGCGCCGAGACGGTGGCCTGCGTGCAGGGAACCGACGACGAGGTGACCCAGGAGCAGTGCCAGGTGCAGACCTGCGCGGGTTCGTCGCCGGCGCTGGGCGACCTCAACCAGTGCATCTTCTTCCACTGCTCCGAGGTGTGCCCGAACGGAGACGCGTGCGCGGCTTGCGTCGCCGAGAGCTGCACGCCCGAGTACCTGACCTGCCAGTCCGCGAGCTGCTGACAAAAGCGCACGGTGGCGCGTGCTTGCGCGCGCCACCGGCGTCGCGGGTGCGGGGTGCGTATCTGTCGTCCGATAGGCGCAACTCGAACGGCTGGCGCGAGGCACGGCGTCTGCAAGTGGCTACATTCGGATGATCGTGCACGTCAGGCCGCTAACGCTGGTACGTCGCCGTCATCCGAGGGTGGATGACTGAAGGCCGCTGGGCAGCTGCGCTGTGCCTCCTCGCCCTGGTGTCTGGGGCGGGGTGCTCCGTCCAGGTGGTGGTGCCATCCGAGGATCGCAGCGGGCCGACGCTGCCGGGCGACGGGCCCGAGATGGGCGACCCGCACCAGGACGAGCACCAGCTGGGCGACCCCGGTCCGTTGCCGGAGGTCTGCGGCACGGACCGCATCTTCGGCGTCGGGACCACCTGGATGGACGAAGGCCCGGCCACCGCCGAGACGCGCTGGCTGCGTTGCCTGACCCCGGAGACGGACGCCCTCGCCGGGCGCTTCGTCAGCGCGGTGCACGAGACCAACCTGCCGAAGATGGACGGCACCCAGGTCGCCGAGGCCGATCGCTACTACGACTATGCGGCCACCGATCGTCGCGCCAACCAACCGGCCACGTACTGGGTCATGACCGAGATGGCGCTGGCCCACCACGCTGCAGACACCACCCTGATCCCGCCGAGCGCGGTGGAGGTCTTCACCGGGCCGTTCTTCGTCTTCGACTCCTTCTACGGAACGGATGCGGTGACCCTGGGCCGCGCCGGCCTCTCCGGCACGCGCCTCGACGTCGATATCGCCGCGCACGAGTACGGCCACCACCTGATCTCCACCCTGGCGCCGGGCATCGAGGTCTCCACGCTGCACGAGGGCATCGCCGACTACCTGGCCTGCGCCTTCACCGACGACCCGCGCTTCATGGATGCGCTGCCCGCCGCGCTGGCGCGCCCGTGCGACAACGATCACGCCTGGCCGGCGGACGCGCTCGACACCCACCAGGCTTGCCAGCTCCTCGAGCAAGGGTTCGCCAGCGCCGGCTGGACGGAGAAGTACGCGTCGGAGTACGGCGCCATCGAGGCCTGCCTGGCCATGGAGTCTCCGTATCTGCTGGAGGGGCATCAGACGGGGATGATCGTCTCCGGGGCGCTGTGGGCGCTGCACGAAGGGATCGGCGCCGCTCGCTTCCTGCCGCTGCTACACGAGGCGCTCCGGCGCGTGCCGGTGGAGGTGGAGGGCGACTTCGGGATGCTGACGACCGCGTTGCTCGCCGCCGATGCCGAGCTGTACGACGGTGAGAACCACCAGGCCCTGGTCGACGAGCTGGGCGCGCGCGGCATGAGCGCGGACGTCGGCCTGGCAGCGCACGAGGGCCACGTCGGCTACGCCTGCCTGATGACCCCGGAGCACGAGGCCCTCGGGCTCCTCCCGGCGGGCCCGCTGCTGCCGCACCCGCGGCGCGCGCGCGCCGAGCGCTCCTCCGGCAAGGGGAGCGCCGCGGGCGCGGGTCAGTGACTGCCGCCGTCGCCATCCATCTTCCGGAGCTGCGCGGCGATGCGCAGGTGCTCGCGCTCCAGCTTGCGCGCCACGTCCTCACCGAGGTCGTGCCTCCAGATGGCGATGCGCAGCTCGAACCAGAACCGGGTGATGTCCTGCACCGCCGGGATCTCCTCGGCACAGAGCTTGGGCTTGGGCTCCGGCAGGCTGGGGCAATACGCGGCGCGGCAGCGCTCGGTGACCGTCATGGCGCGGTCCTCGACCGGCCTGGAGTCGTAGCGATCGTGCGCGTCGCGGCAGACGGGATTCTTGTAGACCTCGGCGCAGGCCTTGGCGACGCGCGCCTCGCTGGCAGCGTCCGCGGCCGGCGTGGCCTCACGGCGCATGACCTCGATGCACGCGTCGATGGGGTCGGCGGGGAGCGGGACTGCGCTGGCGGCGGCGCTCGCGGCGGACGGAGCGGCCGCCCCGGCGTCCCCGGCGTCCCCGGAGGGTGTGGTGGTGCTGGAGTCGCAGGCTGGCAGCGCCAGCGCGGCGAGCAGCGCCATCGCGCATCTCCCGCATCTCGCGGCCCCGTCCCGACGGCGAGCCGATGGCAGGAGTCGTGACGCGCGCGCTCGGGAACGGAGACGGAGCATGGGCGCCGATGGTGACAGCGAGCGGGCCGTCTGCCAAGTGAGGCAGCGCCGCTCTGCAGCAGCTTTTCGTGCGGCCGCGCCGCCCGGGCGGCGGGTGCGCGTTCGGGGATGTGACATACTCCGCCGCGTGAGGCGCGCCGCCCTTCCCTCCGCGCTCTTCGTGGGCGCCATCGTCGCCACCCTGGCCACGCCGGCCTCCGCCAACGGTCGCTTCCCGGCCGCAGGGCAGGTGGTCTTCGACCCCGCTGACCCGGCGCACATCGTCATCCGCGCCACGTACGGCATCCTGCAGACCGTCGACAGCGGCGAGAGCTGGCAGTGGGTCTGCGAGGGCGCCGTCGGTTACAGCGGCGTCGAGGACCCGGCCATGGGGGTGACCGGCAACGGCACCATCCTCGCAGGCATCTTCGCCGGGCTGGTGGTGAGCCCCGATCGCGGCTGCAGCTGGGCCTTCGAGGGAGGCGCGCTCCAGGGCCAGTACACCATCGACGTCGCCGTGCAGCAGGACGACCCGATGCGCGCGCTGGCGCTCACCTCCACCGGCAGCCAGTCCGGCTTCCACGTCATCGTCGCCGAGACGGCAGACGGCGGCGCGACCTGGACCCAGGCGGGCGTCGCCGTGGACACCGAGTTCCTGGCGCTCACGGTGGAGGTCGCACCCACCGATCCGGACCGCATCTATCTGAGCGGCCTGTTCGGCGCGCAGTACGAGGGCGCCATGGCGCGCACCAGCGACCGCGGGCAGACGTGGGAGATCCTGCCCTTCGATCTGCAGGGGGCAGACGGCCCGTACATCGGCGCCATCGACCCCGCCAACGCCGACCGCCTCTACGTGCGCACCGACGATCCGGTGGACGACGCCCTCTACGTCAGCGACGACGCGGGCGAGACCTGGAACAAGGTCGCCGTGGCCCCCGGCGAGATGCTCGGCTTCGCGCTCTCGCCGGACGGTTCGCAGGTGGCCATCGGCGGGCCTCAGCTCGGCCTCCAGATCGCGTCCACCAGCGACTTCGAGTTCCAGGACCAGGGCAAGCAGAAGGTCACCTGCCTGAAGTGGCACGAGAGCGGCCTGTACGCGTGCGCCAGCGAGTTCGAGGACGGCTTCACGCTCGGGCGCTTCGTGGATGCGGACACCGGCTTCACCTCCGTCTATCACCTCGCCGATCTCGAGCAGCTGGTGTGCGAGGCCGGCACCCTCACCGGCGACCAGTGCCCGCAGGCGTGGCCGCCGATCGCCGAGACGCTGGGCATCAGCGGCAGCGGCGGTGCCGGCGGCGCGGCTGCCTCGAGCGGCGCCGGCGCCTCTCCATCCGGCGCTGGCGGCGGCGGCGACGACGACGATGGCTGCTCGGTGG
>JBBJMR010000359.1:0-8311 GCA_037720395.1 Polyangiaceae bacterium
GGCGTGCAGCGGCGCCAGCGCGCCACGCTCGGCGCCGACCATCAGCACGCGCCCGGGGCCCTCGTCGAGGTCGGGGGGCCGCGCGGCGCCGCCGCCGGCCTCGGTGTGCAGCGAGAGCTCGATGGCGCTCACCGCCGTGTCCGCGGGCAGCTCGGCCAGGACCTCGCGCGCGACGCGCTCCTCTGCGCCCAGCGCAGCGGTGAGCGAGCCGCCCTGGCGCAGCGCCGCGTGGACCATGGCCACCACCGCGTCGGCCGTCGACTCGGCGTCGAACACGTTGCGCGGCAGCGAGAAGCAGATGGTCAGGCGGCCGCGTAGCTCGCGGTCGATGTCCTCGAAGGTCACCCACCGGGCGATGTGGTCGACGACCGTCTCTCGGTAGCCGGGCATGCCTCGCCCATGATACGCGCGACCGTGCGCGGGGCGGTGCTACCCTGCCATGGGGCCGAGAAGAAGAAGATGGCGGCACACGACGAAGGCGGCGGCGACCGCTTCCCCACCACCCACGTCTCCGCCGTGCTGGGGGTCAAGAGCGACGACGACAGCGAGCGCACGCGCTCGCTGGAGACGGTGACCGCCGCCTACTGGAAGCCTGTCTACAAGTACCTGCGCATGCGCTGGCGCTTGCCGCCCGAGGAGGCCGAGGACGTCACTCAGGACTTCTTCGCGCGCGCCCTGGACAAGAGCACCTTCGCCACTTACGACCCGATGCGCGGGCGCTTCCGGACCTTCGTGCGCACCTGCCTGGAGCGTTTCGTCATCGACCGCATGCGCGTCCAGCGCGCCAAGAAGCGCGGCGGCGGCGCCATTCGCACGCCCCTGGACTTCGCCGACGCCGAGAACGAGCTGGCCGGGCTGACGCCGCCTAGCCCCGATGCCCTGGACAGCTGGTTCGAGTCGGAGTTCGTTCGCCACATCATGGCCCTGGCCGTGGTCGAGCTGGGCAAGGAGTGCGAGCGCAAGGGCAAGATGCAGCACTACCGCATCTTCGAGCGCTACCACCTCGCCGACGCGCACGAGCCGCCGGCGTACGCCACCGTGGCCGAGGAGTTCGGCATCACCACCGTGGACGTCACCAACCGGCTCAACTGGGTGCGCCGCGAGTTCCGCCGCCTGGTCCTGGAGACCTTGCGCGGCATCACCGGCAACGACGAGGACTTCAAGAGCGAGGCGCGCGCCGTCTTCGGCGTCGAGGGCTGAGCGGCGGTGGCGAAGGAGTGGGCCGCCACGAACCCCTGCAGCGCGGCACGGTCGGTCTCGGCGAAGCGCGCAGGGACGTACATGGGGCGGATGGTAGCGGCGCTCGGGCCGACGCTGGCGAGCAAGCGACGGGTGCACCCCCGCCGCGCGCGGGGACTTGGACCGAGTCGTGCTCTCGAGACGCGCTGCAGCAATCAGCGTCACCTACGGAGACACACCCATGCTCGACAAGATTCTCGGCAAGCTCGGCGGCGTTAAGCAATCGTTGAAGATGGTGGCCAGCGATGGCTCGGAGCGCCTCGACATCCTGAGGATGGGCGTGGAGAGCGCCTGGGCCGAGCTGAAGACGGCGGTGCAGACGGCGGCCGGTCCCATCGATCCGCCCAAGGTCACCGACACCGGCAGCTCCCAGTCGGCTGCCGCCAACGACGGCGCCTCGCAGCGCGCGGCCTGACGCTCGCCGGGACGAGCCCGGGTGGCGCGCCTCGCGCACTTTCGAGCTTCGCCCACCCGGGCACGAGTGGCTAGAGTCGTCCGATGGCGAGCGACCTCGACAAGGTGGTGGTGGTGGACCTCGAGGCCACGTGCTGGGAGGGCCAGCCGCCTGCCGGCGAGCAGCCGGAGATCATCGAGATCGGGGTCTGCCTGCTCGACATCTCACGCGGCGCTCGTGAGGACAAGCGGAGCATCATGGTCAAGCCCATGCGCTCCCGGGTCAGCCCGTTCTGCACCAAGCTGACCACGCTCACCCAGGCCGACGTCGACAAGGGCATTTCGCTGGCCGACGCTTGCGCGGAGCTGGCCAAGCTCGGCAAGCGCTGCGGGCGCACCTGGGCCAGCTGGGGCGACTACGACCGGCTGCAGCTCGGGCGCGAGTGCGACGAACACAAGATCGAGCTGCCCTTCGGCCGGACGCACCTCAACGTGAAGAACCTCTTCGCCCTGCGGCGCGGCTCCTCGCGCGAACCCGGTCTCGACAAGGCGATGGAGGAGCTGAGCCTGCCCATGGAGGGCAAGCACCACCGCGGTGCGGACGACGCCTGGAACGTCGCCAAGCTGCTCTGGGAGCTGGTGCGCTGGCGCTGAAAGGCGCGCTGTTCCTCGCGGAGCGCCGCCTTCACGGCGGGTAGAGCAGGAAGGGCTGGCGGCGGCGCTCGAAGTCGGCGAGCGCCGGTTGCCAGGTGCGCGCCATCTCGTCGACGGTCTTGCCCGCGCGCAGAGCGTCGAGGGTGGCGCGGTGCGCGAGCAGCGTGCCCATGCCCTCGGCGCGGAACGCGGCGCCGTGCAGGATGCGCAGCTGGCGCGCGATCTCCAGCCCGGCGCGGACCGGCGCGAAGGTCGGCGGATCGGTGACCTCCACCGAGACGCCCGCGCAGGCCTGGCCGGCGAACGGATCCTGGGTGGGGGTGAAGCGCGCCGCGGCGAAGCGCACCCCCGCCAGCCCGGCGGCGCCCAGCGCGGCGCTCAGCCGGGTGGAGTCCACCCAGGGCGCGCCGACGAGCTGGAAGGGCCGGTCGGTGCCGCGGCCCACGCTGACGTTGGTCGTCTCGAGCAGCGCCACACCGGGATAGACGACGGCGGATGCGACGCTGGGCAGGTTCGGGGAGGGGCGGGTCCAGGTCAGGCCGGTGTCGGCGAAGCGCTGGCTGCGCCGCCATCCGCGGGCGGCCACCACCCCGACGGGGACGCTGAGCTTGCGCTCGGCGGCGAAGAGACGGGCCAGCTCCCCGAGCGTCATCCCGTGCCGCACCGGCACCGGGTGATAGGCCACGAACGACTCGCGATCCGCGTCACGCACCGGACCCTCGGCGGCGCCGCCGAGCGGGTTGGGTCGATCGACCACCAGCACCGGCAGGCGCGCCAGGGCCGCGGCCTCCAGCGCATAGCCCAGCGTGCTGGCGTAGGTGAAGAAGCGGACCCCGACGTCGCAGAGATCGATGACCAGCACCTCGGCGTTGCCGAAGTCCGCGGGGGTGGGCCGGCGGCGCGCACCGTACAGGCTGCGCACCAGCAGGCCGGTGTGTGGCTCGCGCGCGTCGGCGACGTTGCCGTCGGCGTTCACGCCCATGCCGTGCTCCGGCGAGAGCAGCGCCACCAGCTTCACGCTGGCCGCGGCGGCCAGGGTGGCGAGCGTCGTCTCGCCGGCCGCCGTCCGCGCCGCGTCGTGGGTGAGGAGCGCCACGCGCTTGCCGCGCAGCTCGGCGAAGGCACCGGCGGCGAGGACGTCGATCCCGGCCATCACCGCGCCGCCGGTGGGCGCGCGGGTCGAGCCGGGCGTGGACATGACCGCGTCTACCACCTCCAGGCGCATGGCGCGCACATCGCCGCCGCCGCGCGGGTGCACGCCGTTGGCGAGCACCACCAGCGCCAGGTCGCGGGCGCGATCGATGCGCAGGTAGGTGCCGGTGAAGCCGGTGTGGCTCACCGCCCCGCCGAGCGGCAGGTCCCCGAAGAGGGCCCGCTGTCCGCCGGGTATGGCGCGCGGCTGGAGCAAGGCGACCACGGTGTGCTCGGTCAGCACGCGCCGTCCTTCGAGAGCGCCACCGCCGAGGATCATGCGCGCGAAGCGGGCCACGTCGGCAGCGGTGGAGAAGAGCCCGGCGTGCCCGGCGACGCCCCCGAGCAGGCGAGCGCGCGGGTCGTGCGCCTCGCCGGTCAACCAGCGCCCGTCGCGCATCTCCGTCGACGCGGCGCGCGCCGACAGCTCCGCCCGCGGGCGGAAGGCGGTGTCGCGCATCGCCAGCGGCGCAAAGATCTCGCGCTCGGCCAGGGCGTCGAGCGGCATGCCGGCCACGGTCGCCACCAGCTCGCCGAGGAGGATGTAGCCGAGATCGCTGTAGAGGTACTTCGCGCCCGGCGCATGCGCGAGCGGCGCGGCGGCGATCCTCTCCAGCGCCTGCGCCTTGCCCTGCCGGAAGTCGGCCAGCGCCAGCGCCGCCGGGAAGCCGGCGGTGTGCAGCAGCAGCTGCTCGACGGTGATCGGCGCCTTGTCGCCACGGCGCAGAAGCGGCAGCCACCGCGAGGCGGGGGCGTCGAGCGCCAGCTTCCCGCGCTCCACCAGGAGCATCGCCAGGGTGGCGGTGACCAGCGGCTTGGTCAGGCTGGCCAGATCGAAGAGGGTGTCCTCGGCCATGGCCTGGCGATCCGGCTCGACGCGGCGGCTTCCCCAGGCGCGCAGGAAGGCGAGCTGCCCGTGCTCGACCACCGCGACCACCGCGCCCGGGGTGCGCCCCGCCGAGACGGCACGCTGCACGGAGGCGTCGATGCGCTGGGCCCGCGCGGCGTCGAGCTCCGCGCCCGGCGCCACGGCCCCGGACTCGGTGGCATCGGCAGCGTCCTGGGTCGTGCCCTCGGGGACGCGGGCCGACGCTGCGTCGCCGCGCTGCGCATCGCGGTCGGCGAGTCGCGCGGCCCGGGCGGGGGGCGCGGCGCCTCGGCTGCGGTGCAGGCGACGGCCAGCAGCAGGGCGAGCGCCGGCGCGCCCATGCGTTTCGCGAAGCGCCACCGCACCGGCGGATCTTACGCCTCCGCGTGATGGGGAGAGCGATTCAGAAAGGGAGCCCGAGGGGTCTCGAGCTGTCGGTCGAACGAGTGAGTGATGCCGGAGAAGATCACCACGGAGACACGGAGACAGGATCGAAGCTCTCCGTGCCTCCGTGGTTTCTGCTCTCCGGGACGGCGCTCGAGCTCAGTTGGCGCGGACGGCGATCTGCCGCGGCTTGAGCGCCTCCTGCTTGGGCAGACGCACGCTGAGCACGCCCTGGGAAAGGTCGGCGCTGATCCGGTCGGCGTCGATGCCCTGGGGGACGACGAAGGCGCGGTGCCAGTCGTATGCCTCCGCCTGACCGCGCTTGCCGAAGATGGCCAGCTTGCCGTCCTCGAAGTCGATCTTCACGTCGTCCTTCGCCACACCGGGGACGTCGGCCACGATGAGCAGCTCGTCCTGGTTCTCGAAGATGTCGACCGGCGGAGCGAAGCTGCGCCGCGGCGCCTCGACGTCGGTCTGCGGGGTCCTGGTGAGATTGTCGGTGCCGTTCATGGTGTCTCCTGGAAGTCTTGGGGGGGGCGCGGTGCGGATCAGGCGCGCACGGCGATCTGGCGCGGCTTGGCCTTGGGAGCCTTGGGCAGGCTGACGGTCAGCACGCCGTCCTCGAGCTTGGCGTCGGCCTTCTCGGCGTCGATCTCGACAGGCAACGAGAAGCTCTTGGCGAAGCGGAGCGTGGCGCGCTCCTGGCGGTGGACCTTGTAGCCCTCGGGCGGGGTGACCTTGCGCTCGGCGGACAGGGTGAGCACGTCGCCGTCGATGGTCAGCTGGATGTCCTTGTCGGCCAGGCCGGGGACCTCGGCGCGCAGCACCAGCTCGTTGCCGGCGTCGTTCACGGTGAGGCGCGGCCACTCGTAGGACGAGGCGCCGTGCGCCTGCACCTCGCGGTGCCGGTCGAGGCCGGTGTCGCCGAAGAGGCGGTTCATCTGGCGCTGCAGCTGGTCGAGCATGGCAAATGTGCCGTCGTAGTCGTGACGTCGAATGAGCATGGCTATCCCTCGTCAGGGGCCACGCTCGGTGCACGCCGGCGCGGACGGCGCGTGGCGCAGGACGCGCGCACGGCCCCGCACCGGCGTCTCTGCCGGCGTGGCCCCAGGTCAGGCTCCGGAGGCCGGAGCGGTTTTCCCCACGGGTGTCGCGGTCCCCTCGGGTCCCGGCGACGCGGCACAGGATTTGTCCGCTTCGCGCGGTGTCAAGACGCCGAGGTGGCCGCCGGGCCGTTCCCGGTGCGGGAGACGGGGAGGCTGACCACGAAGGACGTGCCCGGCTGCCCGGCCGCCACCGGGCTCAGCACCCGGACACGCCCGCCATGGGCCTCGGCGATGTGCTTGACCAGCGCCAGCCCGATGCCACTGCCGCGCACGTGGTGCTTGCTCGCCGACTTGCCGCGCACGAAGCGCTCGAAGATGCGCCCCTGCTCGTCGGCGTCGATGCCCGGCCCCCGGTCGCTGACGGTGAGGTCGATGGTCCTGTCGTGCCTGCGCACGTCGACCGAGATCTCGCCGCCTTCCTTGGCGTACTTGAGGGCGTTGTCGACGAGGTTGATGACCACCAGCTCCAGCGCGTACGGGTCGACGCGCGCCGTCGGCAGGTCGGGCTCGGCCTTGAAGGAGACGGCCACCTCCTCACGCTCGGCGCGGTAGCGGTAGGCGTCGACGGCGCGGGCCACCACCGTCCCGACGTCGTGATCCTCGAACTGGTAGGCGACCTTGCCGCGCTCGACCTTGGCGAAGTCCAGCACGTTGTCGATGAGGGCGCTGAGGCGCTCGCTCTCGCTGACCACGATGGACAGGTACTGGCGGCGCTTGGCCTCGCTGCTGACGCGCCCGTCGAGGAGCATCTCCCCGAACATGCGCACCAACGAGAGCGGCGTCTTCAGCTCGTGGGAGACGTTGGCCACGAAGTCGCTCTTGAGCGCGGCCAGGCGCTGCTCCTTGACCGAGGCCTGCACCACGATGAACACCCCGGCGATGGCCACCAGCGCGGCCAGGGTGACCATGGCCAGCTCGATCATCCGCTGGCGCTCGACCTTCTGGCCGAGCTCGTCGGCGGTGGTCAGCGCCAGCTGCAGGCGCCAGTTGTAGAGCGTGGTCGGGAAGGGGCGCACCACGGTGAACTCGCCGACCTTGATGGGCTCGCCGAAGACCAGGCGCCCCTCCTCGTCGATGACGTTCATGCGGCTGGTGCTGCGATCGACGTCGCGATACAGGCGCGGCAGCTCGTGCACCAGGCTGGGCACGTCGTGCCAGGCGACGACCAGATAACGCTGGCCCTGGAAGACGCGCTGCCAGTAGCTCAGCAGGTATTGCTGGTCGATGGCCACGTGCAGGTGGCGCAGCTCCTCCACGTTGCCGGTGAAGTTCATCTGCGGCACCAGGCGGGTGACCAGGGTGCGGCGGAAGGCGTCGTCGTCGGCTCCGCCGCGGCCGCCTGCCGCCGCGCGCGAGGCGAAGGCCAGCACGTCGTGATCGGCGTGGTCCATGTCGAGGACCAGGATGGAACGCACGGTGGGCGTCTCGCGGCCGGCGGTGGCCAGCCAGCGCCGCGAGATGCCGCCCAGCTCGGCCAGATCGACGTGGGCGGCGACCACGTTGTCCTGGGCGATGATCAGCTTGTCGAGGCGATCGACACGATCGTCGGCGAGGCTCCAGGTGGCATCGAACACCGTCTGCTGGCGGGCCTTCTCGATCTGCAAGGTGGTGCGCAGGGCGATGCCGCCGAGCACCATGACGGCCACCACGATGGCCGGCACAAGCGCGTAGTAGAGGAGGCGTTCGCGCGTACCGCCGCGTCCTTCCATGTCGCCTCCGCGGTGGCGGGCGCCGCCGCTATTCCAGGTGCCCGGCCTGCCCGACGTGATCGGCGTCGATGACGACGCCACGCTCGGCCACGAACTCGGCGAACTGCTGGCCGATGAAGGTCAGCGCGTGCCCGTCGCCGGCGGTGAAGTGGCCGCCGTCGCTGGGGTTGGCGAGCTCGAGCAGGCCGAGGTACCGGCCGCCCAGCTCGACCGGCGCGCAGACCAGGCTGCGTAGATCGACGCCCATCGCCTGCCAGCGGTCGTCGCGCGCGCGCGGGTCGGTGCCCGCGTCGGCGACCACCACCGCGCGCTTGGTGCGCATCGCCTCCCGCGGGATGCTGGCCTTCTCCGGGACGCGCGTCAGGACGGCGCTCTTCTGCGCGCCCGACTGGCGCACCACCACGAACTCGCGGCGGTTGATGTCGAAGAGGGACACCACCGCCACCTCGCTCGGGATCTTCTCGCGCATCAGCGCCATCACGAACTCGGCACCCTCCAGGGTGTTGGCCATGAAGTGCAGGTCGGCCGATGCCTCGAAGAGCTCGGCGATGAGCTCGTCGCCGTCGAGGCGCTTGGATGGAGGGGAAGAAATCGAGGCTCCGTCAGGAGACCTCGCACCTATCGAGGCTCCGTCAGGAGACCTCGCACCTGCCGAGGCTCCGTCAGGAGACCTCGCACCTGCCGAGGCTCCGTCAGGAGGCCTCGCACCTGCCGAGGCTCCGTCAGGAGACCTCGCACCTGCCGAGGCTCCGTCAGGAGACCTCGCA
>JBBJMR010000360.1:0-8276 GCA_037720395.1 Polyangiaceae bacterium
CTTGGCCACCGTCTCCAGGGCGGCCGAGTAGTCCTCGAGCTGCTCCTCGTGCAGCGTGGCCAGGCGGGTGAGCAGCTCACGCCGCTCTGCCGGGTCCTGCCCTCCGGCTGCTGCCGACGCCAGGCGCGCCTCGAGCGCGATCTTGACCCGCGCCCAGTCGGCGCGGCGCAGGTACACCGGCTCCAGCATCTCGCCGGCGCGCGCTCGGCGCTCTGCGGTCTCCTCGCTGGCGCCTGCGTCGACGGGTGCTCCCGCCGCTCCGGCTTCGAGGCCGCCGTCCAGGCTCAGGATCTCCTCGAGCTCGGCCACCGCGCCGGGGTGGGCCGGCTGGACGGCGAGCGCCGCGGCCAGCTCGTCGAAGGCGCGCGACCAGTCGCCGAGCTCGCGCCGCGCCACGCGGGCGACGCGGACGCGCAGGTCGGCGGCCGGGATCACGGTCCCGTCGGCGGCGGCCGGCGCGCCCTCGCCAAGCTGGCGCTCGTAGAGGGCCACCAGCTCGCCGTGGCGCTCACCCTGGGCGTAGAGCTTCTCCAGCGCGCGGGTGGCCTCGGCGTCCAGACCGAGATCGAGGATGGACTCGTAGGTGGCGATGGCCCCCGCCTCGTCGCCTAGCTTCTCGCGCTGCAGCGCAGCCTGGCGATAGAGGTGGCGGCGCCGCTCGGCGTCGTCGTCGGCGTGCTCGGCGCGCTGGCGGAGGATGTCCAGCAGGCTGGGGGAGTCGCCCTCGGCCTCGTAGAGCTCCTCCAGCGCCACCAGCGCGCGGCGGTCGTCGCTCTTTTGCTCCAGCGCCTTCTTGTAGTGCTCGATGGCCAGCGGCCGCTGGTGGAGTCGCTCGTTGTAGAGCTCGCCCACGCGCAGCTGCACCGCTTGCTGCACCTCTCCGTCGAGGATGTCGCCGACCACGTCGTGGTAGAGCTCGGTCAGCTCCTGCCAGCGGCCGGTGGCCTCGGCCAGCTGCTCGACGCGTGCGATCCACTCCGAGACCTCGGCCTCGCCGACCGACTCGCGCAGGCCTCGCACCGCGTAACCGAAGGCGCGCCCGGCGTCGCCCAGCGGCCCCTGCGCGGTGGCGCGCGCCTTCTCCAGCTTCTCCAGCCGCTCGCCGGGCATGCTGCTGGTCTCGATCTCGATCTCCAGGACGCGCAGCAGGTGCGCCGAGTCGCCCTCCGCCTCGTAGAGCGGATGGAGCGTCTCCGCCGCCTCACGGCGGGTGTCCGGCACCTCGAGCAGCTCCTCGAGCGCGCGTCGCGAGCGCGCGTCGCGCGGGTCGATGGCCAGCGCGCCGCGGTACGATTCCAGCGCCGCCTGGCGGTCGTCGAGGTGCAAGCGGCGCACCTCGCCGAGGCGCGTGAGCAGGCCGAGCCGATCGCTGTCGGCCTCGGCCAGGGAGAGGTCGACCTCCAGGGTGTCGGCCAGGTCCGGCCAGCGCTTGGCCTTTTCGTAGAGGGCCGCCAGCGCGGCCAGGGTGCTGCGCTCGGGCCCGAAGTCGTCGAGCACCGCACGCCAGGCGACGATGGCGTCGTTCTCGGCGTCGGCCGGCGTTCCGGCCGCGGCGTCCGCGCTGGGTGCCCGAGACCCGAGCTCACCGGCCAGCACCTGCGCGGCGCGGACCATGGTGCGCTTGCGTTCGTCGGCGTCACCGGTGGCCTGCTCGCGCGTGCGCAGCACGCCCACCAGCTCGCGCCACTGCCCGGTCTGCGCGTAGAGGCGCTCCAGCGCGGCCAGCGCCGACTCGTCGGCCGGCTCGTCGGCGAGCCGCGCCTTCCAGGCCTCGATGGCCGGGGCGGGCTCGCTCAGCGTCTCCTCGTAGATCGCTCCGATGCGCTCGTAGAGCGCGCGGCGCGTCTCCACCGCGTCCTCGAGGCCGACCTCGAGGCGCAGGATCTCGGCCAGCTCCCGGTGGCGCTGGGCGCCGGCATAGATGCGCGCCAGCGCGCGCGCCGCCGGGATGGTGGACTCCGCGTCCTCGGGGGCAATCTGCACCACGCGGCGATAGACGGCCTCGGCGCGAGGGAGGTCGCCGAGGAGATCCTCGCAGATGGTGGCCACCTCCATCAGGATCTCGCCGCGCGTCGCCGGCTCGGCGGCGGCGTCGGCGGCCGCGCCGAGCACCGAGGCCACGCGCTCGTGCTCGCCGAGGCGTCGGCCGATCTCCGTGAAGCGCTCGCGCGCCGCGGCGTCCTCCGGCTCCAGCGGGAGGAGCTCGGCCAGCGCCGCGAAGGCGCCCGGGTCGTCCTTGAGGCGCTCGTCGCGGAGCAGCGCCAGCCGGCGGAGCAGATCGCGCTGCTCGTCGCCGCCCTGGCCTTCGCGGCGGATGTCGAGGATGCGCACCAGCTGCCGCACCTCGTTGCGCGCCTCGTAGACCACCTCCAGGGCGCGGGCCGCGCGCTGGCGCAGCGCGCCCACGTCGAGCAGCCGTTCGACCAGCTGCCGCGCGTCGCCGTCGCTGTGGCGCGCGCCTGCAGCACCTCCTCGAGGTGTCCCATGGCGCGCTCCGGCTGGTGGAGGCGATCGAGGTAGATGCGCCCCAGCGTCAGCTTGATGTCCGCGCTCTCCTGCGCGGTGGCCGTCTCCAGGCGTCGCTCCAGGAGCGCCGCCAGATCGGGCCAGCGCCCCTCGCGCTCGTAGAGCTTCTCCAGCGCGTCGACGGCCGGCGGGAAGGTGGAGTCGACGGCGAGGGTGCGCTCGTAGTAGCCGATGGCCTTGGTCGGATCGCCGATGATCTCCTCGGCGATGAGGGCCACCTCGTTGAGGAGCTCCAGGCGCGACTGCTCGTCGGTGGTGCCCTGCGCGGCGCGGTCGTAGAGGCCCTCCAGCTCGCCCCAGCGCTCCGATGCGGTGAGGATCTGCTTCAGGCGCGCGAAGGCCTTGTCGTTGTTGGGGTTCACCGCCAGCACGCGCTCGAGGTAGGGCATGGCGCCCTCGGCGTCGCCGAGCTGCTCGTCGTGCAGGCTGGCGGCGCGCTCGCTGAGCTCGAGCTCCACCGCCTCGGGCAGCTTCTTGTTCGACGCTGCGCCGACGAGGTGGGCCCGGTAGGCCTCGGCCAGATCGGTGGGCCGGCCCGACTTCCGCGCCAGGTCGGCGGCGCGGTCCCAGAGCGTCAGGTCCTCGGGGGACTCGAGGAGCGCCTTCTGCACCACGTCGAAGGCGGTGCCAGCGGCGGCCAGCTTGCGCTCCTCCACGTCCGCCAGGCGCGTGTACAGGATCTGTCGCTGCTCGGGCCGCTGCTCCATCTCCAGCATGACCCGCAGCGCCTGCGCCTCCTTGCGCGCGTCGCCGGTCTCGGCGTACTCCGCCTCCAGCAGCTCCGCCGCCAGGGCGCGCGTCTCCGGCCGCTCCACCAGGCCGTTGAGGATGGAGATGGCCTCCGGCTCGTGCGGGAGGATCTCCAGCGCGCGCTTGCTGGCCTCGAAGGCGTCGCGCGGCCTGTCGAGCAGGACGAAGCTCGAGGCCAGCTCGATCTCGCGGCGCGCCCGGTCTTCTCCCTCGGAGGCGTCGCGGTGCTGCTCGATGACCCCCGCCGCCCCGGCGTGGTCGCCGGCTGCCTTGAGCAGGCGGGCCAGCGCGCGCAACGCGTCGCCGCGACGCGGCGAGAGGGCCACCACCTGACGCCAGAGCTTGGTGGCCGCGACCGCGTCGCCGAAGGCATCCTCCTCGAGGCGCGCCCACTCCTCGAGCACATCGGCGCGGGCCTCGCCCTGCACCTGGTCGGCGCGCAGCGTGAAGAGCCAGCGAAGGTCCTCGTGGCGGCGCTCGGCGCGCAGCAGGGCATCGAGCGTGCGCACCACATCGGCGTCGGCCGGATCGGCCTCCACCAGGTCGCGATAGGCGGCCACCGCCTCGTCGACCTTGCCCAGCTCACGCGCGTAGAGCTCGGCGAGCTTGATCCGCAGGGCGCGGCGCGCCTCCTGGGTGACGCCCTTCTTCTTCCGGAGGCGGGCCTCGACCGCCTCCACGAAGCCTGCCCAGGAGCCGCCCGCGCGCGCGGTCGACTCGAGCAGCTCCAGCGACTCGGCGTCCGGCGAGAGCTCGTAACCCCGCTGCGCCCAGGCGATGGCCGCGGATTTGTCGGACAGCGGCCCGCCGGTGACGCGCGTCAGCTTGCGGAGCAGCGCGACCTTGTCGCCGTCGTCCTCGGTCTTCGCCAGCAGCGTCTCGTAGAGCGCCGGCAGGCGCGCCCATTTCTCCTCGTAGATGGGCCCCAGCGCGGCAGCGGCGGGGGTGGCGGGGGGCCCCCCCGCCTGGACGCGCTCGTCGGCGCGCGCGGCCCGCTCCGGCGCGTTCAGCTTCCCCTCGAAGATGCGCGCGGCTCGGAAGGAGATGTCGACCTTGGCCTGCTTGTCGGCGGCCTTGTCGGCGGCGGTGGAGAGGAAGTCGACCAGGCCCTCCAGGTCGTTCTGCGAGGCGTACAGCTCCTCGAGGCCGTCCCAGTCGCCGGCCGTCACGTAGGACTCGCGCAGCACGCGCAGGGCGCGCGCGTGCCCCGGCGAGAGCTCGAGCACACGACGCCAGGTGCGCGTGGTGGCCGCCGCGTCGCGCAGGCGCTCCGCGTAGACGGCGCCGAGCTTCTGCAGCACGGCCAGGCGCGTGGGGGGGTCGCTCGCCGTCCTCGCACGTTCCTCGAGCACCTCGGCCACGGTGCCCCAGTCCTTCTCGCGCTCGGCCTGCTTCTCCAGCGCGTCGAAGACACCCGGCGCGTCGGCGTCGAGCTCGAGGATGCGCTTGTAGAGGGTGATCGCCTCTGCCCCGCGATCGAGGCGCTCGGCGGCGAGCTTGGACATCTCCACCAGCAGCTCGACCCGGCGCGGCCCCTCCGCCGACTCCAGCTGACGCTGGTAGAGAGCGTAGAGCTGCGGCCATGCGCGGCGCTTCTGGTAGAGGTCCTTGAGCTTCTGCTGCGCCTCCTCGTCGGCGGGCTCGGCGGCCAGGAGCGCCTCGTAGGCGGCCATGGCGTTCTGCACGTTGGAGAACTGATCCATCCAGCGCCGCGCCGCTGCGCGGTAGAGGTTGGCCTTCTCCAGGGGGTTGTCGGTGAGCTCGGCTAGCTTCTGCTGGTAGGCGAGCAGGTCGCGCCAGCGCCCCAGGGCCTCGTGCACGCGGCACAGCTCGCGCACCGCCTCGGCGTCCCGGTCGTCGAGCGCCACGATCTGCGACAGCACGGTGACCAGGGCGGCGTCGCTCTTCACCCGCTCGCGGTAGATGGTGGCGATCTCGCGCAGCACCGCAGCGCGCTGGGCGATGTCGGTGGCCGGGATGCGCTCCAGGTCCTGCCGGTGCAGCTCGACCAGCGCGTTGTAGCCCTCGGTCTGCGCGTAGAGCCGCTTGAGCGCGTCGCGCGCCTCGCGGTTGTCCGGATCGCTGCGCAGCACGCTCTTGTACTGCTCGATGGCCTTCTGCGCGTTCTCCTGCGACTCGGCGAGCTTGGCGATCTCGCTCGCCAGGGCGCGCTTGTCCTTGGTGTCCTGGCTGGCGCGCTGCGCGTCGGTGAGGATGGTGATCAGCCGCGCCTTGTCGTTCTTCTCCGTGTAGAGCTGGCGGAAGAAGGAGAGCATCCCGGCGTGCGCCGGGTCGGCGCGCCGCACGCGATCGAAGTACGGCTCGGCGGCGGCCGGCTTGCCGCGCATGCGCCAGTGCACCATGGCGATCTGCACCAGCACGCCGAGCTCCTCGGCCGGCTTCACCCCGCCGCCGCGCAGCTGGTCTTCGTAGAGCGCGACCAGGTGGTCCCACTGCTCGCCGCTGGAGTACGCCTCGGCCAGGTAGGTCAGCGCGTCGGGCTGGCCGGGGACCAGGTCGAGCACCAGCTGGTAGGCCTCGGCGGCGCGCTCGGCGTCGCCGAGGCGGCGCGCGCAGGTGCGGCCCAGGCGCAGCCCGGCGGCGACACGCTCCTCCTTGCCACTGGCGCCCTGGAGCTGCGCGCGCTGCACGCGTGCCAGCGCCTCCCAGTCCTGGTTCTCGGCGTGGACGATCTCCGCCAACGCGGCGGCGCGGCGGTTTTGGGGATCGAGCGCCAGGGCCTTGTCCAGGTGGCGGAGCACGGCGTCGTTGCTGGCGCGCGCCGCCTCGCTGTCGCCCCTCTCCACGCCGCCGCGCCCGTAGCGGTAGGTGACGTCCGCGGCGCTGGCCATCAGATCGCTCTGGAAGGCCTGATCCCCGGCGGCCTCGGCCTCGGCGACATAACGGCTCACCAGGTCCTGCCACTTGGCCCGCTTGGCCTCGTCGGCCTCCAGGGCCTCCGCGGCGGCGGTGTCGTCGGGTCGCACCTCGAGGAGGCGCCGGTAGGCGCGCGCCGCGCGATTGGAATCGACGAGCTCGTCCTGGAAGACGCGGGCCAGCTCGGCCTGCATCGGCGCCTCCACCGGCGTGCCGGTGGCGAAGGACAGCTCGAGGTCGAGCAGTCGCGCCACCGCGCCCCACTCGCGACGCTGCTCGTGCTTCGCGCGCGCGCGCCCGAGGAGGCGCTCGACCTCGCCGTTGGCGGCGACGGAGTCAGGTGACGTCACGACCTCGCTGAGCTCGGTCCACGCCGCCTCGTTGTCGGGGTCGTCCTGCAGGCGGCCCAGGGCCATCCGGATCGTTTCGACGCTCATGACACCCCAAGGGACCGAGAGGCGTGAAATACAGCGCCGAAACAATAACAATGTCGTGGGTTGCCTCGTACTTCCAGAGCACCCGGCACCGAGCCTCTCGACCGCGTGCGGCACGAATCTGGCTTCGAGCGAGCGAATGTACGCTCCCCAACACCGGTGTTTCAAGGCCATGCGGCCCAGATGAATGGCCTGGCGCTCGGTGCCCCACGCCTGCGCGGCCGGGCCACGAGGGCGCCAAGACCACGCGGCAGCAGTAGCAAGGGCGGCACCATGCAGGTGCGACGTTTCGGGGTGATCGGCGCAGGTCAGATGGGGCGCGGCATCGCGCAGGTGGCGGCCGGGGTGGGGCTGTCCGTCGTGCTCTGCGACACATCGCAGAAGGTCGCCGACGGCGGCAAGGACCAGGTGGCCAAGGTGCTGACCCGCGTGGTGGAGAAGGGCAAGATGAGCCCCGAGGACCGCCAGGCGCTGCTCGACCGCATCACCCCCGCCGAGGGAATGGCGTCCCTCGCGGACGTCGACCTCTGTGTCGAGGCGGCCACGGAGAACCTCGACCTCAAGACCCGCATCTTCCAGGCTGCCGACGAGGTGCTGCCCGGGGAGGCCATCCTGGCCTCGAACACCTCGTCGATCTCCATCACCCGCCTCGCCGCCTCCACGCGCCGACCGGAGCGGGTCATCGGCATGCATTTCATGAACCCCGTGCCGCTGATGAAGCTGGTCGAGGTGGTGCGCGGCGTGCAGACCTCGCAGCAGACCTACGACGCGGTGCTCGAGCTGTCGCGCACCATGCAGAAGACGGTGATCACCAGCCGCGACGTGCCCGCCTTCATCGTCAACCGCATGCTGGTGCCCCTCCTCAACGAGGCCTGCTTCGTCCTCCAGGAGGGCATCGGCACGCCCGAGGACATCGACACCGGCGCCCGCCTCGGCCTGAACCACCCCATGGGGCCGCTCGAGCTCGCCGACCTCATCGGGCTCGATACACTCCTCTCCATCGCCGAGGTGCTGCACCGCGAGATCGGGGACGACAAGTACCGGCCGGCCACGGTGCTGCGCAACCTGGTGGCCGCCGGCTGGCTCGGCAAGAAGACCGGGCGCGGCTTCTACGTCTACGACGACAAGGGCCAGAAGGGCGCGCGCGCCGTCTAGGGCGCGCGCCGCCGCCGGCGATCGGAGCTCAGCAGCCGGTCAGGTTGGCCTTGCCGTCGCCGGCGCAGACGCACTCCTTCTCTTCCTGGGTGAAGCAGGGACCGTAGTCGCCGCCCTGGTAGAACATGCAGATGGGGTTGGACGCGGGGCACTGCGCTCCGGCGAAGCCGCCGCAGCCCGGCGTGATCGGCCCGCAGAACTCGCTGACCGGACCGTCCCAGCACTGCGCCTCGACGCCGCAGCCGGTGACACAGCTCTGCCCGATGACGCCGCAGGTCCCGCCGCCGCCGGCGCCGCCCTGACCGCCGGCTCCGCCCTCGGCGCCGCCGGCTCCGCCGGTTGCCTCGCCGCCCTGGCCGCCGGCGCCGCCGCCGGTGCTGCCGCCCCCGGCGCCCCCGGCCCCGCCTGCGCCACCCTGCGCGGCTCCGTTGCCGCCCTCGCCGCCGCTGGCACCGCTGCCGGAGGAGCTCGAAGCGGGCGAGCCGGTGGAGGTCGAGGCATCGTCGTCGTCCGATGCGCAGCCAGCGAAGGCCA
>JBBJMR010000361.1:0-8235 GCA_037720395.1 Polyangiaceae bacterium
AGCGGGTTGACGATGATGTAGGCCAGCGACTGTGCCGCAGCGGTGATGCCGCCGGCGGTGGAGACGACGCCGGGGTCCACGCGCATCAGCATGTCCGCGGTGAGCAGGGCGAACAGCCCGCCGCCGCCGGCCAGGGCCACGCCGGCGGTGGCCACCGCGCTCCAGGGGCCGGGGGCGAAGGGGACCAGGGCCATGGCCGTGGCCAGGACCATGGCCATGGAGAGGAGCATCCGGTCCGGCGCTCCGTCGCGGTGCCGCGCGCGCTTGCTGGCGTAGTGGCCGAAGGCGATGGCGCCGGCGTCGAAGATCAGCGGCGGCAGCCAGAGGTAGCGGCCGACGTCGCTCTGGGTCAGCCCGTGCGCGCGCACCAGGTACTTCGCGCCCCGGTTGAGGAACAAGGCGATGGCTGGCGACGCGGAGAAGACGACGGCGATGGCGCGCAGCACCGCCGCGTGCCGGAGCACCGACAGCCAGGCGCCGATCTGCGAGGCGGGAGGCGTCGACACCGGTGCGGTGCGGTACGTGGCCCGCGCCGAGGGCTCCAGCTCGCGCGGCCCGTCGAGCGCCGCGCGGCCTCCGCGCGAGTACGCCACCGCCAGCCATGCGGGCACCCAGAGCATTCCCGCTCCAGCGGTGACCAGGAAGGCCACGCGCCAGCCGTGGTGGCGCTCGACCCACGTCGCCAGCAGCGGCGCGATCATCGCGCCCACCGAGCTGCCCGTGAAGAGGACGCCCAGACCGCGCGCGCGCTCGTCCGGCGGCAAGGCGCGGTGCACGGTCTGCGCGGCGCCGGGGAACGACGGCGCCTCGGCGAAGCCGAGCAGGATGCGCAGCGCGAAGAGCACTCCGAAGCCGGGGACGATGGCGTGCAGCGCCGCCACCACCGACCAGACCAGCACCGCGCCGAGCAGACCGCGGCGCGCGCCGACCACGTCGATGAGCCGCCCGGCCAGCGGCGCGCCCACCAGATAGGCGATGGAGAACGCCGAGACCAGCCAACCGTACCCCTGCTCGGAGATGCCCAGCTCCGCGGTGACCCGTGGCGCGAGCACGGCCAGCGTCTGCCGGTCGACGTAGCTCACCGCCATGGTGAGCGTGGCGACCAGCGCCAGCGCCCACGCGCCCGCGCGCGAGAGCGGCGGCGTCAGCTCTCGGGGATG
This sequence comes from Polyangiaceae bacterium, assembly GCA_037720395.1. Lineage (GTDB taxonomy): Bacteria > Myxococcota_A > Polyangia > Polyangiales > Polyangiaceae > JBBJMR01. The sequence continues at coordinate 1,161 of JBBJMR010000361.1, forward strand.
ACCAGCTTCTTCGACCAGAGGATGGCGTCCTTGCGGTCCTCACCGAGGATGATGTGCCGCGCCAGCACCGCGGAGCGGCGGAAGCCGTTCGCCAGGTACACGTAGGCCAGGTCCACGTCGTCCGCGGGCGCCAGGGTGAAGGTGCTGACCGCGCCCTCGTCCTTGAGCCTGTCGCACAGTGCGCGCACCGCAGCCACGTAGCCGGGGCGCTCGGCCTCGGTGCGCGGGCCGGTGAGCAGCTCCAGGAAGGAGTTGCCGAAGCACTGCTGCACCTCCCAGGACACGTGGAGCTCGAAGCCGCCCCGCGCGGTGAGCAGCGCGTTCTGGCGGCTGGAGTCACGACCGAAGGCCTCGAAGCCGGTCAGGGCGCGGCCGTCGCGCTGCGCGGCGACGATGGCCTTGCGCATGTCGGCCTCGCGCGCGGGCGCGATCTTCACCGGGGGAGGCGCCTTGTCGCTGGCGTCCTTGAGCTGGCGCTTGGCGCGCTGGATGGTGCGCTCGGCGGGGCCGGCGCCCGGCGAGCTGGACCCGTCGTCGTAGACGGGCACGTCGTCCGGGTCCTCCTCCTCGTACGTCAAGTTCTTCTCGGCCAGGGGCGCGACCTGGGAGACGACCGCGCCGAGGATCCAGGCGTCGCTGCGCTTGTAGAACGCCGGGATCGAACCTTCCCGCGTGAAGCCGAGCCGCGTCCAGGTGCCCACCTCGTCGCGCTCGACGAGCGTGAACACCTTTTCCACACCCTCTCGCTGGGCCGCGGCGATGACGAAGTTGCGCTTGGCAGGGGTCGGTCCGGCCCGGAAGTCGATCACCCGAAGCGTCCGGTTGCGCCGGTTGACCATCAGGCAGAGCGAGACCGTATCGTTCTTGAAGAACAGCTCGTCGATTCCGCCGGTCAACGGGATGCTCCCGTTCGCGTTCCTCGACGTTTGAGACCAGTTCTTGGCAGCCATACCCACCCGTCACCGAGGTCGCTGACCCCACTCGAGCCCCGCGGTCGTGTCTCTGGCGGACTGCAGTCCAGACACACGGCCTTGCAGAATTGAAAGGCTCATAGACCCCGTGTCCGGGCGAGTCAACGTTCCGGGGGGCGAGGGACTTCGCCGATTCCCCAGCAAAACCAGGGAATCCGCGCCGTTTCGGGGGGTGGCGCCGGCCCGGTCTCGCTCAGCGCGACTCCGAAAACCGCTTTGACGACGCTGGGTTGGCGCCGAGGGACAGGAAGGCAGCGTCGAGCTTGGAGCGGGGGATGGAGACGCGGGTGGGCATCCCTCCGGAAATCCCGAACCGTTCCAGGAAGTTGTACCCGCTGGCGAACGGTGCGGCGAAGGTGGCGGTGTCGGCGTCCAGGACGACGGAGACCGGGGCGCGCTCCTGGCCGATCAAGAGGAGGAGCGTCTTGTCGTACGGGCCGCCTCTCTCTGTCGCATCGACGACGACCATGTCCGGCTCGAGCCGTTGGTAGCGGAGCGAAATGCGGCGCGTCTCGGCTTCGACGGCGACCAGCTCGGCGGCGGCCGCGTCGACCGTTCCCCACAGTGATGCGTCTGCCAGACCGGTGGACAGGTGGCGCACGATGAGACCGAACAGCGCCTGATCGCGCGGGCGTGCGCGCAGTGCCCGATCAAAGCGCACCGCGATCGGCCCGGGCTCGCCGACGCGCGTGTCGATGGCGCGCGCGTCGTCGTCGCAGCCCGGGTAGCACTCCACGCCGTCGCGCATCCACTTGGCGCAGCTGGCCAGCCCGTCGAAATCGGTGTGGCAGACGAGCGTGTCGACCTGGCCGGCGCGGGCCACCACCTCGGGGGTGACCAGCTCGGGGCATGCGCCGTGCTCGGCCTTGGTGGTCAGCAGGAAGCGCGGGTCGCCCGCGTAGCGCGCGTGGTGCTTGCTGTCGTGGTGGTCGACCCAGGCCCGGAGCCGGCTGCCGAGACCCTCGATGAAGGGCAGGGTGGTCTGCTCGAACCCCTTGCCGCCCGCCTCGGACGCGAAGGCGATGTCGAGCACCGCCACGTTGCCGCGCAGATCCCGGACTTTCGGGAGCTTGCGGGGGGTCGCGAACGAGAGCTCGAAGGAGTGCATGATGGGCGGTCGGCGTCCGTGGTCTGATCCGACACCGGAGGCCGGCCAGGCCGCCAACGTGACGAGCGCTAGGCTGGACCCGACGCCGCTGGGAATCGGTACCACGCCTGGCAACGCTGCGGGGAGTCTTGGCTCGACCAAGGCGCGCGCCGTGGCCGCGACCAGCCACGGAGGTAAGGGGTTTCATGGGTGCGTTCCAGCGGTCGGCTCGCGCAGGTGTGATCGGGGTGGTAGCGGCCGCGAGCCTGCTGCTGGTTCGCGGCCCGGGCGGGGGCCCGTCGCGGTGGCGCCGGCCGCCGCGCAGGAGGTGGCCAGCGCCGCGCCGTGCTTGCTGCGCGGCACCGCACCCGTCCCCAAGGGGACGCAGATGTACGACGCGCGCAGCGACGGTCGTTTGCTGGCGACCTTCTCGGGGGCGGTGGTGCCGCTCACGCTGAACGACATCCCGGCCGATCCCGCCAGCGGCCGCGCGCTGCTGCGCACCTCGAACGGCGGCGGCGCGCTCCGCCTGGAGGGCTGGGTCCCGGCTGCGAGCCTCCACGTCTACACCACGCGCGACGTGCCTGTGGTGGCCGGGCACGTGTGGCTCGCCGCCGCGCAGCGCGAGCGCCTGGTGCGCTCCGCCGGCGCTGCGCTCGACGCCGAGCTGACCATCACCGGCTCGCAATCGCAGGCTGCCCGCGGCAGCGCGCCGTGCGACGCCTTCTCGCTGCAGCGCGGCGCCGCCATCGCCATGGAGGTGCCCGGCAACGGCCGCGGCTACCGGATGAAGTCGGCCACCTTGCCGCTCTTCGCCGACGCCAAGGCCGCCGATGCGCCGATCTTCACGCTGCGCATGACCGACACCACCGGGCAGCTCTTCTGGAGCACCGAGGCGCGCGCCGGCTTCGTGCGCGTCAAGACGCGCGGGGACGTCGTGATCGACGCCTGGGCGCGCTCGGCCGACCTCGACCCGCTCGCGCAAGGGGAAATGCGCGACCAGCTGCTTCCGCCGCAGACCTCGGTGGCCAGCGCGCAGCTCACGCTCGACAAGGCGCCGCGGCTGGTCAAGACCACCAAGGAGATCGTGCTGCGTGCGCGCCGGGACACCAAGGAGCGGCCGATCGGGGTGGTCGAAGCGGGCGCCGAGGTCTACGTGACCGAGACCGTCGCCGGCTGGTCGAATCTCCTGCCCAGGCACCTGGGAATGACCCCTCCGCCCGAGGGCGGCTTCTGGGCGCCCTCTGGCGAGGTGCCGCGCTGAGCGACGGTGCGCGCCCGCCCGGCGGCGCTTTGTCGCGGCGGCCCGCTGCGAAGTCGGGCAGATTGCGGGCGTGAGCGGCGCCCCTCGACCATCCCCGACCGGCTGGCAGCGCGCGACACGCCAGCGGCTCGCGGCCTCCGCCGTGGCTGCCGCCTCGGCCCTCGTCGCCTCCCCCGCCCGGGCCCAGCCTGCGCCGGTCACTGCTCCGCCGGCCGGTGCCCAGCCTGCCGCGGTCGTCGCGCCGGCGGGCCCGGGGCAGCCGGCGCTCGCCGTGGGCGTGGGGCAGGGCGTGCTGCTCTCCCGGGTGTGCGCGACCGCCGCGGGGTGCACGCCGGCGGGCGGCGCCTCGCTGGCGGCGCCGGCGGAGGTCGCACCCAGGCTCGGATCCGCGCGCTCCACCGTGGTGCGGCTCGCGGGCGGGCGTCACCTGGTGCGCGTCAACGTCGACGTCGATGGGGGCGGGACATGGGTCGCGCTCCTCGCGGCCCCGCTCGCCAAGGACGCGGCCAGCGGCCCGCGCCAGCTGTGGAGCGGGGTGGTGTCGGCGTCGCGCGGCGAGCACGGCGAGGGCAAGAGCCGCGTCGTGGTGCAGGAGAAGGCGGGCGACGGCGAGCGGGTCGTCGTCGGCGAGCGCTGGGAAGAGGTGACGATCTGCGGTCGGCCCACGGTGGTCAACGCGCGGCGCGTGGAGCCGGCGACGATGACCCTCGAGCGTGGCGCGCCGCTCGACAACCTCTCCGCCACCGATCGCAAGCAGGCCGTGCGGGTGACCGCGGCGGCGGGCACGTCCGAGAGCCGCGCGCGCTGGGCGGTGCTCCGAGCCACGGCCGCCTCCAGCGCGGTGGAGCGCAACTTCGCTGCGCTCACCGACGGCGACCCGGCCACCGCCTGGTCCGAGAACCGGCCCGGCGACGGCCGCGGCGAGTTCGTCACCATGTCCGCCGCCTCCGAGGTGGGCATCGAGGGTTTCGAGATCACCGTGCGCCCGAGCAAGGAGGTCGCCGGTGGCGCCGCCCCCAGGCGCGCCTACCTGGCCACCGAGGATCGCCTCTACGAGGTCACCTTCCCCGAGGACGCCTGGCAGAAGCCGGGGGCGCGCTGGGACGTGGCGCTCCCCGCGCCGGTGCGCACCTCGTGCGTGGCGCTGGTGCTCGACGAGGCGTTCGCTGCCCGTGCGGAGAGCGCGCGGGTGACGGTGGCCGAGGTCCGCGCGCGCACGCCGTTCGATGGGTCCACACCCGAGGCGCTGGTCGGTGCTCTCGCCGGCGGCGGGGAGCGGGCACGCGCGGCGGCGGCGCTGCTGGCGCGCGGCGGCGCGGCGGCGGTGACCGCGGCCATGGCCGGATACGACCGCCTCGACGACGGCGGCAAGATGCTGGCGCTCGACGTCATCGACACCGGCACCTGTCCGTCGCACGCGCGCTTCTTCGCCGACCTGCTGGTGGCGCGCGCCGATGCCGGCAAGCCGTCCCACGATCGCAACCCGTTCCACGAGACGCGCACCCTGGCCCAGTCCGAGCTCATGCACGCGCGCGACCGCCTGCGTCGCTGCGGCCGGGACGCCGCCGAGGTGCTGGCGCGGGTTGTGACGGAGGGCACCGGGCCGGCGCGCTCCTGGCCGCCGCCGAGCTGCCCCTGGTGGCGCCGGCGGAATCGGTGCCGGTCCTCCTCGACGCCATGGCCAAGGCGGACGACGCCGGCCGGCGCGAGCTTCGCGCCGCGCTGTCCCTGGCGGCCAAGAGCTCGCGGGCCTGGCCGTCGTTCACGGCCGAGCTCGAGCCGAGCCGTCGCGCCGCGCGCGGGCCGGTGCTGGAGGTCGACGTCTTCCGCGCGCTCGGCTCCTACATCGACCGCGTGGAGGGCTCGGCGCAGGCGTTCGCCGCCGTCGCCCGCCAGCAGCGCGACCTCCGCGCGCGCTACCTGCTCCTCGGGCCTGCGGCGGAGCTGGCCCGCGCCGGCGATCGCGCGGCGCTGGCGTGGCTCGGTCTGTCGCTGCGCACCGACGGCGACGCGCACGTGCGGGCGCGCGCGGCAGAGGTCTCGGCGCGCGTGCCGGAGCTGCTGCCGCACCTGGCGGTGGCCGCGGAGGACGGCGAGGTGCGGGTCCGCCAGGCGGCCGCCCACGCCATCGGGGTCATCGCCGCCAACGGCGACGGCCGCAGCGGCGCGCCGGCGACCACCGCCGCGGCACGCAACGCGCTGGTGCGGCGCCTGCGCCTCGACCCCTGGACCTTCGTTCGCTCCGGTGCGGCGCGCTCGCTGGGCGCCTTGCCCGCCGAGGCCGGCGCCGATCGCAGCCTGGCCGCGGCCATGGCCGATGCGTCACCGGAGGTGCGGATGTCCGCCCTCGACGCGCTCGGGGAGCACCGCGCCGCCGCCTTCGCGCCGGGCATCCGCGAGATCATGGGCGACACCCGGCAGCCCGGTGAGGTGCGCATCAGCGCGGTGCTGGCGCTGGCCACCCTGTGCGACCGAGCCTCGGTCGATGCGTGGACGACGATGGCGCGCCGCGTGGCCAACCCCCAGGGCGAGCAGGACCTGCGCCTCGGCGTGGCCGCCATCGCCGCGCTCGGTCGCGTGCACCCGGCCGATGTCGCCCCGCGCCTGGCGCCGGTGAACGTGAAGGGCGTCCCCTCCAGCTTGCGCGACGTGGTGCGCGCCGCCATCCACGGCAAGGGCGCCTGCCCGCGCTGAGCCGCTCCGCGAGCCGCTCCCGCTGCGCCGCTCCCGCGGACCCGCCCGCGCTCCCGGGCCCGCTCCTGCTGACCCGCTCGCGCTCCCGCTCGCGCTTCCGAGCCCGTGTTCCTTGGCGACCGCCGCCCGGTGCGCTACGTGCCGCCCCATGGCGCTGCGGCGGGTCGGGATGGCGTGCTCCTTCGCCCTCGGCATCGCCCTGCTCGCCGGTGTCCCCGGGGCGTTGCGCACCGCGCGCTCGGGCGGTTCCTTCGCGGAGGGCTGGCTCGGGGGCACGGCGATCCTGCTGCCGGCGGTGGCGCTTGGCCTCCTGCTCGTCGGGGCCGCCTCGCGCGGCTTCCGGGCCATGGTCGGTCAGGCGGCGCCGCGGACCATCGTCCTCGGTATCGCGCTGTGGATCGGTCTGTCGCTGCCGTTGCTCGCCGTCCTCGGCGCCGCCCTCAAGGCCACCACCCACCACCGCGGGCTCGGCGGCACCACCTTCGCCGTCCTCGGCGCGGGCGCGGTCATCGGCGCCGCGCTGCTCGCGCATCGGCTGGTGATCTGGGCGCAGGCCTGGGTCGAGCGCGGCGCGCCGCCGGGGCTGGTGGCGGCCATCGGCGCGGCGGTCTGCGTGCTGCCGCTGGTGGTGGTCGGCGCGCCTCTGGCCGGAGGCGTGGTCACCGCGGACGCGGCGGGCGCGGTGCGCGCGGCCATCGTCGACCTGGCCATCGTGGTCGTCGCCACCGCGCTGGTCGCGTCGCTGGAGCCGACGCCGCGCTGGCAGCGCTTCGCGCTCGGCGGCATGGCCGTGGCCCTGCTGGTCACCGCGGCCGGTGTGGCTCGCCTCGGCACCTCGCCGGGGCTGGCGCACGCCATGCGTGCCGGCGGCGGCCTGCCGGCGACACTTCTGGCGGCGCTCGAGGGCTGGACCGATCGCGACGGTGACGGGATGGGCGCGCGCTTCGGCGGCAGGGACTGCGACGAGGGTGACCCAGCTCGGCACCCCGGTGCGGCCGAGATCGCCGGAGATGGGATCGATCAGGACTGCGATGGGGTGGACCCGCGCGCGGATGTGGC
>JBBJMR010000362.1:0-8232 GCA_037720395.1 Polyangiaceae bacterium
GCGAAGACCGCGGGGGCGGCGCCGCCCTCGAGCGCGCCCGATCCCGCGCACCCCTTCGCCGCGCTGTCCGGCCTGCGCGCGCGGCTGGCGCCGGCGTCGGTGGACTTCGACGATGACCAGGCCGAGGGCGCATGGGTCGAGGGCCTGGTGGCCGCCGCGCACGACGACCTGCACCTCGACGCCGAGGGCCGCATCCTCTTTCCGGCCGCACCGGCGGCGGTAGCGCACGTGGCGCCGCAAGCGCGGCCCTCGAAGGCGGCACGCACCATGACCGACGCGGGCCCGCCGACGCCGGACGCGCATCCCACCGCGCCGACGCTGGTCCCGGTGGCCCGCCTCACGCGCGGCGCCAGCCTGCTCCTGCCCGACGTGCGCCTCCTCGGCCTGACCGAGCTGGGCGCCGGCGCGCGTGCGCGCGTGCAGCGGCGGCTGCAGGCCTTCGCGCGCGACGTGGTGAGCGACCTGTGCGCGCCGCTGCGCGCGCTCTCCAGCGCGCAGCTCGGGCCGGCGGCGCGCGGCGTCGTCTACCAGCTCGAGCAGGGCCTGGGCACGGTGCTGGTCCGCGACGCCGCCGAGCAGCTGGCGACCCTGGCCGATGCCGATCGCGCGCGCTTCGCCGAGGCGGGCATCGAGGTCGGCGCGCGCCTGGTGCAGGTCCCCGCGCTGCTGGCGGCGCAACCGCTGGCGGTGCGCGGCGCGCTCTGCCGCGCGCACGCCGGCGAGGGTGCCGTGTTCCAGGCGCCCTCGCCGCGGCAGGCGTCGCTGCGCCTGCCGCGCGGTGCAACGCCCCGTCTCTACATGGCCTGTGGATTCCCTCCCTACGGCACCCGCGCCGTGCGCGGCGACTTGGTGGAGCGCGTCCACCGGGCTACGCGCGAGGCGGGCGCCGCCGGTCGCGGGCAGCTGGCACGCAAGGTCGCGCGCTGGCTGGCCTGCCCGCCGCTCGAGGCCGCAGACGTGCTCGAGGCCATCGCCGACGGGTGAGCTCCGGTCGTCGTCCAGGCAGCGCCACGGACGGTGCTCGGGCGGCGCGTTGTCTGCAGCGACCCGCAAATCATCGGTCCAGCACAGCGATCCAGCACAGCGCACTTGCCCGGATGCGGCACGCGAGTGGCACGCCTCCTGCTGAGCGCGTCGGTGGTGCACGAGCGACGGCTCGGCGCCTCCGAGCTCTGCGTCGGGGACGCGCGCGCCGAGCGCGTCACGCGCTACCCGAACAACCCCCGGAGGTGCAGTCGGCGCTCGCGTTCTGCCCATTGCTCCGACCCTGCGAGCCGCGGCAGCAGACTCCACTCTGCTGCCGCCGCGCGAGCTCCGAGATCCTGGATCGCGCCTGACTCGGATCCCCTGGCTCGTGGTCGAACCGCCCGGGATCACACCGGAGACGGGGGCAGCGCTGGTGGCCGCCGCGGCCAGAGCGCCCAGACGAAGAGCGGCGCGAATATCGCGAGCTCCACGAGCATCACCTCCAGGCCGCGTACCGACACGAGGTCCGCCCCGATCGGGGCCACCGGGAGGGGCCGCCACGGAAGGAAGATGCGCTCCGTGGACAGCGGCCAGAAGAGGGCGATGCCCTTGCCGCCGTCGGTCATCGCGTCGAGAAGCCCGCGGCTTCCGACGACCGCCGTGGTGAACAGCGCGGCGCCGCCGCGGGACAGACGCAGGCGCGGGGCGATGAGCGCGGCGACCACCCCGAGGAGGACGGCAAAGGCGATCGAGTGGCTCGCCCCCCGGTGGCCGAGAGGCGCGCCGTAAGGGATGCCGGCGGCGAAGGCGACGACGTCCAGATCGGGCAGCAGCGAGAGCCCCGCGCCGACGAGCATCGCGCGCACGGTGGGACGCCCTTCGGCGCGCCGCGTGAAGAGCCGGGCGGCGACCATGCCCACCGCCACGTGGCCGAGGCTGGCCATCGCTGCGGACCGTAGCAGATCCGCTACCGGCGAAGAGCCGTGCAGCACACGCTGCCAGCGATGATGATCAGGGCGCGGCTCGAGAAGTGACCCGCCGCCCGGCTACTTCGCGGCGGCCGCCTCCACCTTGTCCTGCGTCTTCGTCTCGAAGTCGCTGGCGTCGTGCCGCTCGAGCAGCTGCTCCTTCGGATCGCCCACGCCGCGATTGACCATGCGCCCGCGCTTCACCGCCGGCCGCGCCGCCAGCTCGTTCGTCCAGCGGACCACGTTCTTGTAGCTCTGCGCGTCCAGGAACTCGGCCGCCGTCCCGTACACCTGCCCGAGCACCACCGCGCCGTACCAGGGCCAGACGGCGATGTCGGCGATGGTGTACGCGTCGCCGGCCAGGTAGCGATTGTCCTTCAGCCGCCGGTCGAGGACGTCGAGCTGCCGCTTGGTCTCCATGGCGAAGCGATCGATGGCGTATTCGATCTTGACCGGCGCATACGCATAGAAATGGCCGAAGCCGCCGCCGAGGTATGGCCCGCTGCCCATCTGCCAGAAGAGCCACGACAGGCACTCGGTGCGCGCGCGGTGCTCCTTCGGCAGGAACGCACCGAACTTCTCCGCCAGGTAAAGGAGGATGGCCCCCGACTCGAAGACGCGCGTCGGCGGTGTGGTCGAGTGGTCCATCAGCGCCGGGATCTTGGAGTTCGGGTTGACCTCCACGAAGCCGCTGCCGAACTGGTCGCCGTTGCCGATGTGGATCAGCCAGGCGTCGTACTCGGCGCCGCTGTGTCCGAGCGCCAGCAGCTCCTCGAGCAGCACCGTGACCTTGACGCCGTTCGGTGTGCCCAGCGAGTAAAGCTGCAGCGGGTGGCGCCCCACGGGCCGCGGCGCCTCGTGCGTGGCGCCGGCGGTGGGTCGGTTGATGTTCGCGAACTGCCCGCCGTTGGCCTTGTTCCAGGTCCAGACCTTCGGGGGCGTGTAGGAGCTTTCGTCAGCCATCTTTCGACCTTCCCGCTGTTCCAGGCGGGAAGGTGTACGCCAACCGCCGCGGCTCGGCCATCTCTCTACCCCGCGGTGACCCGCTGCTCGAGCTCCAGCTGGCTGGCGCATGGCTGGGCGCCGGCCGCCACGCTCCAGGTGAACGAGACGCGGTGGTCGGGCTGGCCAGCGGCTGCCTGCGCCCCGGCCGGCGAGGCCGATGCGCAAACGAGCGCGGCGACCAGGCTCGCGACGCGCGCGTTCACCTCGGGTCGCCGGCGGTGCACGCCCCCTGTCTCGCCCCTGGACGAAGCGAAGGCAACTCTGGTGTGCGGCGCGACTCTCGCGCCGCCGCGCGCCGTGGTGGGTGAGCCACCACGGCCGCGCTACAGCGTTCACTTCGGAACGTACTCCTCGGCGATGCAGCCGATGAGCCCCATGTAGAGCACCAGGTTCTGCATGTAGGCCCCGGTGCCCGGGTGACCGAGCGCGGTCCAGCTGCGATCCCAGCCGGCGTCGAGGAGCACCGGCCGCGGGTACTTCTCCCCGGCGAGCGTCACGAAGGCCTCGCCGATCTGTGCCTCGTTGCTGGTGCTGGTGGCGAGGGTCGTGACGCCCTCGGCAGCCAGCAAGGAGTCCCCCGTCGGGTTGCCCATCGGGTAGGACGAGCTGGTCACGCCGTCGGCGATGCTACTCACGTTGGTGAAGAGGAGGTGGTCGGACAGGTGCGTCCCGGCCTCCATCGTGGTCGCGGCGGTGATCGTGGGCGCTTCGGAGGCGCTGACCCCGACGAACTGCGGGCAGTAAGGCTGCTTGTGCTGGAAGACCGAGCCCATGCCCATCGCCTGGCTGATGATGTTGCCGTGGTCGATGAAGCAATCGTCGGCGGCCAGCAGCATGGGCATGCAGTGGTCGGCGAGCAGGTCCACGAAGTCCACGAAGAACGTGGCGGTGATGTTCAGGTCGGCGCCGTCGAGCTGCGAGCCCGACAGGATCCACACCTGGGTGAACTGGTCGAACGGCTTGTGGAAGTAGGCGATGAACTGATCGAGCGTCAATGACTCGGGCAGCGGACCGGTCATGCACTGCAGGCCGGCGCCCGGCGTGAATGTGCAGTCATTGGTGTAGCCGGAGATGAAGTAGTGGTACTCGATGCTGATGTTGTTGCACGGCGCGTTCGTCACCGGGTCGCGCGCGTCGGCCAGATGGGGGAGCACCGCGGTGTGGTAGTCGCCACCGTCGCCGGACCACCAGCCCGAGCGCAGGTCGATGATCAGCAGCGACTGATCGTTCTCGGCGCACTTCAGCGCGGTCGGCAGGGTCAGCGTGCCGTCGTCGGTGGTGTCGCCGCCGGTGCCGCTGCCGCCCAGCGAGATGGGCGCGCCCCCGTCGCCCGCATTGCCGCTGCCCCCGACCCCTGCCGGCGTCTGGCCGCTGCTGGTGCTGTCGTTGTCGAAGCCGGTGCCCTCACTGGTGGCGCTGCAGCTGGCCATGGCCACCACCGCCACCAGGGCCAGGAGCGCCAGCACCCGTCCCGGTCCGCCGTTTCCACCGCGCCGGACCCCGTTCGAAAGCTCGAGCATGTGGGCTTCTCCCCTCCGTGACGCCAGCCTCGGTCATGGCCGGCAGGCAAGTGATGGATCGAGCATATCCGCTCGGGCGGGTCCCCGCGAGACGCCGAGACCGAAACTTGCGCTGAAATTCCACTCGTCCCTGCCGGAGTGGCCGAAGGTGGGGAAAGGCGACGGTTCCGTTGCCTGCCCTGGCGCGAATCTTCAATCGAACGGACGCACCGTGTGGCCGTGCTGCAGCGGCCCGTGCCCGTTGCCGATGCCCGGGGCGCGTTCCATCGCCTCGCGCAGGTAGCGCCGCGCCCGATCCACCGCCGCCTCCAGCGACAGCTGCTGCGCCAACCCGGTGGCCACCGCCGAGGCCAGGGTGCAGCCGGTGCCGTGCGTGTTGCGACCCGCGATGCGCTCCCCGTCGAAGACCACCTCGCGCTCGGCGTCGACGAGCACATCGGCGATGCGCGTGCCGGGCAGGTGCCCGCCCTTGAGCAGCACCGCCGCCGGTCCCAGCGCCAGCAGCGCCCGCGCGGCGTTGCGCATGTCGTCGACGGTGGAGATGCGCCGCTCCAGCAGCGCCTCGGCCTCGGGCAGGTTCGGGGTGAGCACGGTGGCGCGCGGCAACAGCGCCAGGCGCATGACGCCGACCGCCAGCGGATCGAGGAGCCGGCCGCCGCCCTTGGCCACCATCACCGGGTCGACGACGAGCGGCACGGTGGGCGGCAGCCGCGCCAGCGCGGCGACCACGGCCTCGATGACCGCACCGGAGTGAAGCATCCCGGTCTTGACGGCATCGGTCCCGATGTCGTCGAGGACGACCTCCATCTGCCTGGCGATGAACACCGGATCGACGGGAAAGACGCCGTGCACACCGTGCGTGTCCTGCGCCGTGAGCGCGGTGATGGCGGTGGTGGCGTAGCCGCCCAGCGCGGTCACGGTCTTGATGTCCGCCTGGATGCCGGCGCCGCCGCCGGAGTCCGAGCCGGCCACGATGAGGACACGCGCCATCATGCCGGCGAGTCATGGACCCGCCGCCTTCTCCCGGCAAGCCTCGCCGACACCCGCGTTGGCGCTCGGGACGCCGCAACGCCGGCCCGTCCGTCAGGCGACGCGGCCGCCGTCCTCGCGCGGCTGACGCTCGGCCATGGCCGCGAGCACACGCTGTGTCGCCTTGCCCCAGTCTGCCGCCGGACCGTCGTGAACCAGCGCGCGCACCACGTTGCGCCGGAACAGCGCGTCGTCGTCGGCCGGAGCCATGGCCACCGCCACGTTCAGGTCGTCGAGGGCGCCAGCGAAGTCGCCGAGGCGCCCCTTCATCTCGCCCCGGTCCTTGAAGAGCGCCGCCGTGCCCGGCGACAGGAGGATGGCCTCGTCGTAGTCATGGATGGCCGCGGCGTGCTCGCCCAGAGCGGCCCGCGCTGCCGCCCGCTGCCGCAGAGCGTCGACGCGCCCCCGATCGATGCGCAGCGCCCGGCTGCAGTCGACCACGCAGTCCAGGTGCGCGCCGAGCTCGAAGCAGATGCCGGCGCGCGCCACGTAAGCGCGCGCGAAGTCCGGCTTCATCGAAAGAGCCCGCGCGCAATCCTCGATGGCCTCCCGCGGCGATCCGAGCGCCACATGGGCCGCGGACCGTTCCAGATAGAGCGACGGATCATCGGGGCGCTGCTCGATCTCCTTCGTGATGCGACCGATGACCCTCCGCTGGGTGAGCCAGGCGAGGGCGGTGGTGCCATCCTCGAAGATGGGGAAGATCGACAGAGAAACGTCCGGGGTCTGTTGCGACGGATCGAGGACCGATCGGCCGGCATCGGCCCCAACGGTCTCTGTCTCCGTCTCCGGCTCCCACCCCGTCTCGCTCCAGAAGTCCCCGGGCATCGAGATCGCCGGGTCGGTCGCATCATCTTCCCCGAACACCTGCCGCTCCGGCACCGCCGCCCGGATCCCGCTCTCGCGCGGGTCCTGCCCCCGCTCGCCGCTCGCCATCGCGCCGTGGCCGCTGTCTCGGAATCCCATCGCCTCTGACCCCCTGACGCGGCTCGCCGCGCCGTGCCGGCTCGGGCACCGCCGGCTCGGCCGGTGCCCATGTTCCAGGCGGCGGTCTACGAGCGCCCGGTTTCGTTTCTTCCCGGGCCGATGCCCCCTGGCGCCCCCCCAGCCGAGCGACTAGCTTCCCAGCCTCCGCGCGGCCCGCTCCGGGGCGCAAATCCCAAAGAAAAGCCAGCCGCCCGACCGGTCGGGTCGCGTCTGCCGCGACACCGGCCCCGAGTCACGCGGCCGGCGCGGTACGAAAGGTCCCCGCGTCCGATGTTCACCTGGGCGATGAAGAAGGTGTTCGGCACCTCGCACGACCGCGCCATCCGGCGCATGCGACCGCGCGTGGAGGCCATCAACGCCCTCGAGCCGGACCTGATGAAGCTCTCGGACGCCGAGCTCACCGCCAGGACGGCGGACTTCAAGGAGAAGCTCGACAACGGGGCCACCATCGACGACCTGCTCGTCCCCGCCTTCGCGGTGTGCCGTGAGGCGGGCCGGCGCGTCCTCAAGATGCGCCACTACGACGTCCAGCTCGTGGGCGGCATGGTGCTGCACAGCGGCAACATCGCCGAGATGAAGACCGGCGAGGGCAAGACGCTGGTCGCCACCCTGGCCTGCTACCTGAACGCCCTCCCCGGCAAGGGCGTGCACCTCATCACCGTCAACGACTACCTCGCCAAGCGCGACGCCGAGTGGATGGGCAAGCTCTACGGCTTCCTCGGCCTGACCACCGGCACCGTCGTCAACCAGCAGAACGACGCCGACAAGCGCGTCGCCTACCGCTGCGACATCACCTACGGCCAGAACAACGAGTTCGGCTTCGACTACCTGCGCGACAACATGAAGTTCTCGGCGCTGGACTACCACCAGCGCCCGCTCAACTACGCCATCGTCGACGAGGTCGACTCCATCCTCATCGACGAGGCGCGCACGCCGCTCATCATCAGCGGCCAGGGCGAGCGCTCCAGCGACAAGTACCGTGTCGTCAACGAGTTCATCCCCAAGCTCCGCAACGAGGAGCACTACGCCGTAGACGAGAAGGCCCACTCGGTCACCCTCACCGACGACGGTGTGGAGATGGCCGAGCGGTTGCTGGCCAAGGGCGGCATCCTCAAGGGCGGCAACCTCTACGACACCGTGAACCTCGAGACGCTGCACATCCTCAACCAGTGCTTGCGCGCGCACACCCTCTACAAGCGCGACGTCAACTACATGGTCAAGGAGGGCAAGGTCCTGATCATCGACGAGTTCACCGGCCGCGTGCTGGCCGGGCGTCGCTGGTCGGACGGCCTGCACCAGGCAGTCGAGGCGAAGGAGAACGTCCGCGTCCAGGAAGAGAACCGGACGATGGCCACCATCACCTTCCAGAACCTCTTCCGCCTCTACAAGAAGCTCTCCGGGATGACGGGCACCGCCGACACCGAGGCGGCCGAGTTCCACAGCACCTACAAGCTCGACGTCACCATCATCCCCACCAACAAGCCCATGGTCCGCGAGGACTACGAGGACCTGGTCTACAAGACCGAGCGCGAGAAGTTCACCGCGGTCATCGCCGAGCTGCTCGAGCGCCACGAGATGGGCCAGCCGGTCCTGGTGGGCACCACCAGCGTCGAGAAGAGCGCGGCCATCAGCAAGATCCTCACCAAGAAGAAGGTCCCGCACGAGGTGCTCAACGCCAAGCACCACGAGAACGAGGCCATGGTCGTGGCCCAGGCCGGTCGCAAGGGCGCCATCACCGTCTCCACCAACATGGCCGG
>JBBJMR010000363.1:0-8224 GCA_037720395.1 Polyangiaceae bacterium
GCCGCGCCGCACACCCCACTGCGCCGCAGCGGTGCCTTGCCGGAGCGCGTGCGCGGTGGACGTGCTCCTCGACGGCGTGGTGCCGCTCCGTCAGAACCAGTCCGGCTGGGCGCGCGCGTAGGAGTCGTCGTTGCCGCGACACAGCGCGGCCAGCACGCCAACGCGGGGCAGCTCGGTGGCCACCCAGTACTGCGCGGCGGCCAGCTCTCCCTGGTAGAAGGCCGCGTCCGGCGCGCTGACCTCCGGCCGCGCCAGGCCCTCCTTGGCGGCGGCGGCCATGACCAGCCACTGCCAGCCGACCACCACCACCGAGAGCATCTCCAGGTAGTCGGTGCTGTGCCGGAGCATGGCCTCCGTGTCGCCGCCGGCCGCCACCGCGCCGAGCGCGCGCGTCACCTCGCCGACCGCGGTGACCGCGCCTTGCAGGCGGCTGGTCCACTCCCGCGCCACGCCGGCGGCCTCGGCGCGGCGCACGCCGCCGTCGATGGCCTCGAAGAGGACGCGCAACCCCTCTCCGCCCGTACCCATGACCTTGCGCCCCAGCAGGTCGAGGCCCTGGATGCCGGTGGTGCCCTCGTGGATGGTGTTCAGCTTCGATCGCGCAGCCAGGCCTCGGGCATGTACTCGCTGCTGTAGCCGTACCCGCCGTGCACCTGCAGCGCGAGCGCGTTGGACTCGAAGCCCTTCTCGGCCGGGAAGCTCTTGGCGATGGGGGTGAGCATGTCGAGGAGCATCCGCGCGCGCGTGCGCGTCGACTCGTCGGCGGCGTGCTCGGCCAGGTCGGCCACGTGCGACGCAGTGAGCACCAGGGAGAGGCTGCCCTCGACGATGGCCTTCTGTCGCAGGAGCATGCGGCGCACGTCGGCGTGCTCGATGATCGGCACCTGCGGGCTGGCGCCCCCCCTGGCGCGCGCCGACCGGCCCTGCGGCCGCGTGCGCGCGTACTCCAGCGACTCCTGGTAGGCGACGGCGGCGGTGGCCGCGGCGCTGAGGCCGACCAGGAGGCGCGCCTCGTTCATCATCTGGAACATGTAATGGATGCCGCGGTGCGGCTCGCCCACCAGCCAGCCGTGACAATCGCCGTCCTCGCCGAAGTTGAGGGCCAGGCTGGGCAGCCCGCGCCAGCCGATCTTGTGGATCACGCCGGCGACGCGGACGTCGTTGTCGACCAGCGCCCCGCCCTCGGGGCGGAGCTTGGGGACGGCGAACAGCGAGACGCCCTTGATGCCCGCCGGAGCGCCGTCGATGCGCGCCAGGGTGAGGTGGACGATGTTCTGCGCCAGATCGTGGTCACCGCCGGAGATGAAGATCTTCGAGCCGCGCAGGCGGTGGTGGTCGGCGCCGGGTACCGGGCTGGCGCGCGTGGCCACGTCGGCCAGGCTGCTGCCCGCCTGGGGCTCGGTGAGGGCCATGGTCCCGGTCCAGCTGCCGGCGTACATGGGCTCCATGAAGCGCGCCCTGAGCGCGTCGCTGCCGAACGACTCGATGAGGCGCGCCGCGCCGGTGGTGAGAAAGGCGAAGCCGAGGGCGCTGAGGTTGGCGGCGAAGAGGTAGGCGTTGGCGGCGGCGGCGATGCACAGCGGCACGCTCTGACCGCCGACCTCCGCGGGCCGGCTGGCGGCGATGGTGCCGAGCTCGACCAGGCGCGGGTAGATGTCGCGCATGCGCGGGTGCACGCGGATGGCCCCGTCGGCGAGCACCGGGGGCGCCTCGTCCATGGGGCGGTACGCGGGGTAGAGCACCTCGCGCGCCAGCTTGCGCGCGGTGGACACGTACAGGTCGAACGTCTCGCGCGAGTGCTCGGCGAAGGCGGGGAGCGCCAGCAGCTCGTCGACGCGCAGCACCTCGTGGAGAACCATCTCCAGGTGCCGATCGGAGAGCAGCGGGTTGGCCATCTCGGCTCGCTAGTTGAGCAAGCGCGGGTCGGGCGCTGCGCCGGCCGCGTCGCCCTCCGCCGGCGGCTCCCCTCCTCCGTCGGCCTGCTCGCGGTTGCGCACGGCGTTGGCGAGGTAGGCGTCGCGGGTGCGTCCGGGCTTCTCGCGCTCCGCGGCCCGGTCCCACTGGTGGGCGGCGTCGCGCAGTGCGCGCTCGCGGGTCAGGGGATCGCTCGCGTCGGTGGCCTTGAGCTCGGCCGCCTCGGCTTTGGGGACGTGGGGATTCTTTCCGAAGGCCATGGGTTCTCCGCGAGGACGTAGCAAACCGGGGGCGCCGCGGCGAGGGGCGGCGTGGAAGGCGCCCTCCGGCGGGGCAGCAGGTGGAGCGTCGCTCTGATATCGACGGGAGGTGCCCCGCGGTTGCGCGCCAGCTCGAGATCCACACCGGATCGCCCACGGCGACTGGCAGACCCTGCGGCGCTCGCCGAGGCGGTGGTGGCCCGGGTGGTGCGCGATCTGCGCGCCCCGGGCGCCCGGGCCCCGGCGTGCGTGCTCGAGCCGACGTGCGGCGCCGGCGCATTCCTGGTCGCCGCAGCGCCGCCTTTCCACAGGCCCGCCTTCTCGGCTTCGACCCGCGCCCGGCCACGTCGCCGCCGCCCGCGGCGCTGCCCGCCGACCGCGCCGAGTGCAGGTGGTCGACTTCTTCGCTGCCGACTGGATGCGCGTCGTGGCGCCGCTGCCCGAACCGCTGCTCGTCCTCGGCAACCCGCCGTGGGTGACCAGCGCCGCGCTGGGCGCGCTGGGCGCGCCGGGCGCGGGTCACGCGCCGCTGAAGTCCAACTTCCACGGGCGCGCCGGGATCGAGGCCCTCACCGGCGCAGCAACTTCGACGTCTCGGAGTGGATGCTCTGGCGGCTGCTCGAGGCGCTGGCCACCAAGGACTTCCTGCTGGCCATGCTGTGCAAGGCCACGGTGGCCCGGCGCATGCTCGAGCGCATCGACGCCGCCGGGGCGGCGGTCACCGGACGCGTCCACGGTGTCGACGGTCGCCTCCACTTCCGCGCTGCCGCCAGCGCGGTGCTCCTGGTGCTGCAGGGCGAGAGCCGCCCGACGCGCCCGACGCGCTGGCCGGTGTACGCCGACCTGGACTCCGAACGACCCGTGCGCCACATGGGCGTCGCCCAGGGGCGCGCGCACGCCGACGCGGACGCCTGGGCGCGCACACGCCACCTCGAGGGCGCGTCGGCCTTCGTCTGGCGTTCCGGGGTCAAGCACGACTGCGCGCCGGTGATGGAGCTGTCCGGCGCACCCGGCGCCTGGGGCAACGGCCTTGGCGAGCGGGTCGACATCGAGGACACGTACCTCCACCCGCTGCTCAAGGGCTCCGACCTCGCCAACGGCCGCCTCTCGCCGGTGCGCGCGGTCGTCCTCCCGCAGCGCCGGCTCGGCGACGACACGGCGACGCTGCGCGACCACGCCCCGCGGACCTTCCTCTACCTGGACGGCCACCGGGCGCGGCTCGCCGCCCGCAAGAGCCGCGTCTACCGCGCGCGGCCGGACTTCGCCGTGTTCGGGGTCGGGCCGTACAGCTTCGCCCCGTTCAAGGTGGCCGTGTGCGGCCTCTACAAGCGCCTCGGCTTCGTGCGCGTCGACCCCTTCCACGGGCGGCCGGTGATGCTGGACGACACCTGCACGTTCCTGCCGTGCCAGAGCGCCGACGAGGCGGACGCCCTGCTCGCCGCGCTGCGTTCGCCCGCGGCGCAGGCCTTCTTCGAGGCTCGCGTCTTCTGGGACGACAAGCGCCCTCTGGGCAAGGCGCTCCTGCAAGCGCTCCGGCTCGAGGCGCTCCTTCCGCCGGGTCGCGGGGACCTTCCGGCGGCCGCCGTCAGCGGCGCAAGCGCCGGAGAAGCCTCGCCTTCCGGGAGTTTCGGCTAGGGCAGCCTATTGACCGTGCCGGTGGCCTGCGTATCCGACGCAGGACGTTGGAAACACCGATGCAGACCGCCCGCGACGATGAACGCGAAACCGAGCTCGACCGGCCTACGTACCCCCTACGTGCGGCGCCCGGAGATGGACTCGTTCTTTTCATCCGACGTGGCTCCCTGCTGGAGTCCCGTCCCCTGCCTCCCCACGGGGAGGTCGTCGTCGGCCGCGACGACGACACCGATGTCCAGGTCGACGACAGCCGCGTCTCGCGGCGCCACGCGCGCCTCGTGCGCCAGGGGGACACGATGACGGTGGAAGACCTCGGCTCGCGCAACGGTACCTGGGTCGCCGGCACGCTGCTGCGCGGCAACCGCGCCGCTGGCCCTCGGCGACATCGTGCGCATCGGCGCGCTGGAGATCTCCCCGAGCCGCGCCATGTACGGAGCTCCGGGGAACGACCGCAGCGACGCGGCGCCGGAGACGCTGGTGGTCGACGCGGCGATGCTCAGGGTGATGGAGGCGGCGCGCATCCTCGCCCACTCCAACGCCCCGGTGCTGGTGGTGGGAGAGACCGGCTCGGGCAAGGACGTGGTGATCGCCGAGATCCATCGACGCGGGCCCCGCGCTCACAGGCCGCTGGTGCGCGTCAACTGTACGGCGCTCTCCGACGCGGACGCCGAGCTCCAGCTGGCCACCGGCAGCGCCGGCGCGACGCCGGGCAGCCTGGTGGAGCGGGCGCGTGGCAGCACGCTGGTGCTGGACCACGTGGGCGACCTGACGCCGGCGGCGCAGGCGCGTCTGTTGCGCCTGCACGGGGTGGCCAACGGCGAGCGCGGCAGCGACCTCGACATCCGCTTCCTGGCCACCAGCCAGCGCGACCTCCGCGAAGAAGCACGCGCCGGCCGTTTCCGCGAGGACCTGCTCTTCCGGCTCGAGGCAGTGCACGTCGCCGTCCCGCCCTTGCGCGAGCGTCCGGCGGAGATCTCGCTCTTCGCCCAGCACTTCGCGCGCTCCGCCGCCGGCCGCCCCGTCGACCTCACGCGCGACGCGCACGTGCAGCTGCTGCGCTACGACTGGCCGGGCAACGTGCGCGAGCTGCGCAATGTCATCGAGCAGGCCGTGCTCCTGGCCGGCGACGGGACCGTGCAACTCGACCGCCTGCCCGAAGCGGTGCGCAACGCGGGGGGCGCCGATCGCGCGAGCGCCGTGGTTCGCCGCCGGCCACGCACCGCGGGCATGCAGGCGGAGATGGACGCCATCGAGCGCCGCCACCTGACCGAGGCCCTGGCCGCGCACCAGGGCAATCGCACCCGAACCGCGAGCTCGCTGGGCATCTCGCGTCGCGCCCTGCTCTACAAGCTCGCCAAGCACAGCATCCAGTAGCGCGCGCGGCGCCGATCGCTGCGCAACGGTCTGCACAGCGGCTGCACACCGGAGGATCGCCCCCGATCCGTAACCCTGGCCCACGATCCGCTGCGCAGCCTGCGTGGCCGCTCCGACTGCGAGGAAACATGGCCGATCACAGGCGTAACAGGGCGTCACGGGACCCGGGCTCGGGTCGTGCATCGGCGTGGAGCATGGACGATCGAGCGTGGGGCTCGGTCCGCGTCGCCGTGCTCGGCATGCGACGTGACGACCGAGGCGCGAATCTTGTCGAGTACCTGATCGTCCTCGGCTGCATTGCGATCCTGGCGCTCGGTGGCTGGAGCCGCTTCGGCGCCAGCGTGCACGACAAGCTGGTCGGCCAGGCCGAGTGCATCGCCACCTGGAGCGGGTGCGAGGGTCACCCGCAGGGCGCGGACCCGGGCAACGGGCCGGCCGCCGGCGGCGCGCCGGAGCCCGTCGAGTCGTCCGCGCCGGCGACCTACGAGGACGTGCTCCGCGACTCGCTGCAGACGCTGGCCGACAACTTCTCGACCCTCGCCGGTGACGACGGGCGCATCGACGAGGACGACCTCGAGGACGCGCTGGGCAGCTCCAACCCCGACGTCCGCGCGGCCGCCCAGTTCTTCCTCGACAACCCCTCGGCGCTGAACGCCCTCGACGTGGGACAGGGCGACGGGGACATCGACGGCGACATCAGCCGCGAGGACATCGCCGGGCTGCAGGAGTCACTGAACGACGCCTCGCTGGCCACGCTGCTCGCCGACACGGCCAACGGCGAAGGCGGCCGCGACGGCGACGTCTCCCGCGACGACCTGGAGGCGCTGCTCGAGGACCAGGGCGTGCCGCAGAGCGTGCGCGACTGGGCGGCGGTGCGTCTGGCGGAAATGCCGGAGGACGAGGGCGGCTGCAGCGGCTGGTCCGACTTCTCCTGCCACATCGGCAACGCCGGCTCGTGGGCCTACGACGTGAGCGGGCTCGACTCGGTCGTCGACCACAGCGGGCTCGACTCGGCCGCCGCATGGGTGGACGAGAACATCTACCAGAACCTGCCCGGGCCGGTCCGCGGCCTCTGGGACTTCTATTACGGCTTCCAGGTCCTCGGACCGGTGCGCCTGGTGACCGGCCTGGTGGACGGGGTGGGCGGCATCCTGTCGCTCGGCCAGACCTACGGAGAGAACCTCATCGAGGACCCGTGGGGCACGCTCACCGCCACTGCGGAGTTCGCCACCAACCCGCAGGCGCAGGCGGAGTTCGCCTGGAACCTGGGCTCGGCCATCGTCCAGGACTACGCCGAGCGCTGTCCGAGCTCGGCCACCGAGGCGGGGGCCTGCACCTTCGAGGTGGCGCTCGAGGTCGCGCTGGCGCTGACCACCGGCGGCTCCGGCAACGCCGCTTCCCACACCGACGACCTCCGCTACCTTCGCTACGTCGACGACGTCGACGACGCCACCGACGCCATCCGCATCATCGACCGGATCGAGGACCTGCGCCCGCACGGCTGGCAGGACGTGAACCTCGGCGGCGGCCCTGCGAACACGGTGCGCGACCTCAACTGCACCCGCTGCGCGGCGGCCGTCGACGCCACGCTCGACGGCGCCCCGGCGTCGGCCCTGGCCATCGATCCCGCCAACGTGCCCAGCTTCGAGGAGTTCTCGCGTCTCATCAGGCGATCCCCGGAGGCCTGGCAGCACGCCTCCAGCCAGGCAGCCGCGGAGACCATCGTCGAGGGCTGGGGCCACGGGTCGAAGGGGATCGTGGTCATCGATCGCGCCGACGGGACCGCGCACGCGTTCAACGTCATCAACGACCGGGGCACCATTCTCTTCCTCGACGGGCAGACGGGCGCGCTGGCCAGCTTCGACGAGGTGACCTACGTCCGCGTCGTGCGCACCAACGACTGGGCCATCGAATGAGCGCGCGCCGGCCACGGCCAGGATCACGTGCGTCGCGGAAACGAACTTTGGATGACGTCGCCGCGCGGCTGCCCTCGCCTACGCGCGGCCGCGCGGCGACTCGTCCTCTGGAACCACCAGCTCGGGGCTTGCCGATCACCCACTTCCTGGCCTTGCTCCCGCGGGCGCCGTGTCAGCGGCGCGGTGCGGCGATGCCCATGCGGTCGCGGACCAGCGCCAGGGTCTCGGCGGCGATGGCCCGGGCGCGCTTGGCGCCCTCGACCAGCTGCTCCTCGATGGCCGCCTCGTCGGGACGGATCTCGGCGTAGCGCTCGCGCGTCGGGCGCAGGTACTCGGTGACCGCCTCGGCGGTGGCCACCTTGAGGTCGCCGTAGCGCTGCGTGGCGAACTCGCGCTCGATGTCGGCGGGCTTCACGCCCTTCACCACGGAGAGGATCTCGACGAGGTTGGTGATCCCCGGCTTGTCGTCGCCGCAACGGATCTCGGTACCGGAGTCGGTGACCGCGCTCTTGAGCTTCTTCTGCAGGGCCTTGGGCTCGTCGAGCACGTACACGGTGCCGGCCTCGGTGGAGGAGCTGGTCGACATCTTGTTCTCCGGCGACTGCAAGTCCATCACCCGCGCGCCGATCTCCGGGATGCGGTAGCGCGGCACCACGAACGTCTCGCCGAAACGCTCGTTGAAGCGCTCGGCGATGTTGCGGGTGAGCTCGACGTGCTGGCGCTGGTCGTCACCGACCGGGACCTCGTCGGTCTGGTAGGCGAGGATGTCCGCGGCCATGAGCACCGGGTAGAGGAAGAGCGCGGCGGAGAGGAGCGCGTCCTTCTGCTTGGCGCTCTTGTCCTTGAACTGCGTCATGCGCGACAGCTCGCCGTAGCCGGTCGCCGAGCACAGCAGCCAGCAGAGCTCGCTGTGCTCCTGCACGTCGCTCTGCCGGAAGAGGATGCTCTTCTGCGTATCGATGCCGGCGGCGAGGAGGATGGCCGTGGTGTCGTAGAGCAGGCGGCGCAGGTCGCGCGCTTCGTAGGGCACCGTGGTCGCGTGCAGGTCGACGACGCAGTAGATGGCCTGCCCGCGGTCCTGCCCCTCGACGTACTGGCGGATGGCCCCGATGTAGTTGCCGAGGT
>JBBJMR010000364.1:0-8215 GCA_037720395.1 Polyangiaceae bacterium
AGCACGCGCGCTTCGACCAGCTGCCCCCAGCGGCGCCCGCCGCTGACCACCACGCGCAGCGCCGCGCCGGCGCGAAAGGCCTCGGCGGCAGCGGCCACGCGGCGGGCTGCGGCGGCGGTCGGGCGCCCGGACGGCAGCACCCGGCATCCGAGCACCACGATGGCGTCGGCGCGCGGCGCACAGGGCGCCTCGCGCGCATCCGCGGCATCCGCGGCATCCGCGGCATCCGCGGCATCCGCGGCATCCGCGGAGGGCGCGGAGGGCGCGGGGGCTTCGGCCGGCGACATCGAGGCGGACGATAGCCCACGCGCGTGCGCTTGGCAGCCCGCCAGGCCGCCGAACCATCCCGCGCCTCGCCGCCGGCCCCGTCGCGCACGAGCGGCAGGCCTGCCGTTGAGGGCCGCGTGCCGTTCGCGCTAGCCTCGAGGGAATGTTGCCCCGGCTCCCCTGCCCCAGCCGCACCGCAGGCGCCACGCCGCTCCCCACGTGGGGCACGCCGCGCACGGCGCCAAGCAAGGCACCGCGCGCGGCGCGCTCCGCCCCCCTCCTGGTCGCGGCGGGCCTCCTCTGCGCGGCGTGCGGCAGCGAGGGCGTCCCCGGCGCCACGGACACGGTGCGCCCCGAGCACCGCGACGTCATCTTCCAGGGCGGCGCCACCGACGACGCCCTGGCCGCGCTGCTGGCCACCGATCCGACCACCGCCGAGACCGCGTACCCGTACTTCGCCACCCCGGCCGACGGCACCGAGCTCGCCGAACCCCTGCGCTTCAGCTGGAAGCTGTCCGAGCCCGAGGCACGCCGCGCCCCAGCCCCACGCACCGCGGCGCCCCCATGGCGCACCGCCCTCGGCCCGCTGCTGGAGCTGGTCGGCCCCGTGCGCAGCGCGCACGCCGCCACGCCGAGGCTCGACGGGCGCGCCTTCCTCGCCGTCTTCTCCACCGATAGCGACGACGCGCTGCTGCGCGTCTTCACCACCGAGCTCGACTACATGCCCGACGCCGCGGCCTGGTCGCGCCTCACCTCCACGCCGGAGACGATCACCGGCTGGCTGCTGACCGGCGAGTTCGCGGACGACGCCCTGGTCGAGGGCGGCGGGCCCTTCGCCGGCGGCTGGATCCAGCTCACCGTGGAGCGCTAGCCATCCCAGGTCGCCGCGGGGCCAGCGCGCCGACCGCGGCGGCAGCGCTCGAGCCCGCCGCTGCCCGGACTAGCGCGCCGACGGCGGCGGCGCCTTGAGCCCGCCGCCGCGCAGCCGCGCGGCGAGCCGGTCGAGCGCGCCGGCGTGGTAGCGCCGCACCGTGGCGTACGACACACCGACCATGGTGGCCACCTCGCGCAGCTCGTGCCCCTCGCGGTAGTGCAGCTCGACGATGCGCCGGTCGCGCTCGTTGAGCTCGCCCAGGGCGCGCTCCAGCAGGGCGAAGGCCTTGGCGCGCGAGTCGCGCGCGGCGGCGGCGTCCTCGTCGCTGCGCATGCCCGCGCGCGAGGCGGCGCCGATCATGCCGGCGAACAGCGAGGCGGCGGCGCCGGCGGCCATGGCGTGCAGGCGGACGCGCTGCGCGTCCTCGGTGTCGGTCATCACGTCGCCGCCGTCGCGCTGCACGCCGAGGTAGTCGCTGAGCGCGGAGTGCGCGGCGAGCACCGTCGTCTCGCGGCGCGCCCCCATCGCCTTGCGCGCGGAGTCGAGGATGGCGCCCTGCACGCGGTAGGTGGCGAAGAGCGCGAACTGCACGCCCAGCGACGCGTCGTACGAGGCCGCGGCGCGCGTCAGCCCCTCGCGCCCCGCGGCGGCCATCTCGTCGTGCCCGACCAGCCCGCTGTAGCGACGCGACAGGATGCGCACCATCTTGTCCACCACCCCGAGATGCTGCGTCACCAGATCCTGCTGCTGCCGCGTCAGCGGCACCAGCTCGCGCACGGTCATCGCTTGCCCCCGCCGCTCTCGCGCTCGCTGCTCGCGCCCGGCTCGGCGCATGGCGTCCTTCGCTACCAGGTCGTCGCTGTGCTGCACCACCGGCGGCGGTGCCAGCTGCTTGAGCAGCGTCGCCGACACCGGATGGCGCGACAGCTCGTCGCGCAGGATGTCGCGGAAGCTCTCCAGCTCCTCGGCCGGGAGCACGTCGCGATACGGCGCCAGCGCCTCGTCGAGCGCTTCCTCCAGGTTCGCGTCGTGCTTCTCCGCCCCGTCCATGGTCCGCCCGCGCCTCCTCTACCCCATCGCGCCGCGCCGGCCCAGGTTATCCCGACGCCTCACGGCAGCGCCACGCTCTCGCTGGCCTCGGCGATCACCCAGTCCCGCGCCTCCCAGCCGCGCAGCGCGGCCAGGTGCAGGGGCACCGGGCGGTAGACCAGCGTGGCCGACACCTGGGCCGCATCGCACGCCGGCGGCAGCGCGAAGGTGTGCGCGGTGACCTGCTCGATCTGCGGCGCCAGGCGGTTGTCGCTGGCCATGTCCACCGCGCGGTAGTGCGGCACCAGGCGCTCGCCGGCGGGGTCGACGAGCACCCGCGCAAGCTCTGCCCGCGGCGCCGGCCAGCGCGCGCGACGCCTCGCCGTCCACCGGTGCGCCGGCCAGCGCCGCGCCGAGCAGCACGCGGTCCCTTCGATCGGCGCCAGGGCGGCGTCGAGCGTGATCACGCCGCCCGCGACCGAGACCACCGTGGCCTGCCCCACCGGCTCGCGACGCGGCATGCCCTTGTCCTCCGGGCCCAGCGCGGGGTCGGCGAAGAAGCCGATGCCCGGGTAGTCGTCGAAGGCGCCCGTCGGCCGCACCGCGCGCACCACGTCGCCGGGCTGTGCGCGCGCCGCACCCTCGGCCCAGGCCAGGGTGGCGCCGGCGGCGCTCACGCCCGCACCGACCTCGCCCTCGGCCAGCGCGCCGCCGACGTCGTGGAGGGTCATCCCGCCCGTCGCCGCCAGGGGCTCGCCGCACGCCTCGGCGCGCACCAGCAGGAGCAGCGCGCGCATCGGCTCGCCGGTGGGCACGGCGTGCCCGGCGAGCCCGTTGTAGAGCGTCACCGCCACCTCGATGCCCGAGGGACCGGCCACCGGCGACACGAAGAGCTGCACCGCGCCGTCGATGAGGCGCGGGCTGCCGGCCAGCGGGCCGAGGAAAACGTGCTGCCGGATGCGCGACGGCGGCCGCACGAAGCCGCTGGCGATGGACGCGTCCTCGGGCACGAGCACGTCCACCGAGCCGAAGAGGCCGCTCTCGTCGGGCGGCATGTGGCAGGCCTGGCACTGGGTGGTGGGCGCGTCGAAGGGGCTCTCCTTCCACTCCTGGTAGGTGGAGTGCACCGGCAGCCCGTCGGGCCAGCGCGCCGGGTCGAGCGAGCTGCCCGGCAGCAGCGCCGCCTGCTCCTGCTGGTGGCAGCCCGCGCACAGCACCGACGTCGAGAACTGCGGCTGCACGCTGCCGCCCATGAAGCCATTGGGCACGTCCGGGATGGGCCCGAACATCACCTGCAGGAGCTTGCCGCCGGGCTGCCCGTCGGCGGTGTCGTTGGGCCGCTGCACCACCAGACGCCCGGCGTTGCCCGGCGCCGCGTCGAGGTCGACCTCGCGCACGTGGTGGCAGAAGTCGCAGTGGTTGCCGTTGTCGAAGGCGTTGCCGCTGGCCTCGTGCAGGTCACGCCCGCCGGCCTTGCCCTCGATGGCCGGCGCGTGGCAATCGGCGCAGGTCCCGAAGGCCACCGGCGCCTCGGCCGCTGGCAGCGCCGGGTCGTCGCAGGCCAGCTCGCCTGGCGCGCCGCAGCCGGGGTTGAGATCGGGCAGCACCCCTCCGCCGAGGTAGCACTTGTCCGCGGCGCGGCCCGGCGCGCCGGGCTCGATGCCCGCGCGCCACTCGCCGCCCGCCGCCGCGCAGCTCGCCGCGTCGTCGTGCGCGCGGCTCACCCCGGCGTAGAGGTCCTGCAGGAGCGGGTCCTTGGCCGAGCGCGCGTGCGCCGAGCCCTGGAACTGCGCCACCATCGTGGTGTGGCAGTGCCCGCAGAGCGCGGTGTTGTCGTCGAGCACCGGGTCGCCGACGCCGGGCTCGCCGTAGAGGTAGCTCGGGTTGTCGGGCGCCATCACTTCGCGCAGCGCCAGCTCCACGGGCCCCGCGGGCACCTCGAAGAATTCCTCGCCGTCGGCGCGGTACCCGAGCCGCGCCGCGACCACCGTCGGCTGCCCGGGGATGGTCGTGCTCAGCTCGATGCTGAAGGCGCCGTCGGCGCCGGTGATCATGGCCGGCTCCAGCGCGCCGCCCTGCAGCACCATCGCGCCGGCGAGCGGCATCTGGCCATCGGTGACCACGCCGTTCACGGTGAACGTCTCCGGCAGCGTCCCGCCGCCGCCGGTGCTCCCGGTGGTGATCCCCACCGACGACGACACGGCGCTGCTGCCGCTCGCGCCCGCGCCGCCGCCCCCGGCACCCGGGTGGTACGGCGGGTCGTCCGACGAGCAGGCCGCCAGCACACCGACCAGCGCCACCGCCCCGATGGCACCGCCGGCGTGCATCCCACGCATCCCACGCATCCCACGCATCACAGCCTCACACGCATCGCACGCATCACACGCCCGGCGCCACATCGCGCGCCAGCCAGCGCGCGACCTCGGTCATTCCGTCGATGCCCAGCTGCTTGCCGAGGATGGCGCTGTAGTTCGTGTTGGCGTTGACGTCGTACGTGTAGCGGTTGCCCTCCGCGTCCTCGACGAGCTCGATGCCGGCGATCTCGATGCGCTCGGCCGCGCAGAAGGCCAGGTACTGGCGCACCAGCTCGTCGTCGGGGCGCAGCGGCGACGCGGAGAAGGTGGCCACCCCGTCCGCCGGGCACACATCGGGCTGCTTGCGCTCCGCCTGGCAGAAGTCCGATGGGCAGAGCTCGAAGCCGCCCACCGTCGAGCTGCGCATGGCGAACAGGAAGCGCCCGCCGACCAGCTCCACCCGGGTCACGAACGGCTCCGGCGCCTGCACGTACTCTTGCAGCACCACCTGCGCGTTCGGGCTCTGCTCCATCTCGCCGGCGTCGAGCCAGGCCTCGAGCTCGGCGGCGCTGCCGATGCGCTGGATGCCGAGCCCCTTGCCGCCCTGGTTGTGCTTGGTGAGGAAGGGCCCATCGAAGAGGCGCGCCGCCTCGAGCAGCTTGTCGCGCCCCACGGCGAGCACGGTGCGCGGCGTGCGGATGCCGTGCCGGCGCAGGGCCACGTCCTGGCGCAGCTTGCTCACCTCCAGCGCGAAGGCGTTGCTGCCGTTGACCACCCGGCGCCCGTGCGCCTCGAGCCAGCCCAGCACCTCGGTCATCAGCGCCACCGCCGAGCCGTGCCCGCGCGTGTGCGCCGAGGGGCTCATCCGGTTCAGCCAGATGCCGCGCTCGGGCACCGCACCGCCGTCGATGGTCCCGGTGGAGAGGTCGTGCAGCCGGACCGGGAAGCGCTCGACCTCCAGCGCGGCCATGAGCGGCGGCAGCCAGGTGGGGTTCTCGTAGAGGATATGGACCGTGGGAAGCACGCCCTTCGATGCTCCCACGCACCTCCCGCCCCAGCAAGCCGAGGCCCGTCCCTCCGCTCGCTCAGAACCGGGAGACGACCTCCAGCTTCACGCCCTCGAACGGCGGGAAGAGCCGGCACACGCCGGACACGCAGCGCACCGCGCCGCGCCGCTGCCCGACGAAGAGGGTCACCGTGTCCAGCACCTGCTCCCAGGCGTGGTCGGTGGAGTTGCTCTTGTACTGCACGCCGCCGTTGACGTAGTGGCAGAGCACCTTGTCCGCCCCGGGCTGCAGCCGGCGGTGACGCTGGTCGTGTACTCGTAGCCGACGATGGCCGTCAGGTGCGGCGACCACTGCAGCGCCGTGTAGTTCTCGCCCTCGAACCAGGGGCGATCTCCAGGCCCGGCTCCACCCGCCGCCGGTGGAAGCCCTGCGCCTGCACCGAGAACGGCCCGGTGATGTGCTTGGTGAGGTCGTAGCGGACGTAGCCCTCGCGGTAGAAGACCGGCGTCGGGCCGCCGGCCACGCCCTCGGTCGGCACCTCGTGGGTGTTCTCGCGGAAGCCGGTCCACAGCCGCGCGTGGCTCTTCCCACCTTCCAGCGAGGCGTCGACGCCCACTGCACCGTCCCAGGTGTTGGTGCGCAGCTCGTCGTCGGTCAGGCAGTTGTCGTTGCCGGCGTCGCTCTCCGAGAAGCTCACGTAATGCCCGAGCCAGGTGTAGACCGACCAGTGCGGGTTGAAGCGGTAGTCGACGCGCGCACGCCCCCCGCTGTTGCACACCTGCGAGGCGCCGAGCGGCTCGACGTAGATCGCCTCGGCGGTGGGCGGGCTGTTGTAGGACAGGAGCTGGAACTCCGGCGCGCTGAAGCCGAGGTTGGCGGCGTCGACGTTGGCGCTGCGCGGTAAGAAGCGACGGTAGTGCTTGCCCTCCAGGGAGACGCTCACCGGTCCGCCGCGCACGGTGCCGCTGCCGTAGATGGCGTAGCCCTCGTAGTCCACCTCGCGCTCGCCGCTGTGTTCCTGCCCGGCGCGCAGCTGCTGTCCGGCCACCTCCACGTAGAGGTCGGCGTGCTTGCCGATGTTCGGGAAGCTCACCGTGCCCGAGACGGTGCGGATGAGGTCGTGCAGGTTGGACTGCCGGCTGGTGTCGGTCTCCGGGTCGCTCAGCGTGCAGGCGTCGATGCAGGCCAGGACCTCGGCCGCCGAGCCCTGGCACTCCGCCCTGCACTGCGTGGACGACCGGCGCAGCAGCAGCGACCCGTTGGCCCCGATCTGCATCGTCTCGTTGCCGATCTCCAGGCGGCCACCGATCACCGTGTCCACCAGGTAGCTGGGCCGCGCTCGCTCGACGACGCGCTTTGGCGTAAGAGTGGTCGGGCCGCTACCGGCAGGCGGTTCGTCGACCTCGTAGTAGACGACGCTGCGCGGCTGCGGGAATCCGAAGAACAGCGGCGAGCTGTTGGCGGTCAGCACGCGCCCGCCGATCTCGTCGACGCGCTGCGGGTTGAGCTGCCCGGCCAGCGCGGTGGCGGCGATGCGCACCGGACCGAGGTCGTGATCGGCGGTGACCTTGCCGCCGCGGATGGTGGTGTCGATGCTCAGCTCGTCGATCTTGCGCACGCTGAGCACGAAGCCGCGGCCGAGCTGCGCGTAGAAGTCACCGACGGTGGCCTCGACACCGGGCTCGCTGTACGTCAGCCAGAGCTTCGAGGGATAGACGGTGTTTCGGTAGCGGGTGGCCAGCTCCTTGTAGAACAGGGTGGCGTCCTCGACCGCGCCCTTGGGATCGTCCGGGTTGAGCGCGGCGGCCCGTGCGCGCGCGTCCCCCAGATCGTCCTGCGCGAAGAAGAGCGCCGTGTCCAGGCGCACGCCGAAGCGCCAGTTGGACCAGCCGAGCTGCACGTTGAGGCGATCGACGAAGTCACCGTAGTGATCGTCGACCAGCACGCCCACGCTCGAGTCGCTGGCCTTGTTCGACGTGTTGCGGTTGTCGAAGTGGTAATCGAAGATCGCCGTGTTGGTGACGTCCAGCGTCAGCGGCTCGTCGAAGAGCGGCGGCAGATCGGCAGCGGCCGCCGGCGAGGCGCCGAGCACGCCGAGCAGCCCTCCGACCAGCATCGAGCCGGTCGCGGCGGCGGCCACGGCCAGCAACGCCCTCGGGGGGCTCGACCTCGGAGCGCTCCGCTCGCGGCGCATCGGGCCGCTGCTCTAGCACGACGCGCGGACGGCATGCGCGCGGCGTGTGCCCTCGACGCACCGATTGTGGGCGATCACCCCGCCCCGCTGCGGCCATTCCGCGGCGCGTGGAGCGCTCGGGCGCTCACTGCGCCAGGACGCGCTCCACCTCTTCGACCAGCTTCTTCTCGTCGCCGACGGTGTACCCGCCGCGCTTGTGGACGATGCTCCCCTCACGATCGACGAGCACCGCGAAGGGCATCTCCTTCTTGGGGTTGAACTTGCCGACCACCGTCGTCTCCTCGTCGAGGAGCACCGGGAAGACCATGTTCTTGTCGTGGACGACCGAGCTCACCTGGGCGCGCGACTCCGGCCCGTCGAGGGAGATGGCCAGCACCACGAAGCCCTTGTCCTTGTGCTTCTTGTAGAGCTCGACGAGGTGCGGCATCTCGACCATGCACGGGTCGCAGGTCGTCGACCAGAAGTCGATGAGCACCACCTTGCCCTTGTGCTCGGAGAGGCGCACCGACTTGCCGTCCAGCGCCGGCAGCGTGAAGTCCGGGGCCGGCGC
>JBBJMR010000365.1:0-8113 GCA_037720395.1 Polyangiaceae bacterium
GGGCGCCTCGGCCACGATCGTCGCCCCGACCGGCGCCGTGCCGCCGAGCTCGGTCACCGCGCCGGCGGCCTCGGCGCGCAGATCGAAGCCGGTCGGCGTACCGAGCGCCTCGAAGGCCAGGTAACCCCGGCCGGCGGCGATGGCCGCCTTGGCGCTGGCCGGCGTCAGCTCCCCGTCCATCAGCAGCACGTTCGAGAACCAGCGCATCAGGCGC
Organism: Polyangiaceae bacterium; assembly: GCA_037720395.1. GTDB lineage: Bacteria > Myxococcota_A > Polyangia > Polyangiales > Polyangiaceae > JBBJMR01. Next base: position 215 of record JBBJMR010000365.1, read on the forward strand.
CGGTAGCTGTCGCCGCGCTCGCCGTCGGCCATCATCCCGGGCAGGGCGTTCTGGTGGACGTCGGTGCCGCCGGTGCCGGCCACGCGGCGCGCGCCGAGCAAGGCGTCGAAGCGCTCGAGGTAGATGGGTAGCTCCTCGAAGAAGAGCAGGAAGGCCATGTCCGGCTCCGGCGCCCCGGCGTCGGCGGAGAAGAGCGGCAGCAGGTTGGCGATGGGGGCCAGCGGATCGAGGCCCAGGAAGTCCCCACGGATGTCCGGATCGAGCGCAGCGTGCAGGTTGTAGATCTCGATGGTGTCGACGTCGACGGCGGCCAGGAACGCGGGGTCGCGCGACTCGGTGTGCGCCAGCCCGACCACGCCCCCGGCGGCGCGGATGGCCACGGAGGTCGCGACGTCGGTCTGGTTGTAGAGCTCCTCGCGCTCCTCCGGCGTCCCCGGCGCGTGCCGCTCCAGGCCGATGGCCATCAGCTCGTCCTCGAAGCCGTTCATGACCAGCACCTCGCGCCCGCCCTCGCAGCGCAGGCGGTTGGCGATGGGCGCACCGTCCCCGCCGAGGACCGGCGTGTCCTCGGCGCCCATGTAGAGAAGGTCCGGGAAGTCGGCCGCGGCCATGAAGGCCGGGTGGTCGGTGAGCATCACGTAGTCCTCGGCGGCCTCGCACATGCCGCGCCGCAGGTCGGCGGCGCAGTCCGCCACCGGCACGCCGCCGGCGTCGAGGCCGGCGCCGTCGCAGGCGTCGTGGGAGTACGGCGAGTGCGCGTGGACGATGCCGCGCACCGGGCGTTGCCCGCGCACGGCCGGCATCGCGCTGCTCGGGGTTGCGAGCCGCTCCCAGGCACGGGGCGCGGAGGCGCCCGGCACGGGCACGTCCTGGCTGCTGCAAGCGGCGAGCGCCAGCAGCGCCACCGCGGAGAGGGTCGATCTGCGCTGGCGGGCTGGGGTCATCGCGGGCTCTCGAAGCGGGTCATCAGACGGAAGACGGCGAAGGTACCGAACAGGATGGCCATGCCCAGCCACGATGACCGGTTGGCGACCCGCCCGAGCTCGACGAAGAGATAGAAGAAGCAGACCAGCACCACCAGCAGCGCGGTCGAGCCCACCGCCCGTGCGCTGACCTTGCCCCGCGCCAGCTTGCCGGCGGCGAAGAAGGCGAACACGCCCAGCACGCCGACGACGAGCGCAGCGATCACACCGGGCGACATCACCGGGCACCGGCCCGGCGCCTGCACTTGCGCCTGGAGGAGAGCAGCACGGCGTCATCCTACGCCACGCGCGTCCGACGGTGGCAGTGGGCGCCGCCGGCGCCCCGACGGCGCTACTCGAACTCGCGGACCAGCTTCTTGAGCTTGGCGCGCTGCGACGCTCGGAGCAGCCCCACCGCCACCACGCTCAGGTTGCGCGGCTGGAAGACGTGCTCCGCCGCCTCGCGCACGTCGGCGGCGGTCACCGCGCACAGCTCCTGGTGGCGCGCCTCCGGAGTGCGGGTGGTCCCGGCGAACGCGGCCAGACCGTGGAAGCCGGCGGTGGACTCGGCGTCATCGAGCATGCTCTGCGCCGACCACAGGTGGCGGTCGCGTGCCTTCTGCAGCTCGTCCTCGCGCGGGCCCTTGTCGCGCAGTTCGCGGAGCAGGTCGAGCACCTCGGCCACCACCAGGTGGGCGCGGTCGTGGGCCACGCCGGCCGCCACGTCCACCACGCCGTCGTCCTCGTAGGCCTCGTACATGGCGGAGATGTCGTAACAGAGGCCGCGACGATCACAGACGCGCTCGTAGAGGCGGGTGGACATGCCGTCGTCGAGCACCCGCAGCAGCATGTCCACCGCCGCCTCGCGGCGATCGAGCTCGCCCACGGCGCGGAAGGCGAGGCGCAGGTCGGTCTGGCTGCCCTGGTTCTCGACCACCGCGACGCGCGGCTCGCCCTGGCCGCCGGGCGGAGGCGTGGCCTCGATACGGCGCCCGCGGGGCATGGCCGCGAAGCAGCGCTCGGCGGCGGCGCGCCAGCGCTCGGCCACGGCGTCGGGGGTGCCGTCGCCGAGGCGCCCGGCCAGGCAGAGCACCGCGTTTTCGGCGGTGTAGTGGCGCTGGTGGTGGCCGCGCAGCCGCGCCTCGTCGAAGTCGTCGAGCCCGGCCGCGTCGCCGGTGATGGTGAAGCCGAGCGGGTGATCGTCGTACATCAACGCGCGCACCAGGTTGTCGGCGTCGATCTGTCGACCGTCGTCATCGACGTCCTCGAGGATCTCCTCGCGCACGATGCCACGCTCGATCTCGACCTCGGTGAAGCGCGGCGCCACCGTCACCTCGCCGAGCAAGGCCAGTGAAGCCTCCAGGTTGGCGGGCGGGACCGAGACGCTCATCACCCCGTGATCGACGTGGGTGGCGGCGTAGAGGGTGCCGCCCAGCCGCTCGAAGGCCAGCGCCTGGTCGTGGGCCGAGGGCAGCGAGGCGGTGCCCCGGAACACCATGTGCTCGAGGAAGTGCGACAGGCCATTGTCGCGCGCGCTCTCGAAGCGCGAGCCGACACGCAGGAAGAGCGCCGCCACCGCGCGGTGCAGGGCGGGCTGCGGCACCAGGAGCAAGCGGAGCCCGCTGGCGAGGACCACCTCGCGCGGCTCGCTCGCCGGACTGCTGCGCTCGGCAATCGTGCCCATCGCGCTGCGCGGAGCGGTGGCCACTACTGCGGCGGCTCCTCTTCCGGCGGCTCGTCGGCGTTCGGATCCTTGGCCTCGTTCATCAGCGACTGGTCCATCTTGACCTCGCTGCCGAGGGCGGCGCGCAGCCGCTTCATGTAGCCGACGAGCGCGTCCTTCATCTTCTCGTGCCGCAGGGCGGTGGCGTAGTACTCGCGCGCCTTGTCGTAGGATTCCTTGCTGGCGGGCGTCTTCTCCTTGAGGACGATGATCGCGTAGCCGGTCTCCAGCGGGACCACGTCGTCGGCGACCTGCCCCGGCTTGTCCAGGCGGAAGGCGATGGTCGCCACGTCGACGCCCTGCTTCACGCCCTGGATCGGGTCTCCGGACACGTTGAAGGGCGTGGTGGTCTCCACCGCGGGGCGACCGGGGTGCGTGTCGATGGTCGGCGGCTCGCCGCCCGGGGCCGGCGCCTTGGCGTCACCCTTGGGCTCGCCCTTGCCGTCACCCTTGGGCTCGCCCTTGCCGTCACCCTTGCCCTCGGGCTTGCCCCCGGGCTGTCCGGCGCCCTGAGGAGCCGCGACCTTGGGCCCCTCCGACCTGGTGATGGCGTCGAGGTGCGCCTTCACCGCGTCGGCGAGCGGCTTGCCGCCCCGCACCGCGGCCAGGATCTCCTTGGCGGCCTCGACGGAGAGCCGCTCGGCCTCCTGTGCCAGGAAGACGTCGAGCGTCGACTGCTGCCTGCCGATCCTCTCCGCCTCCTCGCCCTTGGCGATCTGGTCGAGCTTGATGATGTGGTAGCCGTACTCCGTCTCGACGACGTCGCTCCGCTTGCCGGGCTCGAGGGCGAAGGCGGCATCCTCGAACGGCTTGACCATCATCCCCTTGGTCACGCAGCCCAGCTCGCCGCCACGCACCGAGCTGGTGTCGTCGCTCGTCGCCCGGGCCACGGCGGCAAAGTCCTCGCCGCCGTCGAGGCGTGCCTTCACCGCTTCGATCTTGGTCTTGGCGGCGGCCTTGGCGGCGTCCGGGTCGTCCGCGCCCATGGTCCGCACCAGCACGTGCCGCAGGACGCGACACTCGGGGAGGAACTTGGACTTGCGGTTCTCCCAGACCTTGTCGAGCTCGTCCTTGTGGGTCAGCGCCCAGGCGTCGATGGCCTTCGGCGAGCGGTCGACCACCATGTCGGCGTAGAAGCGCTTGTCCAGGCGGACGTACTCCAGGGTGGCCGTCGACTTCTCCCGGGTGAACTGGGCGAAGATCTCGCTCTCGGCCACGTGGGCACGCGCCCGGATCACGTCGCGCATGCGCTCGGCGATCAGCTCCTGGCGCTGGAAGTCGCGGAAGTCGGTGGGGTGCATCTTGGTGCGGTTGCGCACCTCGCGCTCGTAGACCTTGGGATCGAACTTCTGCGACTTGCGATCCCGCGCGTTGATGATGCGGTAGCTGTCGTTGTAGAGGCCGAGCGGCGGGCCGAGCTGGTGGATCTTGTCGGAGGCCAGCGAGACGTGGGCGCGGCCAGAGGCGAGCTCGGCGTTGATGTCCTCCTCGGAGACGGTGATCCCGAGGCGCTTGGCGTCCTCGACGAGGAGGTAGCGGTCGATGAGCCCCTCCATCGTCTGCCGGCGCAAGCCCATGGACTTGAGGCGAGCCGCATCGGCGTTGGGCGGAGCGAGCAGGCGGTATGCGGCCCAGAACTGGGTGGAGCTGATGCAGCTGCCGCGGACCTCGATGGCGCAGGTCGGCCCCGACGCGCCCTGCTGGGCGCCGGTCGCAGGGCGGAACTGCACGATGAACACCACGGCGATGGCGATGACGGCGGCCGCGCCGAGAAACTGGCTGAGCTTGTTCACCAGTCACCTCGCGGCGTGGCTCGATGCGCGCGGGCCGGACCTGTGTGCAAACCGATCTTCACGGGGCGGTTCACATAGCAGTCTTTACGCCGCCCAGCAGCATGGTTAATGGCTGGTGGCTTTCATGGCCAGCCCCAAGAACCTCCTCCCCGACTGTGGCCTCTACCTCACCACCAAGCCCCTCCCGGGCAACGAGGAGAAGGTGCCTGCGGGCATCCTCGTGTATTTCCACAACCACTCGGATAGCGGCCTGCCGAGCGTGCTGCCGCCGGACCACAACATCCACAACCGGTGGCACTTCCACGGCCCGGCCCTCGAGTTCCGCGGCCTGTCCTGGGCCGACTCGTTGAAGAAGATGCCCGAGGAGGGCTTCTTCACGCTGCGCCGCGAGCTGGCCTTCGAGGGTGGCAAGTGGCCCAGGGGCGCGCTGGTCCAGCTCGGCTACACGCGCTCCGGCGATCCCATCCTCTTCATCGCCCGCGTGCGCGCACGGCTCGACGAGAACGACCTCTTCTTCTCGGACAAGGGCATCCCGCTCGGCCGTGACCAGCTCGGGATCCTCGAGGCGGCCAGCGTCTACAGCGAGCCCAACGACGGCTCCAGCGGCCACGCCCCGAACCAGACGCATTGACAGGTTCTGGGGCGTGCCGCCCCAGACGCCGCCGGAGGGCCTTCCGGGCGCGCGGGGGGGCGATCTGGGGGTGACGGCGGGGCGTCGTGCTGCGGCGGGGCGTATGCGGCGGCCGGGCGTCGTGCGCCGGCGGGGCGTCGCGCGCCGGCCGGGCGTCGTGCGGCGGAGGGCCTCATCGGACCGACGGAGGGCGTCGTGCGCCGGAGGCCGTCGTCGAGAACCGCCGGGGGGGGGGCCGGAGCCGGGGGGGGCGGGGCCGGGGGCCGGCGCGGTTGGGAGACGAGCGGCGATGCCCCGGCGCGCGTTATTCGTAAGGTGGTTAGGTTGGATGCTATGCTCGGTGTCAAGCCCGACGTGAAACGCAGGAACTTGACGCCCCCCACGGGCGCGCCGGTCCCCGGACTGCCGCCCACCCGCAGGGCCGGTGGCGCGCGGCGCGAGGTCAGCGACCGGGTCTACTTCTACGACGGCGACAGCGAGATCGTCGGCTGGGCGTTGAACCTCAGCCGCGGCGGGCTGCGCGCCATCATCGAGGAGTCGCTGCAGCTCGGCGCTGAGCTCCAGGTCGCCGTGGGTGAGGGCGGCAAGCGCCGTCCCGGGCGCATCGTCTGGATCCAGGATGAGCCGGACGGAGCCATCGTCGGTGTGTCTTTCCTCGACGACACGGATAGCCAGCCTCCCCCGCCAGCGCCGCCGGCGCCGCCCACGCGCGAGTCAGGCTGAGCGCGGCGGCGCGGGCCGCCCGCCTCCCTCCGGGCCAGCCTCTGGTCCAGCCTCGCGGACGAGCCAGAGGCCAGAACCCCTCGAGCGCTTGACGGCTGCGCGTCGGCTTGCGAGAAGTGTAGGCCGGCGCGAGCGGGGTAGACGCGCGACCGCAACGATGCCCACTCCCGCAGAAATCAAGAAAGCCCTCATCACCGCCGGATTCGAGGTCTACCAGACCCGGGGAGACGTCGTGCACGTGGCCGAGCGCGTGCGCGAGAACCTGCTCATGGACTCCGGCGTTCGCGTCGAGTCAAGCTCCCCCAAGGTTGGCTTCGTGGTCCGAGCGCAGCGCAACGACTTCCCCGACGACGGGGAGGATGCGCTGTTCTCGCGCGCACGCACGCTGGCTGGCCCCGCCGCGGAGCGCGGGTACACCGAGGTCGCTTCGCAGGTGACGCGGGTGACCGACCCCGGGGACTCGGCGCGCACGCTGGACACGTGGTGCGAGGTCTCCTTCGAGAAACCGGTGGAGAGCGTCGATGTCGCCATGGAAGAGGTGCGCTTCGCGCTCGGCCTCGAGAAGGCCGTCGCTCGCGCGGCGCGCTGAGCCGGCGCGAGCGACGCGCGCGCGCCGATGAGCGGCGACGCGCGCGCCTTGCTCGGGCCCGATGGGCCGCTGGCGCAGCGCTTCTCCGGCTACGAGGAGCGCCAGGGCCAGCTGGAGATGGCCGACGCCGTGGAGCGCGCACTCGCCGAGGAGCGCCCCCTGCTGTGCGAGGCGGGCACCGGCACGGGCAAGACGCTCGCCTACCTGGTGCCCGCCATCCTCAGCCGCAAGCGCGTGGTCGTGTCCACGGCCACGCGCGCGCTGCAGGAGCAGGTGTTCCACAAGGACCTGCCGGGCATCGCCAGCGGCCTCGGACTGCGCCCGGAGGCGGCGCTGGTGAAGGGGCTCGGCAACTACCTCTGCCTGCGGCGCTTCCACGAGCTGCGCAGGAGCTCCGCCGCCGTCACCGACCTGGGCCTGGGCCGCTCCCTGCCCCTGGTGGAGGACTGGGCGGAGCACACGGAGACCGGCGACGCCGCCGAGCTCACCGCGCTGGCGGAGGACGATCCGCTCTGGCGCGAGGTGTCGTCATCGAGCGAGACCCGGGTGGGCGCCGACTGCGAATACTTCGATCGTTGCTTCGTGACGCGCATGAAGCGGGATGCGGAGCGGGCGCGCATCCTGGTCGTCAACCACCACCTCTTCTTTGCCGACCTGGCGGTGAAGGAGGCCGCCGGACCGCGCGCCTCCGCCGCTGGCGTGCTGCCTCGCTACGACGCCGTCATCTTCGACGAGGCGCACCAGCTCGAGGACGTGGCCACGGCGCACTTCGGCACCCGCGTCAGCCGCGCCCGCCTGGAGACCACGCTGCGCGAGGCGGAGCGCGCCTTTGCCGGCAGCGGCCTCTCCGACCGGCTCCTGTCGCGCGGCGAAGGCACGGCGCTGGTGGGGCTGGTGCGCGAGGCGGTGGTCGAGCTGTTCTCGTGGCTCGCCGAGCTCTGCCCGCGCGGCGAGGAGGGCAGCTCGCCGCGCACCCCGCTGCCGCGCGAGGCTTGGAGCGGCGCGCTGGTCGACGCCTACCACCGGCTGGACACGGCGCTGGAGACGCTCGGCCTCTACGCCGACGCCAATCGCATCAACGACGCGGTGGCCCTGGTCGGCGAGCGCGCCCAGCGCCTGCGCCACGACGCGGCCTCGATCGTCGAGCACGCCACCCAGCAGGTGACCTGGATCGAGTCGCGCCCGCCGCGCGGCAGCCGGCGCGGCACGGCCTCGGGGCCCCCGGAGGTGACCGCCTTCGGCGCCTCGCCAGTCGAGCTCGGCCACCTCCTGCGCGAGCGCATCTTCGACCGCGTGGGCGCGGTGGTGCTGACCAGCGCCACCCTGACCACCGCCGCCGACGGCTTCGGCTTCTTCCGCTCGCGCATGGGCCTCGCCTCGCCCGCCACCGGCGCGGGCGCGCTCTCGGTCAGCTCGCCCTTCGACCACCCGAAGAACGCGCTGCTCTACGTGCCGACCGACCTGCCCGACGCCGTCGA
>JBBJMR010000118.1:0-24076 GCA_037720395.1 Polyangiaceae bacterium
GGCCCAGGGCCCCTCCTCGGGGGCCGGCGGCGAGCATCGGAGCCCGGGGATGATGTACACGGGCATGGCGCTGACGGGGCTGGGGTCGGCGGCGCTGGTGGGTGGCGTGACGGTCGTGGCCGTGAGTCTCGGGCACGACGACTGCGGGCCCGAAGGCGAATGCACGATGAACGCCGCCATGACGACGGTCTTCCTGGGTTTTCCCCTCATCGGCGGCAGCGTCCTGCTGGCGGGGGTCGGTGTGCCGCTCTGGGTGCTCGGCGCTCGCGCGCCCACGGACGAAGCTGCCGAGCAAGGCGCCCGCTCTGCCATTCCCACGGTGACGATAGGCGCAGGATCGGCTGCGCTGTCGTGGAAGCTGTAGCCGACGCGGCGGTGGCCCGCGCAGCCGCTCGCGCCTAGCTCATCTCGCCGGCGATGGGCGTGGCGAACGCCTCGCGGGCGGCGCGCACGCGGCCGGCGTCGTCGGCGCGGCCGAGGACGATCATCAGCTTGGTCAGCGCCGCCTCGGCGGTCATGTCGCCGCCGCCGACCGCGCCGGCCGCCGCGGCCAGCGAGCCGCCCTTGTAGCGTGCCAGGTCCACCGCGCCGCGCGGCGACTGGCTGACGACGACCACCGGCACGTCGCGCGTGCGCGCCGCCTCGAACACGGGGATGAGCGAGTTCTCGAGGTGCGGCACGTTGCCGGCGCCGAAGGCCTCGATGACCATGCCGCGCACCCCGGCGCCGAGCGCGCCGAGCAGGAGGCGCGGGTCGAGCCCGGGGAAGGTGCGCACCGCCAGCACGCGCGGCTCGATGCGCTCGTCGAACGGCGCCGGCGGCCGCTTCGGCAACAGGTGCGCGCCGATCTGCACCGAGACGCCGAGCTCGGCGAGCGGTGCGCACGCCGGCGACCCGAAGGCGTTCAGGCTCCAGGCGTCGAGCTTGCTGGCGCGGCAGCCGCGCAGCAGGTGAGCGTTGAAGGCGATGCCCACCTCGGGGATGGGCAGGGTGGCCAGGTAGCAGGCGTCGACGAGGTTGTTGCGCGCGTCGCTGCGCACCTCGCCGAGCGGCGACTGCGCCCCGGTCAGGATGACGGCGCGGTCCAGGCCGGGCAGCAGGAAGGCCAGCGCGCTGGCGGTGTAGGCCATGGTGTCGGTGCCGTGCACCAGCACCACGCCGTCGTAGGCGTCGAGCGCGCCGTGCACCTCGCGCGCCATCTCCACCCAGTGGTGCGGCTGCATGTCCGACGAGTCGAGGGAGAAGAGGATGCGCGCCTCGATGTCGGCGATGCGGCGCAGCACGGGCAGCTCGCCGAGCAGGTCGCGCGTGTAGACGTCGGGCTCGAGGACGCCACCGCTCTGGGCGGCGGCGCGCATCATCAGGGTGCCGCCGGTGTGCAGGAGCAACAAACGCATCGCGCCCGCGCAGCGTAGCAGCGCGGGAGCGAACGGGAGCGAACGGGAGCGGGGGCAGCGCGAGAGCGGCGCGGCGACCGACGTGGCCGTCGATCGCCGCGGGCGCGCTACTGTCCCGGTGTGAACATGATCGGGTAGCCGACGGTGACGATGCCGCCCTCGCTCGGCTGCGGGAACGACAGGCCGTAGAAGGCGCGCACCACGCAGGAGACCGCGCCGGCATCGGGCAGGTCGCTGGCCCCGTTGGAGACCTGGGAGACGGCGCCGTCGCGGCCGATGACGAAGCGCACCGTGACCCGGCCCTGGAGGTTCGGGTTGTTGCGCAGGGCGTTCTCGTAGCAGAGGCGGAAGCGGCCGAAGTTCTGGCGCACGACGCGCTGGATGACCTCCGGCGGCAGGTGACCGCCGACGTCGACCGTGCCCACGCGCATGCGCGGCGGGGCGGCGACGTGGTTCGGGGGCAGGCGGCCGCCGCTGCGGCCGAAGCCGCCAGGGCCGTCGCCGAAGCCCTGGCCGTCGCCGAGGCCGGCGCCGTGCCCGAGCGTGCCGACGTTGCCGAGGCCGATGCCCAGGCCGCTGCGCCCGCCGCCCTCGCCGATGCCGGTCAGGCCCAGGCCGCCCATGCCGGCCGCCTCGCCGAGCTCGGCGCCCCACATGTTGCCGAGCGCGCTGATGGCGTCCTTGCCGTTCGAGGTGTCCTGGCCCCACGGCGCGGTGGGCGCCTTGGGGTCGCCGCCGGCGCCGGCGTTGAGCAAGCCGATCATGCCGAAGTCGGCGGCGTCGCGGAGCGCGGCGATGCGCGCCATGTGCGGGTCGTCGGTGACCGAGGTCTTCTCGATGGCGTAGCGCTTGTTGGTGGCGGTGCTGGTCTGGCTGCCGAGCTTGCCCTCTTCGCCGCGCGAGCCGTCGCCGGTGCCGCCCTCGGGCGCCGGGGTGGCCGCGCCGGCGCTGGGATCGGCGGGGCGCTCCTCGAGCTCGGCCGCGGCGGCGGCCGCCAGGTACTGGCCGATCATGTGCGCGTCGTCCGAGCTGGCGCTGCCGTCCTCGGTGCCGCCGAGGGCGGGCACGAAGAGCGCGGCCGCGGCGAGCAGGCCGATGTGCATGAGCGCCGAGAGGCCGTGGTACGGCGCGGCCTGGGTGTCGACGGCGAAGTGGCCGGCGACGACGCGCCCGGCGTTGACCATGTTGACCTCGAAGACCAGGTCGCCGAGCACGATGCGCGCGCGGGACCCGGCCGGCAGCGACAGGGCGCGGGCGCCGGCCAGCTCGGCGCAGGGCTCACCGGCGCCGCCCTGGAGCAGCTCGCCCACGGTGCGCTTGCCGGCGCCGGGGATGTCGACGGTGCCGGTGGCGCGCGGCGGCAGCACCAGCGAGACGTTGCCGCGGCCGTCGGCGAGCACGATCGGTGCGCGCGTGGCGCCGAGCTTCTCCTCGGGGAGGAAGAAGTCGAGCGGCATGGCCTTGTGCTGCTCCTCGCCGACGTAGAAGGAGCGCGGCGGCGTCAGGTGCGCGACGTGCAGCACCGAGGTGCCCCAGCGGGTGGTCAGCTCGACGGAGGCGTCGGCGGTCTCCACCTCGTCGGCCGGGACGGCGGGCGCCGTCTTGACCATGGCGTACGTGTAGCTGCCCTCGGGCGCGTCCTCGCCGACCTCGTCGTCGACCGTCTCCACGAACGGGTTGGCGAGCAGCGTCGGGGCCAGGAAGCCGCCGGGGAGGAAGGGGTTGTTCGAGCTGCTGCCGATGGTCATGGCTGGGGTCCTTGTCGTGTGTGGGGTGGGTGAGGTGGGTGCCGGCCGGCGGACGTCGCCACCCACGCCGGCGCGCGTCCGCTGTGGCGGACGCGCGGGGCGTACGGGTGGGCGCGCAGCCCTCCGGGCGCGGCCGAATTCAGGGGGGTGCGGGACGACGGCCGCTCAGAGCTGCTGTCGCATTCCCGTCACGCTGGGAGTGACAGCGGCCGTGGCACGCGGTTCCGAAAATCGCGCGCAGGGCGTCAGTCTTCGCCGTAGATGACGCCGTGCAGCGCCGGCGGCACGCGGGCAGGTACCCATGACTTCTTGCCGGCGCGGTTGGTTCTTCGCGTGCGGGTCTCGCCCTCGGCGGCCTCATCCGGCTGCGGCGACGACGTCATCCCCACCCCTTGGCCTGCAGCGACCGCCCGAGACGGCGCCACGTATCCAGCGCTACCTGCGCCGGCAGCGCCTCTCGACGAGGCGCATCGGCTCGAGCCCGCACCCGGTGACGACGGCTCCGAGGCCGAGCAGGACCCGTCGATTCCGCCGGCACGGGCCACGGGCCACCGGCCGGACCGCAGTGGTTGCGTGGTACCGAACGCTCGCGACCTCTGGGAAAGGGTTCGCGCGCACCCGCCACCTCCCAGCTCTCGCTGCCACTGTCGGCACATCGACCACCCGCGCGCGCATCATGCCCCCGCTGGCCCACAGGATCAGGGATTGTCGCGACCGCGCTCGGATGCGTGAACCCCGGCTTCAAAGCAGGCGGCCCAGACCAATGGTGGCGCGCGCTGCAGCACACCTATCTCCACGAGGAGACGGAGCGCCTTCTGCAACAGCTCGACCGCATGCAGGCGACGATTGCGCCCGTGAAAGAGCGTCTCACTCGATGCAGTCGCAGCAGATCGACACGGCGATCGCGGCCAGCGCAGCGGAGAGGGCGGCGCCGTCGCTGGCCTGCAAGTACAGGGTGGGCCCGGCCGGGTCGGTGGCGGTGTAGCCGGTCGTGCCCATGACGCAGTTGGTGTCGAGGTCCGGCGCGGTCATGCCTGCACACGCCATGTCGTTGAGGAATGGTGCGCCGATGCCGTTGGGCCCGAGCTCACCCGACGCGGAGAAGCCGAGGATGAAGGTCTTGATGCCGTTGGCGGCGAGCTGCTGCGCGACGGTGACCGGGTACGGCGTCGGGCAGGTCTGATCCCAGTCGGCGCCGTCGGTGACGAGCATCAGGTACTGGTCGCGTCCGACCTCCTCGATCGTCGCGAGGTGCGCGGCACCCGTGAGCAGGCCAGCGCCCGTCGGGGTGGAGGCGCAGATCTTGGTGGTCAGCGGATCGAGCGCCGTGCCGATCGACGCGCTCGTGCCGATCGCTGGCGACACCAGCACCTCGCCGTCGGAGCAGGACGGGTTGGTCGCCTGCATCATGTCCGTGATGCGCTCGGCCAGCGTGATGCACCCCGGCTCCTCGCGCGGCCATAGCTCGACCCCGAACCGGATGGTGTCGTCGCGCTCCGGGGAGACCAGGCCCTCGATCGCGGTGATCGCCTGCGACCACTTCGAGCTCGCGTAGGTGACATCCACGGGCGTGGTGCCCTCCGGCGTGCGGTGCATCGTGATCGTGCGGTCGAGCGCGATGAGCAAGTCCGGCGGCACGCAGGCGCCGCCTCCTGCGGTGCCGCTACTGCTCGTCGTGAAAGCACCGCCGACGCCGCCGGTGGCGCTTCCGCCCCCGGCTCCCCCGACGTTCGTCGACGTCCCGGTGCTCGCGCCAGTTCCAGAAGGGGAGCTGTTCTCCCCCGCATCCGAGGCGGAGCACCCGGTGGCGGCGCCGCCCCCGGTGAGCAGCAGCAAGGAGAGCGAGACGAACCGAAGCGGGGTGAGGCCGACCATGACCACAGGATACGAGAGCCGGTGCCGCCGGAGGGAGCAGAAGCTCGGCGAGGTGGCGTAGCGGGCCGGCATGGACCCGAGCGCCGACGTCCACCCTGCGTCCGCCGCCAGCCCCAAGTCACTGGCTCCGCCTGCCGCTCGGCTTCGACGCCGACCCTAGACCAGGCGCAGCTTGCCCTCGTACGTGACGAGCAGCTCGTCGAGCGTGGTCATTACGGCCTCGAAGCAAGCCTCATCACCGGAATCGGCGGCAGCGGGCTCAGACCACCTTCAGCGGCTCCACGCTCGGCGCCCGCCCGGGGTCGTGCAGCACGCGCAACGCCTCCACCACGATCGACACCGCCAGCCCGACCAGCAGCACGCAGACCACCCCGTTGAAGAAGGCCGCATCGAGGTGCAGCCCGTTGGCCCGCACGGTGGCGAAGGCCTGCCAGATCTGGATCGCCAGCGCCCACAGCGTGATGACCATCACGAAGGCCGCCGGCACCGCCGTGTACCAGATGCGGCGCTTCTCGCGGTGCAGCCAGACGGTGACCGCCAGCAAGGTCAGCGCGGCCAGGAGCTGGTTCGACGTGCCGAAGAGCGTCCAGAAGTCCATGTACGCCGGGCGCACGCCGGGCTGCGGCGCCCTGGCCGAGGCGATGAACAGCGCCGGCAGCACCAGGGTGATGGCCGTCGCCGCAGCCGCTGCCGTGCGGCCGCGCCAGTCGAAGAGCTCCTGGATGACGTAGCGGCCGAGGCGGGTGGAGACGTCGATGGTGTCGAAGACGAACGTCGAGAAAGCCATGGCCCCGAAGGTGGCGGCGAAGACCAGGTTCTCTCGGCCGATGATGACGGTGAGGAACTTGCCGATGCCGTCGCCGTAGATCTTGCCCGGCCCCGGGAGCTTGCCCTCGGCGAGGATGACCACGGTGCCGAGCGCGATGATGGCCACGAAGGCCTCGAGGAGCATGGCCCCGTAGCCCACCGCCCGGGTGTGCGACTCCTTGGCGATCTGCTTGGAGGTCGTGCCCGAGCACACCAGGCCGTGGAAGCCCGAGCAGGCGCCGCAGGCGATGGTCACGAAGAGGAACGGGAAGAGCGTGCCGAACGGGCCGCCGGCGTCCAGCGACTTGAAGGCCGGCTGGCGGATCTCGAACTCCCCCGGGAAGCGCAGCCCGCCGAAGAAGATGCCGATGACGCCCACGGCGATGGCGATGTAGAGGACGAAGCCGCCCAGGTACCCGCGCGGCTGCAGGAGCATCCACACCGGCAGCAGCGAGGCCACGAAGCAGTACGCGAGGATGATCAGGCCCCAGAGGCGCTGCGGGTTGTCCACCGGCAGGACGAACACCGTGGAGAGGCGCGTGCCCAGCCAGACCGCGGCCAGCGTGGCGGGCACGAAGATCACCGTCGTCAGCCAGAGCGGCGGCTTCCAGCGGCGATCGACGAGGCCCATGACCACCGCCAGGCCCAGGTAGAGGATGCTGGCCATGGCCACTGCGCCGCCGGCGTTGAAGGGCAGCGCCTGGCCATCGGGGCCGGCGGCGAGCTCCTCCGTCTTGCCGACGAAGGTCGAGGCGGTGATGTCGGCGAAGGCCACCAGCACGTAGACCAGGGCCAGCCAGATGAAGGCCATGGTCATGAGCCAGGCGCGCCGGCCGATGTGGCGCTTGGCGAGCTCCGCCACGCTCTCGGCGTCGTGGCGCACGCTGGCCACCAGCGCGGAGAAATCGTGCACCGCGCCGATGAACACCACGCCGCGCACGATCGACAGCACGCACGGCGCCCAGCCGAACATGGGCACGGCCAGGATCGGCCCGGCGATGGGGCCGGCGGCGGCGATGGCGCTGAAGTGCTGCCCGAGCAGGTAGAAGGGCTTGGTGGGGACGAAGTCCTCGCCGTCCTCCTTGCGGACAGCGGGCGTGGTCACCCCATCGTCGAGCGCGTAGATGCGGCCGATGAAGCGGCCGTAGAAGACGTAGCCCAGCGTGAGCACCACCACGACGGAGAGCGCGAGCAGCGGCAGCACGTCAGCTCATGAGCGGGGGCGCGCCTTCGGCCTGGCCAGCCGCTTCGGCCGCGACGCGCGTGCCGGAGCGGGTGGCGCCGCTGGCGAGCTCGGTAGCTTGTCGAGTGCCGCCCAGAGCGCGTCCAGGTCGAGCCTCAATCCCGGGCATCCAGGGATGGCTCGTCGTCCGCCGCTGGCCGACAGGACGAGCTCCGGCTTGCGCCGTGCTCTCAGCGCTAGCACCTCGAGCGTGCGCAGCTGTGGGTCGATGAGCCAGTAGTAGGGCACGCCGAACGCGGCATAGTCGGCCAGCTTGTCGATGCGATCGCGCCGGCCATCGCGCGGACGCGGGGAGACGACCTCCACCATGATGCTCGGCGGGACGCGAGCCAGCGATGCCTGAGCCTCTGGGAGCGGTGTGCCGCCGAGAAACACCGAGACATCCGGCTTGCGCCCGCGTGCAGCGGCGACGGCAAACTTCATCTCCGAGCCGAAGACCCATCCGCCGCTGGCGCCAAGCCAGGCGCCGAGGAAGCGAATGAGCCACGATACGACCGCTTCGTGCAGCACCGTGGGCACTTCCTCTTCCTCCAGGAAGCCGTCGACGAGCTCGCCGGGCTCGTCTTCATCCATGTCCGCCCACGCCTCGAGCGACATGGGCGTGGGCTCGAGCCTCCTTGCTGCCACCGTGCGACCCACGGAGGCCAGGCTAGCACGGCGAACCAGCAGCCCGTGTGAGCTCGCCGTCGGCGTCAGCGCCCCTTGCGGACCAGGTAGAAGAAGTCGCGCTGTGAGCGCTGGCGGACGTACTCGTCCTCGGTGAACTCGAAGCCACTGGTCAGCGGCCTGGCCACCAGCTCGGTCGAGCCTGGCTCGCGCGGCTCGTAGGTCAGGAACTTCGGGAACGACCAGTTCACGTCGAGCTGCGCGATGGCGAAGGAGCCGGCGTGCTTCATGGCCCTGGCGATGGCCGGCGCAGTCGTCGAGTCGCCGATGCCGATGAACAGCACCCTGCCGGTCTCGTCCAGGCCGATGGCCGAGCGTCGAATGACGGTGCTGCCCTCCAGCGTCGCGCCCCAGTTGGTGTTGCCGTCGGCGGTGAGGCCGGGGTGCAGCTTGCCCTCCTCCATCATGCAGTGCGGCGTCTGGCGCCACCACTGCATGCGCCCCTCCTCGGCCGCGACGTGGGGCCAGGTGCGGATGGTGAAGGTGTCGTCCTGGTAGTGGACCAGGGTGCAGCTGTCCTTGCGCGGCTTGACCAGGGTCACGCCGTCGATGTGCATGCCGTGGTTGCCGTGCGTGGTCTTGAACCCGCCGTTGAAGGCGGCCAGCAGGTCGCCGTGGTGCTCGGCGGGGACGACCGCCGGGCGCGGGTAGTCCCTGGCGGCCGGCTCCTTGCTCTCCGGCTCGTAACGCCCGGCGACGAGGTGCAGCTGCGCGCGCGACAGCTCCACTGCCACCACGCACACCGCCGCCCAGCTGCGGTTGCGGTCGGGGTGGAGGAGCGTCTTGTACATGCGCGGTGCGTCCTCCGGGTGGCGCACGTCGGCGATGGGCAGCCACTGCCCGTCGCCCGGCGCCGACCAGTTGGCGTGCATCGGCGCCACGTCGGGCGGCTTCCAGCCCGGCGGCGCCGCGGGCACCGCGCCGGCGTCGGCGTCGGCGCTGCCGTCCGGCGTGCGCGGCGGCATCGTTGCGGGAGCGGGCGCGCCGAGGGACGTCCCAGTACGCCTTCGGCGCCTCGTCGGTGCGCCAGAAGCGCTGCCAGCGGTCGTCGAGGTCGTAGGCGAAGTCCTCGAGCTTGGCGATGGCCGTCGGCCCCGCGACGGCCCGCCCGGTGTCGGCCAGGAACGGCCCCAGGCCCGGGACGCGGTGGATGGCGATCCAGAGGAGGAGGATGCCGGCGGGGACGGCGACGAGGAGGATGGGTGCGCCGCCGCCAGCGCTTGCGCGGCGGAGCGGCGGCGGCTGCGGCGCCCGGCGCCGGGCGTGCCTCGGGCGAACCCGCCGGCACGGTGGGTGGCGTCGCCGGCGGCGGCGACGGCGCGCTGCTGTCGTTCCCTGCGCTCACCTCGCCGCCGAGCTTGCCCCGAGCCGGCGCAGAGCGCCATCGAACGCTTGCACCACGCGCGGCACCTCGGCCACGTCGTTCGGCCACTGCGGCGCCATGCGCAGCATGCCGTCGGGGATGGCGCAGGCGATGCCAGCGCGCCCGAGGTCGGCGTGCAGCGCCACCACGTCGACGCCCGCGGGCGGGCGCAGGCACAGCGCTCCGCCGCGGCGCTCCGGCTCGCGCGGTCGCAGGCTGTGGAAGCCGCGCTCCACCAGCGCCGGCTCGAGCGCGTCGTGGTAGCGGTGCACGTGGGCGTGGACGGCCTCGATGCCCAGCTCGCGCAGCAACCCGAGCGAGGCCTCGAGCGCGGCGAAGCTCGCGCCGTTGCTGGTGCCGCCCTCCACGAAGTCCGCGCGCCGGCGCACCGGACGGTCGTAGCGGAGGTGACCGGCGCCGAGCACCAGGAAACCGAGCCCGTCCTCGACGCTGAGCCAGCTGGCGACCAGCGGTCGCAGGGCGGCGATGCGCGCAGGGTGAACGTAGAGGAAGCCCGCGCCCTCCACGCCCATCAGCCACTTGTAGCTGGCGCAGGCCAGGTAATCGACGTGCGCGGCCAGTCCGCCGAGGGGCACCACCCCGGCGGCGTGGATGGCATCCACGAAGAGCTCGGCGCCGTGTGCGTGGCAGAGCGCGCCCATGGCGGCGAGCGGCACGCGCAGCCCGGTCTGGAAGCCGACCGCGCTGGTGGCCACCAGCCGCACGCCACGCTCCAGCTCGGCGCGCAGCGCGGCAGCCCTCCTGGTCACTGCGCGCGAACGGCTCCGGCGAGAGCTTCACCACCTCGAGCTGGTGCTGCTCCGCGGCGCGCAGCCAGGGGACCACATTGGCCGGGAAGTCGCCCTCGAAGACCAGCACCCGATCGCCGGTGCGCCACGGGTAGCAGACGGCGATGTCGACCACGCCCTGGCTGGTGTTGGTGATCAGGCCGACGTCCTCGCTGCGCGCGCCGATGAGCTCGGCGAGCGCGGCGCGCAGGCGCTCCCGCTGCTCGATCCAGGGAAAGATCGCGGCCACACCGACCCGCGCGTAGCTGTCCAGCCAGCCGCGCACCGCCTCGCGCACCGGCAACGAGGGCGGCGAGATGGCGGCGTGGTTCAGGTAGGCGATGGCCTCGAGGTCCGGGAAGAGGCTGCGGTCGCCGAGGCGCGCGGTGGGCACGTCCACGCCCTAGCACCGCGCGCGTGCAGCTGGCGCGCCGCTTGCGTTCTGCGTTCTGCGTTCTGCGTTCCGGTCGAATCCACTCGTTGCCATCTCGGCAACGGTGAATTGCGGGTGGCTGCCTTGACCCGTGCGCCCCTCCTCCACCAGCATGCCGCGCGTCGCGGGGCATCGACGCCCCTCAAAGGAACCATGATCAAGATCGCTCCCCGTCTCGCGCTGGCGTCCTCGGCCGCGCTGCTCTGCGCATCGCTTCTCGCCTGCGAGGACCCGTCGACGAGCGTGTCCCCGGCCTCGGTGGGCAGCGCCAAGCCGGCGACCACCGCCAAGGCCACGGCCACCACCACCACCACCGCAGCCACCACCGCCACGGGCTCGGCGTCCGCGGCCCCCGGCGCCAGTGCTGCCGCCGTCGCGCTCCCGGACAAGCCGGCGGGCGCCATCACCCTTGCCCCGCCGAAGTCGAAGATCGAGTGGACCGGCTCCAAGGTCACCGGCAAGCACGAGGGGTCGTTCCAGCAGTTCGACGGCTGGATCGCGATCACCGACGACAAGCCGGAGAGCGCAAAGATCGCGGTCGTCATCGACATGACCAGCGTCAAGAGCGACGACGACAAGCTGACCGGTCACCTGAAGAGCGGCGACTTCTTCGAGGTGGAGAAGTTCCCCAAGGCGTCCTTCACCTCCACCGAGATCAAGGCCGGCGGCGACAAGGGCGCCACCCACACCATCACCGGCAACCTGAACCTGCGCGGCGTCGAGAAGTCGGTCACCTTCCCGGCGACCATCAAGGTCACCGCCGACAAGGTCACGGCCAAGAGCGAGTTCTCCATCAACCGCAAGGACTGGGGCATCGTCTACGCCGGCAAGGCCGACGACCTGATCCGCGACGGCGTGGTCATCAAGCTCGACCTCAGCGCCGATCGCCCGAAGAAGTAGGCGACGCGCAGCGCCTGAGGGGCGGCCGCGGTGGCTTCGCAAGCGCCCCGCGGCCGTCGCGCGTTCAGGGCGGGCTGCCGCCGCGGGGCGCGCCGTCGTCGCGCGGCGAACGCCCCGTCCAGCGCTTGAAGGCACGGCAGAACGAGGAGCTCTCCGCGAAGCCGGTGGTCGCGGCCACCTCGGCGACGGTCAGGGTGGCGTCGGCGAGGAGCCGCTCGGCCAGCTCGCGGCGCGTCTCGTCGAGGAGCCCGTCGAAGGTGGCGCGCTCGCCGCCCAGGTGACGCTGCAAGGTGCGCGCGCTCACCCCCAGCGCGCGCGCCGCGGCCGATGCGCGGCGTGCGTGGCAGCTCGCGGAGCAGCGCGGCGCGCGTGCGCTCGCGCCAGGTGGCCGCAGGGCGCGCGGCCACGCCGCTCGAGGACAGCGCCGCCAGCTCGGCGCTCAGGTACCGGCACAGGCCGGCGTCGGCGCTCAGCAACGGCGCGCGCAAGGTCGCGGCGTCGAGCTCCATGGCGTTGCGCGCGGCGCCGAAGCGCGGCGCCACCCCGAAGTGCTGACGGTGCGCGCGCGTGTCCGCCGGGGAGCGATGGCTGAAGGTCACCGCCGCCGGCGCCACCGCCGCGCCGGCGATGGCGCGCATCGATCCGAGCAGCTCGGCCAGCGCCGACTCCACCGAACATCGCACGCCGAGGCGCGCCCCGCCGGCGCGCGCCACCGAGAGCACCGCGCGATCGCCCTCCTCCTCGAGGCGCACGGTGATGGCGTCGGTGTACGCCGGCAGGTGCGCCTCCACCAGCCGCAGCGCAGCGCGCAGATCGGCGGCCGTCTTGCAGGCCAGCCCGAGCAGGCCGTAGTCGTCGATGCGCACCGTGGTGGCGTAGAAGATCGGGAAGCCGGCATCGTCGAGGGCGCGCATGACGCGCTCCCAGACGTCGAGGTGGCGCTCGTCGTCGATGGGCGGGAAGTCGTCGTCCTCCGGGCGCACGCCGAGCGCCCGCCACAGGCCGGCCTCGGAGGCGCCCCGCAGCGCGGCGGCCTGGATGACGCGGGCGCCGAAGAGCGAGGAGATGGTGCGCGCCGGGCCTGCCAGCGCGGCGGCGCGCACCCAGGCGCGGGCGCTGTCGGCCGGCAGCGGGGCCCCGGGCGAGGAACGGGCGCCGGCGGATCGGCGCGGCTGGCGCGCGCGGGCAATCGGTTGTCGTCCCCTGTCATCGCCGCTTGTCCTCGGTGCCTACCATGGCGCCGTGCTGGACGACGAGACCCGGCTGCGCGCGCTGCGCCGCGAGCTCTCGCATACGAGGCGCCCGGGGCCCGGGCGGCGGCGCGCGATCGAGCCGCGCGGCGTCATGACCAGCGTCCAGAAGACGACCGCCGCACCTGGACGGTGGGACGGGCTCCCGGGGCGCACCCGGACGTGTAGTTCCGCCGGGATACAGCGGGCGCGGCCCGCGGCGCGACTCTTGTATCGCGAGCGCGCGCGGGACCGGGACGGGGTGGCCGGAGCGATTCCGGCCGGCGCCCCCGGCGCAGAGGAGAACGCGTCATGGCCGAGCGTCGCTGGCACTTCCTGCCGATCTTCTGCATCGCGGCCGCGCTCGGCGGCTGGGCCTGCGCGCCCGGTCAGGGCGGCCTCGACGAGGGCCAGGACGAGTCGGTGGAGAGCGACGCCGAGGGCGTCAGCGGCTCCGTCGCCGTCGGCACCAAGCTGCAGGCCACCGGCAACGTCAACCTGCGCGCGGGCGCCTCGACCTCGGCGTCGATCCTCGACGTCGTGGACGACGGCGATCAGGTGACGGTGAAGCAATCCGCGCCGAGCGGCGGCTTCTACCTGGTCGAGTACCAGGGCGCGACCGGCTGGAGCTCGGGCAAGTTCTACGAGGTGGTGGCGCCGCCCGACGACGGCGGCGACAGCGGCGACATCCGCGTGGCCACCGTGAACGTGAACCTGCGCAAGGGCCCGGGAACCACCTTCGGGGTCCTCGAGGTGGTGAGCGCGGGCGATGAGGTCACCTTGCAGGAGGCGGCCGAGACGAGCGGCTACATCCACGTCGACCACGACGGGACCATCGGCTGGAGCAAGGCCAGCTACTACAGCGAGCCCGGCGACTCCGGCACCGACCCCGGCCAGCCCTGGACGTGCACCGGCAGCTACGCCACCACCAAGGTCAGCGGCGGCAAGTACCACTCCACGAGCTTCGGCTGCTGGGTGGACAAGAACGGCAACGCCCACCAGGACTCGGGCGACAACTGCATCCCCTTCTGCCTCTCCCAGGCCAAGTCCGACGGCCTGTGCGCCGGCCTCACCGGCCCGCAGTGCGAGCGCAAGGTGAACTGGTACGCCGCCGACTCCGGCCGCTTCGGTTGCCTGACGCGCCTGCGCGTGAAGTCGATCAGCAACGGCAAGAGCGCCATCGTGGCCGTCCTCGACGCCGGCCCGGCGTGCTTCGTGGAGAAGAAGGTCGGCGCCGGCGTGCTCGACCTCTCCTCGCGCGTCACCGAGTACCTCTTCGGCGGCCAGGTCGGCACCGCCGACAACGCGATGGTGCAGGTCGAAGAGGTCCCGGACAGCACCCCGCTCGGCCCGGAATGACGGCGGCGGGCGCCGCCATGCGCCGGCGGCCCGCCGCCTAGTCGCCGGCGCGGGCGCTGCTCTTCGCGCCTTCCTTGACGCGCGTGCAGAACCACCAGTGGTGGCCCTCGGGGTCCTCGGCCTCGTAGCTGCGGTCGCTCCAGTACTCGTCGCCGTAGTCGTCGGTGTGCGGCTCGACGACGATCTTGGCGCCGTGCTCGCGCGCGTGCGCGCAGTGCGCGTCGGCGTCGTCGACGAAGACCATCATGTTCTGGGTGTTGCCGCCGCTGACGGCCCGCGGTGACTTGCGGAAGCCCGGTTTGCCGGCGATCGAGGTGTCTCCGACCATGATCAGTCCCTCGCCGTACTCCAGCTCGGAGTGCTCGATCCTGCCCTGGTCGTTCTCGATCTTCAGACGAACCGCGAAGCCGAACGCCGTGCAGAGCCAGTCGATGGCCTGGGCGGCGTCCTGGTAATAGAGGGAGCTCGAGATGCGCGGCCAGTTCTTCGGGGACGGCTTCATGGGTCTCTCCTTGGCAAGCCGGCGGCGTGGGCAGGGGCGGCGCCGTCGTGACGACCGGACACTTATTTAACGATAGAAGAAACTATCGTCAAGGTCGACGTGCCCGCCCGTGCCCGTGCCCGCCTGCCACCCAGGCCGCGGACGCGCCTGCCGCGGCGGCTACTTGATGACCGGCGGCTCGTAGATCTTCTTCACGTCCGCCCCGCCAACGAACGCATACGAGCCGGCGGAGCCGTACCCGTAGGCGATGATCCCGAACGGCTGGTCACCGACGATGCGGTGCACGCCCTCGCTCACCGGACAGCGTCGCGCCTCCCAGGTCTTGCCCTCGAGCATGCCCGCGGGCGCCACGATGCATTGGTCGGCGGCCACGCCGTCGATGGTCACCGTGGCGTCGTCCGGCACGGCGAGCACCACGTAGTTCAGGCTCCACGAGTCGGGCGTGAGGATGAGGTAGTCGGAGCGGAACTGCTCCACCGCCGCGAAGATGGTCAGCGACGGGTCACCGATGGGGTTGCCCTCGCAGTACTCGTTGCTGATCAGGATCTGGCCGACGATGACCGGCTTGTCGGACTCGACGATCACGTCTGTCTGCGTCCAGGTGGTCTTCACCTCGCCGGGCTGGATGGTGAAGCTGTCGAATGGCGCGGGCAGGGTGGTGGTCACCTGCGCCGCCTCGGCGCCGCCCACGAAGCGGATGATGTCCGGCTCCTGGTAGCTGCCGGTGGAGCGCACCGGGCTGCGCGTGGCCACGTAGCGCAGGCCCACCGACTCCAGCGGGAACATCTGCTCCTCGAGGTGATCGAGGCAGCAGGTCTCCTCGGACGTCCATCCGGGGTAGGTGGGGATGTCGATGAGTCCCGGCGCCTGGGTGGTCTCCACGCCGCTGAAGACGGCCACCGGCTTGTCGGACTGCACCACGGTGCCGCTCAGGTCGACGCCGATGCCCTGGCTGGTCTCCTGGAGCGTGGCGTCGTCGGTCTCCAGGTTGAGGACGTCGAACGGCCCGATGGTCACCTCGATCTCGCCGCCCGGCTGGGTGAGGGCGATGGGCGGGTTGCCCTTGATGCGCCAGCTCGGCTTGACCTTCACGGTGGTGTCCGGCACGACCCCGACCACGGTGATGTACGACCGGTCGATGATCATCAGCGGCCCGATGGGGATGAGCGCCGGGTGGCCCGCGGTCCAGTTGAGGGCGCGATAGACCTGGCCGAGCGCGTTGGTCGGCAGGAGCAGCGAGGCGTCGTTGGAGTACGCGTTCTCGAAGACGTTGAACTGGTAGGCGACGATGGGCGAGGTGGAGGTGATGCGGAAGGCCTGCGACGACAGGCACGTGCCGGGCGAGGCGTAGTCGTTGGGCATCACCCCGCAGTCGAGCTCGCGCGTGGGCAGGAGGAGCTGCGCCAGCGCGCCGGGCGGGATGTCGACGGGATCGATGGCCGGCGCGAGCACCGGCGGCATGCCCACCGGGGCGGTGTTGAGCTCGATGACCACGTGCGCCGTGGTCTCGGCGGTGTTGGAGAGCACCACGCCCCAGGGCGCGCTGGCCGGGTCGTTGAAGCCGTCCTGCTGGTCCAGGTCGACCGCCCAGAACTCGCAGCCCACGTTGGACGGCGCGTCCTCGGCCACCAGGCAAGCGTCCTTGCAGGCCCCGTCGCTGCACGTCTCGCCGGCGGCGGCGTCGCAGACGTCGACCACCTCGTCCTGGCTCTGCCCGTCGGCGGCGCAGAGGTGGACCTCGTTGCCCACGCAGATCAGCGAGTCCGGGAAGCAGAGGACGCAGCCGAGCTCCGGGTGGCACGACGGCGTGCTGCAGACCTGCGGGGTGCCCGGCTTGCCGTCGACGCATGGCGTCCAGGTGGTGGGGTCGAGGCCGGTGCAGTCGCCGCAGGTGCCGTTCCCGTCGCCGCCGGTCCCGGAGCCGGCGCCCGCGCCGGAGCCGCTCGGCGAACCGGTGCCGCTCGCCTCGTCGTTGGGGTCGCCGTCGGTGGCCGAGCAGGCGGTGAAGCAGACGATGCCGACCACGGTGATGGCCGCAAGCAAGGAATCAGTGCGCACGCTAGGTACCTCCCCGGACGCCAACTGCCCGCGCTGTCGCGCACTCGCGTCGTCCGGCGGCGCGGATTCTAGGCCAGGGGCGTCGCAGCCCGGCGTGCTAAATCGCTGTCCATGTCGTCGGCGACGCGGGGGATGTGGGTGTGCGCGTGCCTCGGCGTGCTCGCGGGCCACGGCCCTGGATGCGATGCGTCGAACAAGAGCGATGCGCCGGCCGCGGTGGCGGAGCCGAAGGGCGCCGGCGCGGCCGCGAGGCGCGTGGAGGTGCGGGCCGCCCCAGGCGGCGACGACGTGGCGGCGCTGGTGCGTGCGGAGTCGGAGCGCGCCAGGGCCGACGGGCGGGACCTGGTGGTCTATGTCGGCGCGCCGTGGTGCGAGCCGTGCACGCGCTTCCACGAGGCCGCCGCGGCGGGCCAGCTCGACGAGGCCTTCCCGACGCTTCGCCTTCTGGAGTTCGACCACGACAAGGACGAGGCCCGGCTCACCGCCGCCGGGTACACGTCGCGCATGATCCCGCTCTTCGCCTTGCCCGGCGCCGACGGCCGCGCATCGGGCAAGCAGATCGACGGATCGGTGAAGGGCGAGGCCGCGGTCGGCGAGATCCGCCCGCGCCTGGCAGCCTTGCTGGCACAGCGCTGAGCAACGCCGGCTGCTGGCGCCGCGCTCAGCGCCGCCAGCGAGTGATCAAGGCCACGCCGCGGGCCACATCGGCGAGCCCGAAGGCGATCGCCCCCCAGCCGACGACGTGCCCCAGGCTGCCCTCGGCCACGGCGAAGCTCAGCCCGGCGACCACGGCGCCGACGGCGGCCCAGAGCGCGCCCTGCCGGGCCAGGCGCATGCCGGCCGCGTGGTCGGCGTGGGTGGGGCGGGCCAGCGCGGGGGCGGTGAGGTCGTGGGCAACCATGCGCGCCATGTACGTGGCGGGGTCGACGATCTCCCCCACTTCCGATGCGCCACTTCTCAGGGTCAGCGGAGCGCCAGCTCGAGCGCGATGATCGCCAGCGGCAGCAGCAGCGATCCCGCCAGCGCCATCAGCCCCATGCCCACGCCGGATCGGCCGCCTAGGAGCGGCCCTGCGGGAACGGCCAGCCCGGCGGACCGCGCGATGGTGGCCATCTCCTCTTCCAGGTCCGCAGCTTGCCGCTCGGCGCGCCGGTTGACGGAGATGGCGCGGATGGCAGCGAGGGGCACGAGGAGCAACACCAGGGTCATGTACGTGGCCGCGGCGGGCGCCCAATCGAGCTCGTACGGCTCGAGCTCGTGCAAGCGGCCATCCATCTCCTGGTCGGACATGGTGGCCACCCGGTTCGTCGGGGTGCGGCAGAAGTACTGAGGACCGTTGGTCGTGTGCTCGCCGCCGTTGTGGTGCCACTCGGTGTAGACGCGCAGCGGCCCGCGGCAGTCGTCGCAGCGCTCCGGACAGAGCACGTAGCCGTGGGCGCCCAGGAACGGGTCGGCGTCGAAGAAGCAGCGCGGCATGGTCACTGCGAGCAGCAGCACCAGCGCGATGAACGGGACGCTGAAGAGGGTGACGCCGAGCGCAGCCAGGCCGCGCGGCAGGTGATCGCGCCTGCGCGCCATGGCCTCCAGCTGGACCTGCCTGGCGTGGACGATGGTGCGCGGCGCCAGGCCGTCCGAGGCGACCTGTGCCAGCACCTCGGCCTCGTCACGCCCGCCCAGGCCGCCTTCAGCTCGGCGTAGGCCTCCGGGATGCGGGACATCGACTCGAGTGCGTCGGCGCGCAGCGCCGCCAGGTCGACAGCGCAACCGGGCGCGGTGGGTACCTCGGCGGCGGTGGCCCCGACCACGGCCAGCATCCCCAGCGGGTCGCGCTTGCCGCGCGCCACCCAGGCCTGCGCCGCGCGGTGCACGCCGTCGACGTCCAGCACCTCCGGCGCGGGATCGCACTCCGCCAGCCAGGCCTCGGCGGCGGCCAGGTCACCCTCCCGCGCCGCCTCCACGACCATGCGGCAGAGCACCATCTGGCGGTGGCCCGCGTCGGGGAGGAGGTCGAGCGCCGTCTCGAGCACCGCCCGGCTGGCGAGGCCGTTCCTGCCGCGGTGCTCGGCGTCGGCGAGGCGCAACGCCAGCCAGAGCAGCGCGCGCTGCTGGGCGGGCAGCCGCGCGCCTGCCGCCGAGGCCTTGGCCGTCTTCCAGGCGTCGCGCAGGCGATCGAGGCGCGTTTCGTCACCCGGCGCCCATCCCGGCGGCAGCTGCCGCATGTCGTAGGGGTTGCCGGGCAGCGGGTGGTCGACCTGCGCCTGCAGGCGCGAGCGGCGCGCCACCTCGTCGCCGAGGCTCGGCTGTCCGGCGGTGGTCAGGCCACGGCGGGTGCGGCCGGCGATGACGTTCTCCGCGCCGCAGTAGCGGCAGGTGGTGCGCGCGCCGGCGAGCGGCGCGGCGATGGGTCCACCGCAGCGGCTGCACTCCAGGGTGCGGACCGCGATGTCGAACGACGTGGTGGTCATCGACCCGCCAGGATACGCGGGTCGCTCGCGTCGGGGCGTTCACCAGCGCGTACGTGCTTCCGAGCTCGCTCCGGCCGATGGGGCTTGCGGCCGCGCCGGATGGGCGCGAAGTTGCGCGCCCGTCATAACAACGGGTGCTTGTGCCTCCTTTCCGCCCTCGCCTCGCGGCGCGGGCCGGGTCTCGTCCCGCAGACGATCGTAGCGGTACCGTCATGCCCAACTCGTTGTTCTCCGATGGTCCCGGCCACGCTCGCGCCAGCCGGCGCGGTGCCCTGCCCCTCCTGGTCGTCCTGGGGCTCGGGTCCGCGTGGGCCGGCTGCGCGGCCGGCGCGGAGACCGGCAGCACCACCACGGGCAACGGCGGGGAGACCAGCCAGGGCGGTCAGGGCGGCGAGGTCGATACCGGCGGGGCCGGCGGCGAAGGCGGTAGCGGCGGCGGCTTCCCCGGCACCTGCGAGACGGACATCGACTGTTCGGACCTCGACAGCGGCTGCATCCAGGGCGTGTGCGCAGGAGGCACGTGCGTGGCAGTGCCGGGCAACGAGTTCGGCAGCTGCGACGACGGCATGTTCTGCACCGAGAACGACATCTGCCAGAACGGCACCTGCGTCGGCGGAACGGCGAAGCACTGCCCGTCGGAAGACGCGTGCCACGTCGGTGTCTGCGACGAGGCGACGCAGGGCTGCACGTCGATGGCGGGCAACGACGGCGCTCAGTGCGACGACATGGACCCGTGCACCAGCGTCGGCTTCTGCAAAGGAGGAGCTTGCGGCGCGGGGTCGCCGGTCGATTGCTCGGTGTTCGACTCGCAGTGCACGCAGGGCGTCTGCGACCCGGTCCTCGGCTGCCAGCCGGGGCCGGCCAACGAGGGCCAGGCCTGCGACGACGGCATCTTCTGCAACGTGAACGAGACGTGCCAGTCCGGCATGTGCGGCGGGGGCGGGCCGAACCCCTGCGCCCCACCGGGCGGCTGCTACGTGGCCTCCTGCGACGAGGTCGCCGACATGTGCACCGCGGTGCCCGGCAACGACGGCGCCCCGTGCGACGATTTCAGCCCGTGCACCACGGCGACGACCTGCGCCGCCGGTGCCTGCATCAACGGCACGCCCGCCAACGACGGCGCGGCCTGCAACGACGGCACCATGTGCACCAGCGGCGAGTTCTGCACGGCCGGCGTGTGCGGCGGTGGCGCCGGGCCGCAGGTCTACTTCGCCGAGGACTTCCACGACAACTCCAAGGGCTGGGTGCTGGGGCCGGAGTGGGAGATCGGGCCGGCCACCATGTCCTCCGGCGGTCAGTCTGGTGCCGACCCGGACATGGACTACTCGGCGACGGCGGACGACGGCGTGGCGGGCATCGTCATCGGCGGGAACGCCAGCACCGCGCTGCACCCGTTCACGTACCTGGAGAGCCCGCCCTTCGACACCTCCAGCGCGACGAACGTCATCCTCGGCTTCCGCCGCGTGCTGAACAGCGACTACACGCCATTCATGGACAACACCATCGAGGTCTGGACCGGCGCCACGTGGGCGCCGATCTGGAACAGCGGCGCGTTCCCCCAGGTGACCGACGGGACGGGCTGGGTGTTCATCCAGCACGACCTCACCGCCTACAAGAACCCCGGCATGCGCATTCGCTTCGGGATGATGATCGGCTCGGGCGGCGTGTACACCATCGGCTCCTGGAACCTCGACGACGTGCTGGTCGCCGAGGCGGCCTGCCCGTAGCAGCCGCCGTTGCCGCTCGGTCGGCGGAGCTGAGCGCGCAGCGCGACGGCGCCTGGCTTCTGGCAGCGGCCTCCCGGAAGATGCGCGCAGCCCCATGGATGCCTCGAAGCGTCGCCTGCTCGTGAGGCTCGTGGGCTCGGGGCACGTGTCGGATGCGGACCAGCGGGCATTGGCGACGAAGCTGGTGACCGAAGGGATCCTGGCGATGCTCGTCGAGGCCACCGAGGTGGGCGACACGGAGATGAACCGCCTTCTGCCCCGCGACGAAGCGCCGGCGGATCTCGACGGCGCACTGCTCCAGGCGGCGCGGAGCGTCTCCGAGTCGCCAGCTGAGCTCGACGTGCTTCGCGTCGATGACACCTGCACGCTCTACGTCGTGCGCGGCTTTCCTGACGACGACGACGACGACGACGACGATGACGACGATGGCGACACGGATCGCACGATCGCCGCGCGGGTCCTCGACCTGCCGGCGCTCCGGGCGATGCTCGAGCGGGAATGCGGCCTCCAGCTGCGCGACGATGGCGCCTCGGGAGCGATCGTCGGCCTGCCCCGAGAAGATCTACTGTGCGCCTTCTTCGTCGACTCGGGCGACCTGGTGACTGGCGTGGCCAATGTCGCCGCCAACACGGCCGCGAACTTCGACGAGGCCGCCGAAGGTGCGCTCTCGCCTCTGCTTCACTGGGTCCATGGTGGAGGTATCGAGGAGTTCGCCTACGAGCTTCCTGGCCATCTACGTGGGTAGCGAGGCGGCGCTGGAGCGGTCGAAGTGGAGCCAGCTGGACGAGGAGAAGCGCAAGGCGCGCGAGGCGGCGGGCATGAAGGGGTGGATGGAGTGGGGCACGGTGCACGCCGCCTCCATCGTCGAGAACGGCGCCCCGCTCGGGAAGACGAAGCGCGTCGGCCCGGAGGGCGTGAGCGACATCAAGAACGTCATCGCCGGTACACGGTGGTCCAGGCCGAGTCCCACGACGCCGCGGCCAGGATGTTCGAGAGCCACCCGCACTTCACCATCTTCCCCGGTGACTCGGTGGAGATCATGGAGTGCCTCCCGATACCGACGCGGTGAGCCTCAGCTCGGGCGGCCGCGCGGTTTGCCGCGCCGGCCCGCGTCGCCGCCGCGCGCAGCCTGGCCCGCTGGCCGCACCGGCCGCATCCCGCGGCGCATGTACATCGGCAGCGAGCCCTTGCCGGTGGCCGGGGGCACCAGGCAGCCCGGCCGCGTGCCGATGAGGTCGCGCCGGTTCGCCTTGATCAGCGCCTCGCGCACCTCGTCGTGGTGCGCCGGGTCCCAGTAGAGGAGCAGCGCCTTCTGCAGGCGCTTGTCGCCGAGGTCGCGCGCCGTGTACACGGGCTTGCGGGTGAACGGGTCGATCCCCGTCCAGTACATGCACGCCGCCATGCTCATCGGCGTGGGGATGAAGTCCTGCACCTGGCGCGGTCGCATCCCGCGTGCCTTCAGCCAGAGCGCCAGGTCGACCATGTCGGCCAGCGTCGAGCCCGGGTGCCCGGAGATGAAGTACGGCACCAGGAACTGGCTCTTGCCGGCTTCCTCGCTGGCGCACTGGAACTGCGCGGCGAAGCGCTCGTAGCTCTCCACCGGCGGCTTCTTCATCTTGTCGAGCACCTCCTTCTTGGAGTGCTCGGGCGCCACCGAGAGCTGCCCGCCGGTGTGGTGCTGGGCCAGCTCGCGGATGAACTCCGGCGAGCGCTCGGCCAGGTCGTAGCGAACTCCCGAGGCCAGGAAGACCTTCTTGACGCCCTTCTCCTGGCGCACCTTCTTCATGACGTCGAGGAGCGGGCCGTGGTCGGTGACCAGGTGCTCGCAGACCTCGGGATAGACGCAGGCCAGGCGGCGGCAGGCCTTCTCGATGTTCGGGTCCTCGCACTTCATCTGGTACATGTTCGCGGTCGGCCCGCCCAGATCGGTGACGGTGCCGTGGAAGTCGTCCATGCGCCGCAGCGCGCGCACCTCGCGCAGGATGCTCTCCGCCGAGCGCGACTGGATGACGCGCCCCTCGTGCTCGGTGATGGAGCAGAAGGTGCAGCCGCCGAAGCAGCCGCGCATGGTGACGATGGAGTGCTTCACCGTCTCCCAGGCCGGGATGCCCTCGCTGTACGACCAGTGCGGCGCGCGCGCGAAGGGCAGGTCGTAGAGCTCGTCCATGTCCCGCGTCTCCAGCGGGAAGGCAGGCGGGTTGAAGTACACCGCCTCGCTGCCGTGCGGCTGCAGGAGCGGGCGCGCGTTGCCGGGGTTGGTCTCGAACTGGAAGGCGCGGCTCATCTCGGCGAAGGCCGTCTTGTCGGCGAGCACCTCCTCGTGGCTCGGCAGCCACAGGGTCTTGCCGTCGCCCACGTAGCGCGAGCGCGGGATGTCTTCCCACTCGCCCTTGCGACGCACGTGCGCGGTGCCGCGGATGTCGCGCAGCTCGGAGACGTGCTCGCCCTTGCTCAGCCGGTCGGCGATCTCCCAGATGGGCCGCTCACCCATGCCGAACACCAGGAGGTCGGCCTTGGCATCGAGGAGCACCGAGCGCCGCACCTGGTCCGACCAGTAGTCGTAGTGCGCGATGCGCCGCAGGGAGGCCTCGATGCCTCCCACCACCAGCGCCGTTCCCGGGAAGGCCTGCCGGCAGAGGTTGGCGTAGACGATGCTCGCGCGGTTCGGGCGGCAGCCGACGCGGCCGCCGGGTGAGTACTGGTCCTCGCTGCGCACCTTCTTCTGGGCCGTCAGCTTGTTGAGCATCGAGTCCAGGTTGCCGGCGGTGATGCCCACGAAGAGGCGTGGCGTGCCCATGCGCTGCAGGTCGTCGGGCGTGCGCCAGTCGGGCTGGGCGATCATCCCCACCCGGAAGCCGCGCTTCTCCAGGAAGCGGCCGATGATGGCCCCGCCGAAGGCCGGGTGGTCGACGTAGGCGTCGCCGTTGACGATGAGGATGTCGATGGCGTCCCAGCCGCGCGCCTCCATCTCCTCGCGCGTGGTCGGCAGGAAACGGGTCAGGTCGCGCGGCGGGGAGGCGGCGCTCTTGCGGAGCTGGACGAGGGACATCGGGTGTGGCGTGCGGGCGTGCGGGCGTGCGACAAGGGCGGGCGGCGGCCAGGCGGCGCCACGCGCGGGGGCGAACCCTACTTCCGAACCGCTGGCGCCGCCATCGGCGGGCAGGCACGCTGCCCGCTTGGACGCGCCGCGCTGGCTGCACCTGGACGAGCACCTCGGCGTGCTCGCCAAGCCCTCCGGACTGGCGGTGCACCGCGGCGCCAGCGCCGACCCCGAGGTGCTCACCGACTGGCGCCGCCGCGAGCTCGGTCCCGGCGCGGCGCCGGTGCACCGACGGGGCCATTAAGCATGTAATACTCGACTCCAGCGTTTTGTGGAAGGACGGCAGCTTTGTCCACACCCGCTGCTTCACAAGGGACGTGAGCCAACGGCGGCGGGCCGAGGAGGCGCTCCTCGAAGCCCACCGGCAGTTGGAGGATCGGGTCGCCGAACGCACCGCCGAACTGCTGCGGGCCAAC
>JBBJMR010000119.1:0-24033 GCA_037720395.1 Polyangiaceae bacterium
GCCTCGCCGCCTCGCCGCCTCGCCGCCTCGCCGCCTCGCCGCCTCGCCGCCTCGCCGCCTCGCGGCGCGACGAGCTCGGTGACGCGCTTGTGCAGGAGGGATGGCTGCCGGCCTCGGCGGGTACGACGCCTGCGGAACCCATGACCACCGCCGAGCCCGCTCTCGTCTGCGCCCGTTGCGGCGCCGGCATGTCTCAGGATCGCGCCACCTACGACAAGGGCGGCATCCTGGTCTGCCCCGGATGCGCCGCGACCAGCCAGATCGCCGAGGGCGACGCGCGCGCTGTCTCCAGCGTGACCCGCGCAGCCATCGGCGTCGCCGTGGCCGGAGTCCTCAGCTGGACCTGCCTGAACATGTTCTTCGTTCTCTCCGTGGTCACCGTGGCCTCCGGCATCAGCTGGCTGGTGATGGTCGGTCGGGCGCCGGCGCTGCGCGCGCGGCTGCAGTGGCGCTTCCTGCCCTGTGTGCTGGCGGTGATCTCCGGCGTCGTCCTCGGCGGCCTGCCGCTGCTTTTCTTGGCGCTGGGCATCACCGCCAGCGTGCTCGGCGGCTGACGGGGGCCGCCTGCCTGGAGCCGCCCCCGGTGGGTCCGCTCACGGAGGAAGCGTGACCCTCGGCGTGGCGCTGCGCTCTTCGGCCGGCCGCCGTCGCCGCGACGTCGGGCGTGCTATCCCGGCACGGTGAGCGACCAGGCCGCGGCCGACCGCGGGAGATCGGAACCCGCCGGCAAGGGCGCGGCGCGACCGCGCCGACCGGTGCGTCGCTTCATGAAGCGCCTCTTCGCGGGGCTCGGCGCCGTGCTGCTGCTGACGATCCTGGTCGCCGTCGTCCAGGGCTGGCGCGCCTTCGGCAAGGCGCCCACGGGCGATCGGCTGGCGCGCATGAAGGCCTCGCCGCAGTGGCGGGACGGCGGCTTCGTCAACCCGCAGCCCATCGTGAATCACTACTGGATCACGCTGAAGGGCATGTTCGAGGCCAGCGCCCACGGCAGCCCGCCGCCCGATGTCCCGGTGGCCTTTCGCAGGCTCGAGCCGGCCACGCTGCCACGGCGCCGGCGACCGGGCTGCGCATCACCTGGCTCGGTCACTCGACCACGCTGGTGGAGATCGACGGCAAGCGCGTGCTCACCGATCCGATGTGGAGCGATCGTGCCGGCCCGCTCACCTGGATCGGTCCGCGCCGCTGGTACCCGCCGCCCATCGCCCTCGCCGACCTGCCCCACATCGACGCGGTGGTCATCTCGCACGACCACTACGACCACCTCGACGACCGCACCCTCACCGCCATGAAGGACTGGGACACGACGTTCGTGGTCCCGCTCGGGATCGGCGCGCACCTCGAGTACTGGGGCGTGCCGCCGGGTCGCATCGCCGAGAGCGACTGGTGGGACCGGGTGGAGCTCGGCGGCCTGAGCATCGTCGTCACCCCGGCGCGGCACGCCTCGGGGCGGCAGCTCTTCGACATGGACGAGTCGCTGTGGGCCGGCTTCGCGCTCATCGGCCCGCGCCATCGGGTCTGGTACTCGGGCGACACCGGCCTCTTCCCGGCCATGAAGGACATCGGCCGCCGCCTGGGGCCGTTCGACGTGACGATGATCGAGTCCGGCCAGTACCACGCGGGGTGGCCCGACTGGCACCTCGGCCCCGAGCAGGCGGTGACCGCGCACCGGATGGTCGGGGGCAAGCTGCTCTTCCCCACCCACTGGGGGCTCTTGCAGCTCGCCTACCACGGCTGGACGGAGCCGGCGGAGCGCGCCGTGGCCGCCGCGCGCGACGCCGGCGTGTCCATCGTCACGCCGCATCCCGGTCAGGGCATCGAGCCCGAGGCCTTGCCCGATGCCGACGTGTGGTGGCCGAAGCTGCCGTGGCAGACCGGCGCCGATGCGCCCATTGTCTCCGGCGGGATGCAGTGAGCGCCCGCATGGCAGAGGGAGCCGAGCGCGCGCGCCGGCGTAGCAGGTGTCCATGAAGGGTCAGCGCATGCTCGCCGTGGCCGCGGCGCTGGCCGCGCATCTGATGGGTTGCGATGCATCGGGGTGCGCGCGCCCGCCGTGCCCGCTTCCTCCATCCCGTCGGCGGATGCAGCCGCAGCGTCGGACGGCGTCGCCGGTGAGCCCGCCCCGCCCGTCGACGGCGCGGGCGCGACTCCACCCGCTGCCGCCGCGCCATTGAGGGTGCGGCTCGGCGCCGCGACCCACACCCTCTCCGCCGCGAACCGCGACACGTTCCAGCTGGACTTCGTGGTCATCAACGAAGGCGCCGCGGTCGTCGAGCCGCGGCTCGGCGAGTCATCCCTCCTCGTCGACGGCGTGGTGCTTCCGATCTGGACTGTGTACATCGGCAACGGAGCGCGGGATGAGCGCTTCGCGGCTCTGCCGCCGGGGGACCGGCTCGACTTCTCGTACGCGATGGGCACCGCGCTCCCCAGGGCGCCGGGCAAGTACGTACTGGTCTACGTGGTGCGCGGCGCCCGCTCGGCGCCGTTCGAGCTCCGCGTCACGCCCTGAGGCCCTTCCGTCACGAGACCCGCACGCCCATGTCGTCGAGCAGCCGCCCGAAGAACGAGCGGCGGCGGCGGCGGCGCGCCATGAGCATGGCGCCCCCGAAGCCCAGCGCGGCGGCGATGACCCACGTGCCCGGGCGCTTGGCCGCGCGGCCGAGGTCGCTCTCCAGCACGTCCACGCGGTCGGCGAACACCAGCATGAGCCAGCGCTTCGACTCGTAATCGGGGATCCGATAGGCGGCGCGCCGGATGACGCCGCTCAGACCCTTCGGCGGTATCGCCGAACCGAAGGTGGAGCTCATCGCCCGGCGGGAGGGCTCCTTCAGGATCTCGGTGTTCTCGACCTGCTTCGGCGGCGCGACCCAGTGCGAGGCGCCCGCCGGTTTGGGCGCGTGCTCCATGGGCACGCCGGGTCGGCGCCGGCGATCGGCGTCGGCCGCTTCGACCTTGCCGGACTGCGTGGGCTTGAGGGGGCTCATGGTCATTGCTCTCTCCTGTCCTCAGGCAGCCTGCGGGGGGATGAGGACGCACTTGATGCAGTCGTCCTTCTTGTTGGCGAAGATATGGTACGCCTCCGGCGCATCCTCGAGCGGCAGCCGGTGGGTGATGATCTGCTTGGGGTCGATGCGCCCGGCGCGGATGTGCTCGAGCAGGTGCGGCATGTACCGCTTCACGTTGCACTGCGCCATGCGCAGGGTGAGCCCCTTGTTCATGGCGGTGCCGATGTTGATGAGGTTGAACGGCGGGCCGTAGACGCCGATGAGTACCACGTTTCCGCCGCGCCGCACGGCGTCGATCGCCCACTGGATCCCGGTCGGTGCGCCGGCCTCGAGGAGCATCGACCCGAGCAGCGTGTGGAGCGCGTTGCCGCGTGCCTCGCAGCCCACCGCGTCGATGCACACGTCCGCGCCGCGGCCGTCGGTCATCTTGCGGATGGCGCCCACCACGTCCTTGGTCTCGCGGAAGTCGATGGTCTCCAGGCCAGGCGTGAACGCCTCGGCGAAGTCGATGCGATAGCGCTCGCGATCGACGGCGATGACCCGCCCGGCGCCCTGGATCATGGCGCACTTCTGCGCGAGCAAGCCGACCGGGCCGCAGCCGAAGACGACCACCGTCTGGCCAGCCTTGATGTCGCCCATCTCCGCGGCCTGATAAGCGGTCGGGAAGATGTCGCTGAGGAAGAGGACGTCCTCGTAGTCCATGTCCTCGGGGATCTTCATGGGTCCGACGTCGGCAAACGGCACGCGCACGTACTCGGCTTGCCCGCCCTCGTATCCACCGGTGGTGTGCGAGAAGCCGAAGGCGCCGCCGCCCGTGGTGGCCGAGGGGTTGGTCTCGTCGCAGCAGCTGGTCAGGCCGCGCTCGCAGAAGTAGCACGTCCCGCAGGCCACGTTGAACGGCACCACCACGCGGTCGCCCTTGGTCAGCGAGCTCACGCTCGAGCCCACCTCCTCGACGACACCTGCGAACTCGTGACCGAAGGTGCACCCCACGCGGGTGTCGGGCACCAGGCCGTGGAACAGGTGCAGGTCCGATCCGCAGATGGCGGTGCGCGCCACCCGGAGCACGATGTCGTTGGGGTGCTCGATGACCGGCTCGGGCTTGCTGGCGATCTCGATGCGGCTCTTACCGCGGTAGCTGACAGCCAACATTTCTCGTCTCGCTCGCTTTCCGGCGGCTGGGCCGCGCGGCGTGGGGCCTGGCGGGAGGGCGGCGCGCCCTTCCAGCGATGCACATGCGGCAAGCGCCCGAGATCGCAACCGTCGCCCCTTGCGATTCCGGGGCTCCCCGACGGGGTTGGCGGTATGACCGGGGCGTGAAGGTCATCCTCTTCCGGGCCAGCGGCATGCTCCACGTCGCCCGCCACGGCGCGGCCAAGCGCGTCCTGGAGAACGCGGACATCGCCGACATCGCCGACACCGCGCGGGGCGGCGCCGCGTCATGAGCGCTGCACCGCGCATCGCGCCGCCGCTGGACACCGAGCGGCTCACCCTCCGCGCGCACCGGCGCGAGGATCTGGCCGAGCTCACCGCGCTCTGGGGAGACCCGGTGGTGACGCGCTACATCGGCGGCAAGCCGAACACGCCCGAGGAGGTGTGGGCCAAGCTGCTGCGCATGGTCGGCCACTGGGCCCTGGTCGGCTACGGCTACTGGGTGGTGCGCGAGAAGGGATCGGACCGGTTCGTCGGCGAGGTCGGATTCGGCGATTTCCGGCGCGAGATGGACCCCCCCTTCGGCGACATGCCCGAGGGAGGTTGGGTGCTCTCACCGGCCGTGTACGGCCAAGGCTACGCCAGCGAGGCGGTCGGCGCTGCGCTGTCCTGGCTCGACGAGGTGCACGCCCCGGCCGCCACGGCCTGCATGATCGACGCGGGCAACACCGCATCTGCGCGCGTGGCCGACAAATGCGGCTATCGCCTGTGGACTCCGACGACCTACAAGGGCGAGTCGGTGCTCCTGTTCCGGCGTCTCGCCCCCGGCGCGGCCGGCTGATTCGCCCGCCCGCCGAGCCGCGGCGCCGCCCGTCGCCCGGCGGCTGGAACGGCAATGCTCGCCGGTCGGCGGCGGACGCGGTACACGAGTGCTGCCGAGCCGGAGAGCTTCTCGAAGCGGCCCCGACGGCACAACAGCTAGGAGGCTTGCAATGGCCACGACCATGGAAACCTGCGGCATCTGCGGCGGGGACGGGAGGATCCAGAACTCCTTCGGCAACGAGACGACCTGCCCGAGCTGCCACGGCTCCGGTCGCAAGAGTGAGGACGGCGGCCTGCGCGATGTGACCAAGACCAAGCCCTCGCACCATCGCCCCACCAACAAGGGCGCAGTGAGCGAGAAGCAGACCTGGCCGACCACCTTCGAGGGCGGCCGGCTGGCCATCGAGGTCCGCGACAGCGCGCTCTCCAGCGACACCAAGAGCCGTCTGACCCGCGAGATCATCGAGTACGAGCAGACCCACGGCAAGGTGACGCAGACCTTCACCAAGAAGATCCGCAAGCAGACCAAGGCGTCCTAGTGGAGGAACAGCGCGGCGCGCTCACTCGGCGAGCAGGGTGATGACGCGCGCGGTGATGGGGTTCGGCGTGTTATCGTCGCCGTTGGTCACCGCCGCGAACGCGGCCTGCTGATCGGGCATGTAGAACACGTGCGTGTGGTAGCCCTGGATATCGCCGGCGTGGCCGTAGGCGGTGACGGGTGAGGCCGGCGGCTCCACGATGATCGCGCCCAGCCCGTAGCCGTTGCCCGGCGCCAGGTACCCGAGCGGGGTGACCATGGCTTTGCGCATCTCTGCGGAGAGCACGTCGCCGCCGTAGAGCTGCTCGGCCCAGTGCACCAGGTCGCCGACGTCGGAGACGATGGCGCCGGCCGCCCATGCCCATGATGGATCGAGGAAGTGCGTGGCGTCGTCGCCGTTCGTCAGATACCCGTGCGCCAGGTCGCCGGCCACCGGCTCGAGGCCGTCGAACGAAGTGCTCTCGAGCGCCAGCGGATCGAGGAAGCGCTGACGCACCAGCGCCCCGAGCTCCTGTCCGCTGGCCGCCTCGGCGACCATGCCGAGCAGAATGTAGTTGGTGTTCGAGTACGAGAAGTCGGCGTCCGGCGCGAAGAGCGGCGGCTCGGCGACCGCCCAGGCGACGAGCTCCGCCGGCGTCCACTTCTTGTCCGGCTCGCCGAGCGCCACCGTCCAGAACCCGGGATCGTCGGTGTAGTTGAAGATGCCGCTGCGGTGGGAGAGCAGCATGCGCAGCGTGATCGCCTCGCCGCCGGGCACGCCTTCGACCCAGTCGCTGGTGGCGTCGTCGAGCGCGAGCTGGCCCTCCTCGGCGAGCTGCAGGATGGCGGTGGCCACGAAGGTCTTGGTGACGCTGCCGATGCGCATCACCTGATCCGCGCGCAGCGCCTCGTCCTCGGTCGAGATGCCGACCGCCCCCAGCCACAGGCCACACGCCGGCGTGGAGACGGCGAGCACCGCGCCCGGCGTGCCGGCGTCCTGCCAGCCGTCCTCGAGCGCCTCCTGCATCGCCGCCGCGTGCAACGCACACGCGTCGGGGGCGCCGCCTCCGCCGGCATGACCGCCCGCGCCGCCTTCGCCGCCCGCGGACGCAGACGGGTCGCCGCCCGTGCCGCCCTCGGCGCCGGTGGTGGCGGAGGACGCAGGCGCACCGGGACCGCCGTCGCCACCGCCCGACCCCCCGCGCGCGAGCGCGAGCGCAGGGACCAGGAGCCACAGAAGTGCAATTCGACCGCGGGAAAGATGTCTCATGGTTCGCTTAATTGATATCTAACTTGACAAAATCAAGATGTAGATCAATAAATTGAATCCGTGGAGCCTAAATCACGACTGGTGACGACCTGCCCGGGCTGTAGCTCCGGCTTGCAGGTGGCTCGGCTGAGCTGCCCGCAGTGTGCGATGCAGCTGGAGGGTAGCTTCCAGGTGCCACCGCTGCTGCGCCTCCCGCCCGAGGACCTCGACTTCGTGCTGGCCTTCGTGCGCGCCTCCGGGTCGTTGAAGGCCATGGCCGCGCACTTCGCGCAGAGCTACCCGACGATCCGCAACCGGCTCGACGGGATCATCGCCAGGCTGGAGGCCACCGGGAAGGACGCCGAGGCGCAGCGGCACGAGATCCTCGATGCCATCGCCAAGGGCGACATGACCGCCGACGAGGGCGCGCGGCGACTGCGCGAGGTGATCGGATGACGTCCCCCGAAACGAAGGTCGAGGCGCTGGTCGCCAGCGGTCGCATCAGCGGTGCCGACGCCGACAAGCTGCGGCGCGCGCTGCACCGCTCCCCTGCGCCGCACCGGTCGCGGCTGCTCTGGGCACCGTTCGATCGCCTGGCGCTGCCTGCGGCGCTGGCCATCGGCGCGGTGTCGCTCGGCGTGCAGGCGCTGCTGTCCCGGTCACGCGTGCGCTTCGACGGCGCCTTCGACGTGCACGTCGGCGCCGCGGCGCCCGGCTGGGGCACGGTGGCGCTGGAGCTGGTGGTGGCCTGGCCGCTCACCGCGCTCGTCGTCTGGCTGGCGTGTCTCGTCTTCTCGCGCAAGACGCGGCTCGTCGACGCCGCCGTCGCCGTCGCCGTGGCGCGCGGGCCGCTCACCCTGGCCGGCGCGCTGGCCGCGGTGCTGCCGCTGCGCCCGCCCGTCGAGGGCACGTCGGAGCAGCTCGCGCCCCTGCAGCTCGTCCTGGCGCTGTTGGTCCTGCCGCTGGTCATCTGGTTCCTGGTGGTCGTGTTCCAGGGAATCAAGACCGCCACCGGGCTGGTTGGCGGGCGCCTGTGGGCGGCCTGGGGCCTCGCGCTGGCATCCGCCGAGGTGGTCAGCAAGGTCCTGCTCCACTTCGCCGGTTGATCGTCGCGGGCGCGCAAGTACGCTCCGCCGTCATGGCCAGCGACGCCGACATCGAGCCGCCCATCGCCGTGCGATGGGAGTACGCCACCCATCGCCTCGCCTCCGCCGATCTCGCGCCGCGCGTGCTCAACCACTACGGGGTGCAGGGCTGGGAGCTGGTCAGCTGCGTGGTCCTGCCCAAGGACGATCAGCCGCTGTGCTGCGTCTTCAAGCGGCGCGTGACCTGATGGAGCTGCGCGTGTGCATCGACGTCGACGACCTCGAGCGCGGCGTCGCCTTCTAGCGCCCATGGCCGCGGGCGCGGTGGTCGAGCAGCCGGTGGCCGACCAGCCCTTCGGCAAGATCGCGCAGCTCGCCGACCCCTTCGGGCACGGGCTCTGCTTCCTGCAGAGGGTCGGGCGGGGCTACGACGCCATCGCCGCGCCTCCGCCGCGCTAGTGGCCGGCCTCGACAGGAGCGAGGTCTCCTGGCGGAGCCTCGACAGGAGCGAGGTCTCCTGGCGGAGCCTCGATCAGAAGAGCTGACTGCAGGCGATGCTGCCGGGGCAGCAGATGTCGATGCCGCCGGCGATCTGGTCGGTGTGCGCGCACACGAAGGCGCCCACGCTCGGGTAGTAGTAGGCCCAGAAGAAGCACATCTCGTCCTTGGCCGACTCGCCGAAGCCCACCTCCTGGTTGCTGCCGTTCTGGTACTCGCAGGTGAAGCGGAAGCCGCCGCCCTCGGGGAGCTGGAAGGGCGGATCGTGGATGACCGTCGCCGGCTCGTCCCATTGCCACCCGGGCACGTTGTAGACCTCGGTGCCGGTGTCCGCCTTGTCGGTGGCCACGTTGACCTTCACGTCCTTGCCCCACTGGTGGGTGTGCCCGGTGATGCCGAAGAAGTTCGCGCCCGCCACCTTGTCCGGCAGCGGCAGGAAGGTGGGGCCAACCGTGTAGGGGGCGTTCGGCGGGATCTTGATGTCCGGGTTGCCGAGGAAAAGGAAGTCGGCCTCGTTCTGGAACGTGCCGTCGGCCATCTCGTAGAAGGTCGAGGTGGCGCCGACCTGGAGGTCCTCCGAGGTGGCGTTGATGTAGTGCATCTCCAGCCGCACCATCTGGCCCGCCTGCAGGCTGAAGCCCACGCCCGCGGGCAGCTCCAGGAGCTCGTCGTGCTTCTGGGTGACCATGAGCGGCGCGCCCTTCGCCGGGTCCAGCGTGTCCGCGAACGGCTGGCAGTTGACCGGATCCGGCGCCTCCTCCGTATCAACGGTGCGGTAGACGATGAGGTGGTGCGACCCGGCCTGCAGCTCGTTGTGGATCTTGCCGACCTTGATCTCGGTGTCGTTGGTCAGGCGCTTGGTCACGCACTGCGTGTTCTCCTGGCCCGGAGAGACGGTGATCGGGTCGAAGGTCACCGTGTAGCTGTCGCCCACGCCGCCGCCCACACCCGGGCCGCTCGACGCGCCGCCGCCCGTGCCGGTCGCTCCGCTACCCGAGGGCGTGCCGCTGCCGGCACCCGTTCCGTCCGCGGGATCGACGCTGTCCGAGCAGCCGACCACGAACAACGCACACGCCATCGCAACTGCACCGGCACGCTCGTACTTCGCCATGCTTCGACCTGCCTCGTTTCTGGGGCGTGCAGCATACCCACGGTTTCCCGCACGATGGCCATCGGCGCACGACCGCGACATGCGATTGGGCGCACGGGGTGCGCACGAGACCGACATCGACGCGTACGGTCGTTCGCCGTCGGGCGGGCGCAGCGCGCCGGTCAGCGCGCTGCGGTCGCGTCGTCGGGTGACGCCTCCATCACCCAGTCCCATCGCAGCCCGAAGTAGATCTGCCGGTAGCCGCCGGGGAAGATGCCGTCGGGCCGGCGGCCCTGGACGTAGATGTCGTCGAGGAGGTTCTTGACGCTGACCGTCGCGCCGAGGCCGCTCCGGGCGTGCCGGTAGCGCGCGGCGAGATCGAGGGTCACGTGCTCGGGCAGCACACCCACCCGGCCGCCCGCGTCCTCCTGCACCGTGTTCGCCTCGTCGCTGAACTGATCGCCGACGTACGAAAAGGCGACCTGGCCGCCGAGGCCCAGGGCGTGGGTCACGTCGAGGACGCCGCTGGCGATGTGCCGCGGCGCGTACGGCAAGGTGTTGCCGTTGTAATCGCCGGCGGCGAACACGGCGCGCGACACGGTGTAGTTGCCGGAGAGATCGATCCCCAGCGGCAAGCGCAGCGCGCGGCCGACCAGGAGGCGCGCGCCGATCTCGGCCCCGGAGTGCCGCGTCTCGCCGGCGTTCTGCAGCTCCAGCCGCCCGGCGTCGCCCCCGGGCGTGGGGATGATCTGGTTGTCGAAGCGCGACAGGAAGCCCGTCCCCTCCACGCGCAGCCACGGCGAAGGCCCGATGCGCGCCCCGACCTCCCAGTTGACGCTGCGCTCGGCGTCGAGCTGCTCGTCGATGCCATCGGCGCCGATGGCGCTGGTCAGCCGCGGGGGGGCGAAGCCCACGTGCACCCCGGCGAAGGCGTGCGTGTGGCGCCGCCCGAGCACCAGCCCGATGCCGGGCATGACCTCGGAGACGTCGCTGTCGCCGACGATGGCCACGTCGCGCGGGGCGCCCTCGACGAAGGCGCGCTCGATGTGGCGCCGCTGGGTGGCGTACTCGTAGCGCACGCCAGGCGAGACGAGCAGGTAGTCGCGGACGGCGATCTCGTCCTCGAGGTAAGCGGCGAAGGCGTAGGTGCGCGCCGTCTCCAGGCTCTCCAGCGCGCCGGCGTACGAGGTCCGGCTCTCGCCGCGGCGCGCGGCGCGCTCGCCGGTCTCGCCGAAGAAGCGCGCGCCGACGACGACCCGGTGCGCCAGCGGCCCGGTGACCAGGCGCTGCTCCAGGCGCGGCTCGATGGCCGCCACGTCGAAGGTGCGGTCGCTGATGCTCGTCGCGTCCTCGAAGAACAGCGCGCCGCCCGGGATGCGCGGGTCGCCGACCACGCGCGAGTACTGCACGCCAGGCGCCGCGCTGCGCACGTACGTCTGGTTTCGCCAGAGGCGCGTGGTCGTGTAGGCGTAGGCCAGCGTGCGCAGCGTGGTGCTCTCGCCGAGCGCGATCTCGTGCGTCAGCGCCACCTCGTAGCGGCGGATCGACATGCGATCGAAGGGCGAGAGCGTGGGGCGCTCGGGATCGGCGGCGAACATCTCCCGGGTCAGGCCGGCCTGCGAGGTGTCGGCGATCTCGTCGTGGAAGGAGACCTTGAGCGTGGCCTCCCCGGCGCGCGAGGTGGCGAACGTCACCTTGGCCAGCCCGTCGGTGGCCAGGAAACCCTCGTCGCGGAACCCGCCCCGCGCTCGGTGAACACCTGCCCGATGAAGCGGACGTCGTCGCCGATGCGGTCGCCGTAGGAGCCGAGCAGCTGCAGGTAGGCGGGGTCGCCGCCTTCCACCTCGAGCGACAGGGTGCGGCGGTTTGGCGGTGAGAGCGTGAGGAAGTTGATGACGCCGCCGATGGTCTGCGGGCCGAAGAGGATGCTGCCCGCCCCCTTGACCACCTCGATGCCGCGCAAGCGCTCGACGGGCGGCGTGTAGTAGAGGTCCGGCTCACCGTAAGGGTTGATGGCCTGCGGCACGCCGTCCTCGAGGATGAGCACGCGGCGGCCGCGCTGCGCGTCGATGCCGCGCACGCTGATGTCCATCCGGTTGCCGCCGTCGATGCCCTGGCGCACGGCCAGTCCCGGCACGCGGCTGAGCATCTCGCTCACCTCGCGCGGCTGGGCTCGATCGAGCTGCTCCTGGCCGATGACCGTGCCCGATCCCGGAAGGCGCCGCAGGGAGTCGGCGCGGTCCCCGATGACCTGCACCTCGATGGGCGCAGACGGGGGCGCGGGCACGGGCGCGGACTCGGTCTCGGTCTCGGTCTCGGACGCGGGCACGGAGACGGGCGCGGCCTCGGCCTCGGCCCGGGACTCGGGCGCGGCGACGGGCCCGGGCGGTGGCGGTGGCCGTGGCGGTTCCTGCGCGCGCGCGGTGCCCGGTGCGAGCGCCAGCAGCAGCCAGAGGGGCGTGCGGCGGGGCGGCGCTCGCCTCATGGGGCCTTGCAGATGCCCATCAGGTTGCAGCCCGGCGACGGCGGCGGGCAGTCCGCGGGGCCGGAGCACGGCTGCGAGCACTTCGGGCCCTTGGCGTTGAAGTTCTGGCAGAGCCCGCTCTCGCAGTCCTCGTCGAGCGTGCAGTCCTCGAGGAAGCCCTTCTTCGGCGCGCCGCCCGCGCCGCCGGCACCGCCGCCACCGCCCTGCCCTGCCCCGCCGCTGGCAGCGCTGCTCGCGGGACCGGTGGTCAGCGCCGGCACGGTGCCCGAGCAGTCGCAGGCGCCGTACGCCGCGCCGGCCGCATCGCACTGCTCGTAGCCGGGCG
Source organism: Polyangiaceae bacterium (assembly GCA_037720395.1). Lineage (GTDB taxonomy): Bacteria > Myxococcota_A > Polyangia > Polyangiales > Polyangiaceae > JBBJMR01. The sequence continues at coordinate 12,226 of JBBJMR010000119.1, forward strand.
CGCCGTCGCCGCACGTGCAGGCGCGCCAGTCGGTCGGGTAGCACTCGCGGTCGCCGTCGAGGCAGGCCGGCAGCGCGCCGAGGCCGAGCACCAGCGCCAAGGCGCCCGCGCGGCGCAGCCAGCGTGCAGCGGCGGGCCCCGCTCCGCGGTTCACGGGCCAGAGCGTAGCGGCGGGCGCGGCGGCGGGACCACCCTGCGTGCGCGAGCCGGGCGTCACGGGTGGTAGCCTTCGCGGTGCGCAGGCCGGCGTGACGAGCTCCGGCACGCGCCGCGGGAGGTGCCGATGCGACGCTCGATGGCCGTATTGCTGGTTGGCTCGATGGTGGCCCTGTCCGCGGCTTGCGGGGACGACGAGCCGGCGTCCGGAGCGTTCGGCGCCACCTGCGCGTCGGACGACGAGTGCAACGAGGGCCGGTGCTTCGAGTACGGCGCCAAGGGGAGGCGCTGCACCCTCGACTGCCCCGCCAACCCGGACGAGTGCCCGAACGACGGCGAGGGCTGCAACGACCAGGGGGTCTGCAAGGTGCCCTGAGGCGCGCACGCACCGGCCGTCGCGCTCAAGGCTTCACCGCCGTCGGCTCCCCGGGCAACACGAACCCGAAGCGGCGCATCGTCTCGCGCCCCTCGGCACCGACGAAGGTCGCGAACGCCGCGCCGCCGGCGCGGTTGTCGCCGCGGTTGCAGACCACCAGCACCTGATCGATGGGCTTGTGCCCGGCGTCGTCGATGAGCGACCACTTGCCGCCCTCGGTGACCATGGCCAGGGACAGGGCCACGATGGCCGCCTCGGCGTTCCCGGTCTGCGCGAACTGCAGCGTCTGCTGGATGTTCTCGGCGTAGACCAGCCTGGGCTTCACCGCCTCCCACAGGCCCGCAGACTGCAGCGCCTGCTGCGCGGCCTTGCCGTAGGGGGCGTGCTCGGGGTTGGCGATGGCCAACTTGGCGAAGCGCGCCTCCTTCAGGTCGGCGAGCGTCGCCGGCGCCGGATCGGCGATCCCGTCCTTGCTCCAGATGACGATGCGCCCGCGCGCGTAGGGCGCCTTCGTCGCCCCGTCGCAGGCGCCGGCACGCACCACGTCGTCCACGAAGGAGACGTTGGCTGCGAAGAAGGCGTCGTAGCGCGCGCCCTCGGCGATCTGCTTCGCGAGCAGGCCGGTGGAGCCGAAGGTGATGACCACCTTGCTGCCGTGCGCCTTCTGGTACGCCTCGCCGATCTCCTTCAGGGCCACCGCCAGGTCCGAGGCGGCCGCAACCTGGATCTCGGCGGGGCCTGCGTCGGCCGGCGCGGCGCTCGGCTCCTTCGCGCAGGAAATGGCCGCCATGCCGAGGGCGGAGGCGAGCGCGAGCAGGGCGGCGCGCCGCGCGACACCTGGAGACGCCGGCCGAGGTGCGAGCACGAGGCGATCGTATGCGGCTGTCGTACCGTGGCGTCGTTACACCGATGTCACAAGTGCCCGCCGCGCGGCGCAAGCGACCTTGCGCGGCTGCCGCGCATGCGACGCACATCGTCTAGGTGCTGGACCGTGCGAAGCGCCGCCCCAGCGCCTGCGCGGCGTCGATGGTCTCGCCGAGGCCGCTGGCCAGGGTCCAGGCAGCCGCCTGCAGGCTGCGCAGCCCGTCGGCCAGGCGCACTGCCTCGGGCACCTGCGGCAATTTCTCCAGCGCGGCGATCGACGGGGTGAGCGGCTCCAGGCCGCGCGCCATGTTCTCGGCCTGGATGCGCAGCGGCGTGAGGATGGTGACCAGCGATTCGGTGTCCATCCCGTGATCTTTCCCAACCGCTGCCGCCTTGGGAAGATGCGCGGCGATGGCGAAGCCGAAAGGCGAGATGATCGAGGTGGCCGGCCGCGAGGTCCTGGTCACCAACCCGGGGAAGGTCTTCTTCCCCAGGGCCGGGATCACCAAGCTCGACCTGGTCCGGTATTACCTGGCGGTGGCGCCCGGCGCGCTCACCGGGGCGCGAGCGCGCCCCATGGCCCTCAAGCGCTTCGTCAACGGCGTCGAGGCCCAGTTCTTCTTCCAGAAGCGCGCACCGGACACCCGGCCGGAGTGGATCGAGACGGTCACCCTCTCCTTCCCGTCGGGGCGCACCGCCGACGAGATCGTGGTGCGCGACGCCGCGCAGCTGGCGTGGATCATCAACCTCGGCTGCGTGGACCTCAACCCGCACCCGACCCGCGCCGACGACGTCGACCACCCCGACGAGCTGCGCGTCGACCTCGATCCGGTGCCCGGCGTGGCCTGGGACGACATCCGCCAGGTGGCGCTGGTGACGCGCGAGGTCCTCTCCGACCACGGGCTGGTGGGCTGGCCCAAGACCAGCGGCTCGCGCGGGCTGCACGTCTACGCGCGCATCGAGCGGCGCTGGGGCTTCTCCGACGTGCGGCGCGCCGCGCTGGCGGTGGCGCGCGAGGTGGAGCGGCGCGCACCGAAGCTGGCCACCAGCAAGTGGTGGAAGGAGGAGCGCCACGGCGTCTTCCTCGACTACAACCAGAACGCCAAGGATCGCACGGTGGCCTCGGCGTACTCGGTGCGCCCGCTGCCCGACGCCCGTGTCTCCGCGCCGCTCGCCTGGGACGAGGTGCCGGCCTGCGAGCCCGCCGACTTCACCCTGCGCACGGTGCCGGCGCGCTTCGCGTCCATCGGCGACCCGGGCGCGGGCATCGACGGCGCCGCGGGCTCGCTGGAGTCGCTGCTCGAGCTGTCGAAGAGGCAGGAGGCAGAGGGAGAGGGAGACGCGCCGTGGCCGCCCTTCTACCAGAAGGAGGAGGGCGAGCCGCCGCGGGTCCAGCCCTCCAAGCGGCGTATGGCAGCGCCCGGCGAGCCGGCGCCATCGGCGGCGTCGCCGGCCGGTGAACGTCCCCGCGGCCGGCAGCCGCGGGTGCCGCTGCACACCGTGGCCCGCGCGCAGCACAAGGACGACGCCCTGGCCGGCCTGGAGCGCTGGAAGGCGCGTCACCCCGACGTCGCCGCGCTGCTCGCCCCGGCCGACGTGCTCGTGGACGCCATGCGCGGACGCAACACGACGTGGACGCGCGTCCGCGTCAACCTGCGCAACGTGCCCGAGGAGCAACGCCCGGAGAAGGCGCCGCCCGATCCGGACTTCGACCCCCGCGACGCGCTCTAGATCGCGTACCGCCTACTGGATCGAGAGCAGCATGCTCGCCGCCTCCGGCTTGCCGGCCACGAACGCCCGCCGGATGGCCTCCGGAACGCGGTCGTCGATCGGGCGCCCGCTGTGCGTCTGCGCCGCGCGCAGCAGCTTGCGCTCCGCGGACGTGAAGCGCCCGTCGATCACCGCCGCCACCACCAGCAGACGCAGGGTGAGCACGCAGTCGGCCGGCTCGAGCTCCGGCAGAGACCCGAGGAAGGCATCCGGATCGTCGAAGCGCTCGCTGGGCACCTCGCCGATGGCCTCCATCACCTCGTGCAGCACGGCGAAGAGGTTCGGGTGCAGGTCCTCGGTGCGCACGATGGCGCTGGCCACGGCGCGCGCCGCCGCCAGCCGGCAGGCCGGCGACAGCGGTCCATGCGCCTCCACCACCACCCGCACCATCGCGCGCGCCGCGCTCGGCCCCATGGCGCGCACCCGCGCCTCGCGCAGCACCACCCAGGTGACCCACACGTTCCAGAGCGCGGTCAGCGGCACCGCCAGCAGCGGCAGCCAGGCGCGCACCAGCGCGCGGCCGAGGATGCGACGCACCACCAGCTTGGCCAGGAAGTTGGTGAGGCTGACCTTGGCCTTGTAGAGCACCGTGGCCCCGAGCAGCGCGGGCGTGACGTCTCGCGGCGCGGATCGACGCCCATCACCGCGGCGTTCGAGTTCGGCAGCTCGAGCGCAGCGCGGGCCATGGCCGCGGCCACCGCGGCGCCCTCCCCCTGCGCCGGGAAGAGATCGAGCCCGGCGGCGTGCGCCAGCTGGTGCACGGCGCGCAGCGAGGCACGGTACAGCCAGACGATCTCCACTGCCGCCGCCGCTGCCGCCGCGCCGCCGACCACCGCCCAGTAGCGCACCGTCTGGCCCCAGTCGGCCGCGTCGGGGTGGGCGCCGAGGGCTCGGCCTTCAGCTCCACGGCCGCCGCGAACGCCGCCGAGCGCGCCGGCCAGGAAGGCCCCGCCCACGGTGCGCTGCACGATGCGCCGCAGCTCGCGCTGCTCGTCCGCGTTGAGCACGTGGATCTCGTCGGCCTGCTCCGGACGCGGGCGGCCCGCGGAGAGGCGCCGGAAGTACGAGACACCGAGGCGCTCGAGCAGGGGCGGCCGCGCGCCGTCCAGCTCGGGAGGCCTGCTGGGCAGGGCGGCCGCGTCGCTCATCCGCCTCGCGCAGCGTCGCCGGCGGCCTGGAAGATGCGCGACAGCTCGAAGGCCGCCGTCTCCTCGAGCTGGTCGTAGCGGCAATCCTCGGGGCGCTTGTCCGGGCGCCAGCGCTTGAAGTGGGTGGCGTGGCGGAAGCGGCTGCCCTGCATGTGGTCGTAGCTGACCTCGCAGACGCGCTCGATGCGCAGCGGCTCCCAGGACAGGTCCTTGCCGCGGTTCCAGCGGCTGGTGGCGCCGGGCTTGCGCTGGCCGCCGGCCTGCGCGTCGTCACCGCGCCACTCCTTCCAGGGGTGCACCGGGAGCGCGCCCTCGCGCAGCGGTGCCAGCTCCAGGACCAGCTCCTTGCGGCGCTTCTCGGTGAAGCTCGCGGCGATGCCCAGGTGGTGCAGCGTGCCCGACGCGTCGTGGAGCCCGAGCAACAGCGATCCGATCATCGTCCCCGGGCCGTTCTTGTGCCAGCGAAAGCCGGCCACCACGCAGTCCGCCGTGCGCTGGTGCTTGATCTTGAACATGGCGCGCTTGCCAGGCAGGTAGCCGTCGTCGAGGCGCTTGGCGATCACCCCGTCGAGCCCGGCGCCCTCGAAGCGCGCGAACCAGTCCTCGGCGAGGGCGCGATCGCGCGTGGCAGGCGTCAGGTGCACGGGCGGCGTGGCGCCCTTCACTGCGGCCTCCAGGCGCGCTCGGCGCTGCTCGAACGGCACGGCGCGCAGATCGTCGTCCCCCTCGGCGAGCAGGTCCCAGACCACGAACGAGGCCGGCGTCTGCTCGGCGAGCATCTTGACCCGCGAGGCGGCGGGGTGGATGCGCTGCAGCAGCGACTCGAACTCCAGCCCCTTGGCGCCGGCGATGACGATCTCGCCGTCGACCACGCAGCGCTCCGGGAGCTGCGCCAGGAGCGGCGCCGACAGCTCCGGGAAGTAGCGGTCGAGGGGCTTCAGGTCGCGCGACTGGAGCAGCAGCTTGTCGCCGTCGCGGAAGACGAGGCACCGGAAGCCGTCCCACTTCGGCTCGAACAGCCATCCGTCGCCGTCCGGCACGCCGTCGGCGGCCTTGCAGAGCATCGGTTCGATGGGCGGGGAAAACGGGAGCGCCACGCGCGCACTATACCCGCGCACATCGCGCCTGCGCTCGCCGCGCTCGCCGCGCTCGCCGCCCCCTACGCGCGGGGTGCGGGCGGGTCATCGGCACGTCCGTGCGTCGCAGGATCACGGGCGCCGGGCGTCACCGGCGCGCACGCGCTCGGCCATGCGCTCGAGCAACGACGTGATCTCGTGCCGGCGCGCCTCGCCGGTGAGCCGGCCTTCTCCGCGGTAGCTCATCCCCTCGTCGACGCGGCGCGCGGCCTCCACCGCGCGCCGGCCCAGCGCCACCGCCAGCTCGATGCAGCCCGCCAGCGCCGCCGGGTCACGGAGGTAGCCGCGCTTCTCCAGGACCAGACCGCCGTCGCGCTGCCGCACGGCCACCGGGTGCAGCCGCAGGAGCGCGCGGCGCGCCTCGTCGTCGAGGAGCAGTCGGAGCAGCGCGCCTGGCGCGATGCGCGTCTCGAAGGCGGCGTCGAAGCAGGCGTCGCCGCTTGGCTGGCTGGCGAGCGGCGTCCGCCCGCCCGCGCCGGCCCCGCGCGGCAGGACCTCGATCGAGGCGCAGCGCTCCAGGGCCTCCTCGAGGGCGGCCGGCGCGCCGCCGACCTCCGCCCGCAGGCGGAAGGCGCCGGGCGGGCCGTTGCGCTCGACCTCGATGCTGGGCAGCGCGCGCCAATCGTCGGCAGCGCGGGAGCGCGCGAAAACCTCGGTCCACCCCTCGTCCCAGTGCGCGGTGCCGCGCAGAACGAAGCGGCAGGTGACCTCGAAGCCCTCGGTCGCCGCCTCGTCGATGCGCAGGCGCGAGGCCATGGCGGTGGCCGCAGCGCGCGCGCGCTCCAGGCGGATGCTCTGCACGACGCGAGCGCTGACGTAGGCCACGGCGCCGCCGCAGACCAGGGTCACCGCGAGCAGCAGCAGCGCCATGCTCGAGTATGCGTTGCGGTCCCGGCCGACACCAGCTCGTCACGGGCGCGCCACCACCCCTGCTTCCGGCCCGGTTCGAGCGACACGGCGGCGCACGCGCAAAACGCCCACACCGCCACTTACCCCGGCTGACATGAGGGACCGTACCGAGTAAGCTCCCGTCCCCGATGACACGCTCCGTCGTGAAGCAACTCCTTCGCACGTCCGTCGTGGCGAGCACCCTGGTCTTCTCCGGCGCCATCGCGGTCGTCGGCTGCGAGTTCATCGCCGCCGTCGATCGCGACGACATCCCGGACAACGCGGCCGGTGGAGCGAGCGGATCGGGCGGCGGGAACACCGGCGGCGCCAGCGCCTCGACCGGGGCCAACACCGGCGGCGGCGGCGCGGGTGCCACCGGCGGCACGGGCGGCACCGGCGGCACGGGTGGCACCGGCGCGGGCGGCACCGGCGGCACGGGTGGCACCGGCGGCGTGGGTGGCACTGGCGGCGTCGGTGGCACCGGCGGCGCGGGCGGCGGCACCGGCGGCACGGCCGGCGGCGGCGGCAGCGGCGGCAACTGACCGCAGCGCCTCGGTCACGCAGCGCCTCGGTCCCGTAGCGCCTCGGTCCGCACTGCGTACGTCCGCAGTGCGTAGGTCGCGCAGTGCTCGGTCGCGCGTGGAACGCAGCGGTGGCGCGGGCGGGTGGTGGCCTGTCAGCGCACCAGCGAGACGACCAGCATCGCCAGCGCGATGATCGCGCCGCCCAGCACCACGCCGAGGGCGAGCGCGGCCCGTCGACAGGCTCGCCGAGCGCGCGACGGCGACCCGTGCGCGGCGCGGACGTCTCCAGGGCGTCGCCCCCGATGGGCAGCGATTCCATCGAAGCGGTGGCCGCGGCGCCATGGCCGGGGGCGCCAGCGGCGGCTCCGGCGCCGGCTGAGGGCGCCCGGCGGCGGGCAGCGGCGCGGCGGCGGCGGGCGCGGCTCTTCCGTTTCCGGCATGCGCACCGTGGCCGGCACGACTTCCGAGGCCAGCGTGCTGGCCAGCGGGTTCCTGGTGATGGCCGGCGCGCCGGCCGCGGGTGTCGGCGCCGGGGGTCGCGCCGCAAGCGCCGGCGGTGGCTCGGCGATGCTCGGCATGCGAAGCGTCATCGCCTGATCGGAGTCCGGCGCCGGGGTCGGCCTGCTGCCCGCCGCGGGGCCGCGAATCCGGCTGCGAGCCGGCCGCCGGGCGGATGGGTCCGGGGGCCAGGCTCGGCGCGGCCGTCTCCGCGAGCTCGGGCAGCATCTCCTGCAGCGCCTCCAGCATCACCCGCGCGCTCTGCGGGCGGTCCGCGGGGCCTTGGCCAGCGCCTGCAGGATGAGGGCCTCGAGCTTGGGGTGGAGGCTACGCACCAGGGCGCTCGGCGGAATGGGCGGCTCGTTCATGTGCTTGATGGCCACCTCGAAGTGCGTCTCGCCGGTGAACGGCAGGACGCCGGTGACCATCTGGTAGAGGAGGATGCCGCACGCATAGACGTCGCTGCGTGCGTCCACGGCAATGCCGCGGCTCTGCTCCGGCGACATGTACTCCGGCGTGCCGACCAGGGTGCCGACCATGGTCAGCGCCGCGCGGCTGCTGGCCGGCTCGGGATCGCTGTCGGCGGGCAAGGCGTCGGGCGGGCGCATCTCCGGCTCGACCAGCTTGGCGATGCCGAAGTCCAGCACCTTGACCCGCTCCTGGGTGGGGTCCTTGGCGTCGCGCAGCAGCATGACGTTCTCGGGCTTGAGGTCGCGGTGCACGATGCCCAGGTCGTGCGCGGCGGCCAGCGCGCTGCACATCTGCGCGGTGATGCGCGCCGCGCGCGCCTCGGGGAAGCGCCGCGCGTGATCGAGGATGCGCACCAGCTCGGCGCCCTCGATGAGCTCCATGACGATGTACGGCAGCCCATCGTCCACGCCCCACTCGTGGATGTGCACCACGCTGCGGTGGTTGAGGCGCGCCGCCGCCTTGGCCTCGCGCTGGAAGCGCTTCACGAAGGTCGGGTCGCGCGCCAGCTGCGCGTTCATGATCTTCACCGCCACCTGGTCGCCGACCTGCAGCGCGGCCGGCATGCGCTGCGTCGACGGCGCGGGCGTGAAGCGGGCGCGCTCGCCGCTGGAGAACGGCGAGAGGCTGGGGCGGGGTGGCTCGCTGCTCGGGCGGAGTGGCTCGCCGCTCGAGCGTGGCTCGCTGCTCGGGCGGGGCGGCTCGCCGCTGCTGCGCGCGGCCGGATCGCTGGACCGCGCCCCGTCGCCCGGGTCGCGCTTGCCCTGCCCGCCCGTGCTCTCGTCGCCGAGCGGCAGGATGGGGATGGGGATGGTGCCGCCCTTGCCCGCGGGAGGCGGCGGCGCGCCGAGGCCCTTCTGGGTGCTCTCCAGCGAGCTCGGCTCGTCGGCCACCTCCACGCGTACCGCGCGGTACACGGCGGCCATGCCACCTTGGCCGATGAGGGCGAGGATGCGGTACTTCCCGGTGCCGAACGTGCGGCCGATGAGCGGGCTGTCGGAGGTCATCGGTGACGCGGGCGGCGCGGCCCCGGGCGACGAGTATCGAGCGCAATGGGCGATACGTCCAGGAAGTGCGCCTGGCTCCCTCGACCCGGGTGGACGCGCAGCGATCCGCCTCGTCGTCCGCCCGCCGCCGGAGGGCGCCGCGTACCCGAGGTCACGGTCGGTGACGCGGTCGCACCACCAGCGCCACCAGGCCCACCGCCGCCCAGCCGATCTGCCCCGCGTGGACCAGCAGCGGGATGCTCAGCGCTGCAGCCAGCGGGATGCGCAGCGCGTCGGCGGCGAGGACGAAGGCCCCGTCGGTGACGCCGACCTGGGCCGGCACCAGGTCGCCGGCGGCGGTGCCGACCAGGTAGACGCCGGTGACCAGCAGCGCCGGCCGCAGGCCCAGGCCGGCCCCGGCACCCCAGGCGAGCAGCGCCAGCTGCGACAGCTGCAGGCAGCGCCCGAGCGTGGCCACGGCGATGGGCGCCGGCGGGAAGAGCGGGTGCGCGTGCACCGCCGTGTGGAAGGCGGACAGCGCGGCGGCCGCTCGCGGCGAGAAGCGCCCCGCCCAGCGAGCCAGCTCCGGGCGCCGGCTGGCCAGCTGCAGCGTCATGGCCAGCCCGATGGCGGTGCAGGCCTGGACGGCGATGGCGATGGCCATCCCCGAGCGACCCCACTGCAAAAAGGCGACGGGGATGATGGGGAGGGACAGAAGGAACGTGCCCATCAGCGAGATGGACTGCTTGGCGGACGCGGCCGCGGCTGCGGTCGCGCCCCCGACCCACGGGGCCAGCCACGTGGCGCGCAGCGCCTCCGCGGCGAGGCGGCCCGCGGGCAGCACCAGATTCGGGGCATAGCTGGCTAGGTGCGCGTGGAGGAGCACGCCGAGCGGTACGCGCCGCGCCGCCTCGCCGTAGAGGAGCCGCGTGCCCCAGCTCTCGGTGCCGATGCGCAGCCCCTCGAGCAGGATGACCACGGGCATCACCGGCGCGGCGGCGAGGACCGCCTCGCGTAGCCGATCGACCCCGGCGTGGCGCACCAGCAGCGCCAGCGCGGCGGCTCCGCCCACGGCGAGGAGCGCGTGCACCGCCCACTGCCACGCCCGCTGCTTGGGGCGCGGCGGCCCGGCGATCGGGAGCGCTACAGGCTCGGTGACTGGAGGCGTCGCGGGCTCGGCGTCGGTGGGCATGGCGTGCGAGGGCCTGGCGGGCGCGGCTGCCGACAGTGCGTCGTACGTCTCGCGTTCCGCTGCGAATGACAACAGCTTCGTTGCCTGGCCGGGCTGCGCCGGTGGCCCCCCTGCCCTCTTCCGATCGCGGGCGCTTGCGCGTATCTCCACCAGCGTGAGCAAGGCGAAGAAGGCGGGCGGCGCTGCGGCGGCCGCGAAGAGCGACAGCGTGCTGGTCCGTGCCAGCGAGTCCCTGGAGCGGTCGCTGCGCCGCTTCGAGGAGCTGACCACGGCCGCGCGGCGCCATCCGCTGACCTCGCAGAAGACCATCGAGCGGGCGGCGCGGTCCATCCAGGAGGCCGCCGAGTCGCAGCGCGACGTGGCGCGCGACCTGCACGCGCTCATCGACGGCATCGAGCACGCGCGAGCCCGCAACGAGGCTGCCAGCAACGCGCTCGGCGTCCGTGCCGAGGAGATCCAGGGGCGAAGCAACCAGCTCGGCGACCTGCTGCAGCGCTTCGCGGCGCTGGGCGAGGCGGCGCACTCCATCAACGGCATGGTGCAGGAGGCGCTGCCGGCGGGCGGCCCGCCGAAGGACAAGGGCGCGCTCTCCGCCAGCCTGCTGGAGGCGCTGCGACGCGTGCTGGGGCGCATGGCGGAGGTCCTGGCCCAGGCCGAGTCGCTGGAGAAGGACGCCGACGCGCTGGAGATGACCGAGCTGGCGCGCCAGGCCGAGGCGGTGCGCCAGCAGGTGCTCGAGGCACGCAAGAAGCTGCTCACGCTGGAGCGCACGCTGACCGCCAAGGAAGGCGAAGGCTGAGGGCGCGTTGCGGGCGAGGCCGGGAGCGGTCCAGGAGCCGGCCAGCCCCGCCCGCGCGGCGCCTGGCATCCGTGCTGTGCGCAAAGATCCGACGACGCTGCGCGTGCGCGTGTGTCTCCGGCGCGTTCGTGGCGCGAGGCGTTGACCGGTGCGCCGCCGGGGCGTCGCATCGAACCATGCTCCCTTCGCCCTCGCCCTCGCCCTCGCGCGCGCGCCTTGCCCTCCGCGTCTCGTCCTCGCTGGCGGTGCTCGCCGCCGCGATGTGTCTCTCCAGCGGCGCGCAGGCGGAGCCGGTCTGGCTCGGCGACTTCGAGACCAACGATCTCGAGCAGTGGAACAACCTCCTCAACGGCCAGTTCATCTCCGTCGTCGACGACCCGGTGGTTCAGGGTGCGCACGCGGCGCGCGTGCAGCTCGACAACGCGGCCGAGTGGCCCAACGGGCTGAAGCGCGTCGAGCTGCACCACTCCCCCGGCCCCGGCCGCACCGACGACGGGCAGACGGTGTGGTTTGCGTGGAGCTTCTACCTGCCGGAGGCGCTGCCCGAGCAGCCCAGCCAGCAGATCGGCTACTGGGAGAGCGCCCAGAGCTACCAGCAGATGATGGCCTTCGAGGTCAGCGGCGAGCACATCAGCTTCTCGACCCGGAAGCCGAACAACGTCGTGCACTGGGAGGCCGACGGTCTGGTCACGCCCGGCGTGTGGCACCGCATCGCGCTGCAGATCCTGTGGTCGAAGGATGCCGGCGTGGGCAAGGTGAACGTCTGGTTCGACGGCACGCAGGTGGTGTCGGATGGGCCGGCCAAGACGCTGGCCGATGACAACGACCACTTCACCCAGGTCGGGCTCCTGCGCGGGGCCATCGAGTTCGACGACGCCCCGGTCATCGTCATCGACGACGCGGTGGAGGGTGACTCGTTCGACGACGTGCACCCGGCGCTGGCTGGTGGCTCGGGTGGTGCCGGGGGCGCCGGGGGTGGCAGCGGAGAGGGCGGTGGCGGCGT
>JBBJMR010000366.1:0-8050 GCA_037720395.1 Polyangiaceae bacterium
CAGGCCGAGCTGGTGTTCGTGGGCGAGGGCCCCGGCGCCGACGAGGACGCGCAGGGCGAGCCGTTCGTGGGCAAGGCCGGTCAGCTGCTCGACCGGATGATCGCCGCCATGGGCTACGCGCGCGACGATGTGTACGTGGCGAACGTGGTCAAATGCCGGCCGCCCGACAACCGCAAGCCGGAGCCCGAGGAGATGGCCTCTTGCCTGCCGTACCTGGTCAGTCAGCTGGGCATCGTGCAGCCGAAGGTCATCGTCGCGCTCGGCGCCACCGCCGTGCAGGGGCTCATCGGCACCACCGAGGGCATCACGCGCCTGCGCGGCAAGTGGAAGCTGCTCAAGGGCAAGCTCCCCATCATGCCCACCTTCCACCCGGCGTACTTGCTCAGGCAGCCGGGCGCGAAGCGCGAGGTGTGGAGCGACCTCCAGGAGGTCATGCGCCACCTCGGCAAGGCGCCGCCGCGCCGCGAGTAGCGCGGCGCGGTCGGTGAGACGGCGCGGTGGCGCCGGCCGCTGTACGCCTCGACGCGGGTGGCGGCGAGCGGCTACTTGCGCCCGCCCATGGCGCGGCACTCGTGCACCGGGCCCTTGGTCGCGTGGCGCACGCACTCGCTGTACGCCTCGATGCCTTCCTTCCACTTGCCCGAATCCTGGAGCGCGGTGCCCAGGTAGAGGTAGGCCATCGCCTCGGAGGGGTCGGCGGCGATCGCCGCGCGCGCCGCGGGGATGGCGTCCTTCATCTTGCCGCGGTTGAGGAGGTTCAGCGCTTCCTTGCGCAGCTCCTTGGCATCGCCCGACGGCGCGGACTTGGCCGCCTCGGCTGCCTTGGCAGCTTCCTCGACCTTGGCCGCCTCGGCTGACTTGGCCGCTTCGTCGGCCTTGGCCGCTTCGTCCGCCTTGGCCACGTCGGCCTTGGCTGCGTCGCCCGTGTCGGCCCCCTCGGCCTTGGCCGCTTCGTCGGCCCTGGCGGCTTCTACCGGTGCCGGAGCGGCCTCGGCCTCCGCCTTCGCCGGCGGCGCCTCGACGGGCGCGGCGACGGCTGCCTCCGTCCTTGCCGGCGGCGGGACGCTGGCCGAGGCGGAGCGCGTCACCGCCGCGCGGCCGATGACGCCGACCAGCGCGAGCGCAGCCACGCCACCGACCACGGCCACCACCACGCGGCGGAAGCGCGCCCGGCGCACCAGCGCCTCCGGCGACAGGGTCATGGCGCGGACCGGCTCGTCGAGGTCGTCCTCGGGGATGAGCGGGGGCACCGAGTCCTCCTCGCCGCGGAAGAACTGCGACGAGAGGCTGAGCTCGTCGTGCCGATCGTCGTGCCCGTCGTCGTGCGCGGCGTGCCGATCCCCGTCGCGGTCCACGCTAGCTCCGGTGGCCAGCGGGTCGCTGGAGCGGCGCTCGTTGCCGTCGTCCTCCGCGAGGGCGTCGGCCAGCGCATGCATCGATGCCGCCTGGATGCGCTCGCCGCCCGGCGCGGAGTCGCGCCGATCGTCGTCCGCGCGCGCGCTGCCGGCCGGCTCCTCGGGCGGCGCCTCCATACCGAGCTGGGTCTCCGCGAGAGGCTCCGCCACGAGACCGAGACCTCGGTCCTGTCGAGGCTCCACCGATCCCACCGCGACACGCAGCGGCTCGGGGAGCGGGGTCTGTTCGACCAGCGCCTGCTCCGGCAACGTGTGCCGCTCGCGCGTCGTCACCGGCATGGGCTCCGCGTCGTTCGCCGCGTTCGCGCGCCGGTGCGGGCGTGGCGTCATCGGGCTCCGCTCTCGGCACGGCTCGCGCCGGCTCCTCCGACGCGGGCTCGGGCAGGCTGGCCGTGCGCAGGGCCGCGAGCTCGACGCTCGCGGGCTCGACCGTCACCGGGACGACCGTGGCCGGCGAGACGCTCACCGGCGCCTCGGCTGCCCGCGTGTTCAGCTCGGCGCTTGCATCCAGCGAACCCGGCTCCGGTGTCTCGGCGAAGTCCATCGCCACGTCGAGCGCGGCGTCGGAGGGCGGGCAGGTGGTGCCGGCGTCCGAGATTCGCGGCTGGGAAGCGCGCGGACGGAGGCTGCGGGAACGCAAGGCACCGCGGAGAGGAGAGCGAAGTCGCTTCGACATGACCTGAACGTCCTCCGATCGTCATCCCACTAACGAGCGCGGGCCCCTGGAGGCTCCAGGCGCCCAGACCATTCATGAACCGCGCCGTGCCGATCCTTCGGCTACGCCAAGAAAACCAAGCTCTTTTCGCGGCTGGTTTGTGCCGGAGCGTGCCGACCGCGCCACGCGGACCCCGCCCGCCCTGTCCCACAATCTGCTCGGTGTAGGCGAATCCGTGCGCGCCGGCTGACCCGCCCCGATGCACCCCACCGCCGTGAATGGCGAGGTGCCGGCGCAGGGATCACGCCGAGTCCAGGGCCGCCGCCTTATTTCGCCATCGGCAGCGCGCGACCTGCGACGGGGGCCTCGGCGAGCAGCACCAGCGTGTCGATCTTCTTCTTGGTGTCGGCGTTGACCAGGGTTCCGGCCAGGTTGAAGGCCATCTCCCACTGGACGTCGTCGTCGCTCGAGAAGAACGCGGTGCTCGATTCGCACGCGGCCAGGTCCTTCTCGAAGGTCTCGGCGGTGTGCGAGAGGTCGGGCCCGGCCAGCCCCTTGCGCTGCTTCTTGCCGAGGCCGCCGCGTGCCGGCCAGACGGCGGTGGAGAGATCCTTGAGGACGCTGCTGGCCACGGAGCACCCGGGCGCCGAGGTGATCTTGGTCTGCGGGACGACGACGATCTCCTTGGGGAGGTCGTTGCGCCCGTCCGTCTTGAGGACGACCTTCGGCGCGCCCGCGCTGCCGAGCGCGTCGACGACGGCGCCGACGTGACGCGTCTTGGCGCGCTTCTCGGCGAGCAGCGTCACCGGCTGCGCGTTGATCGGCAGGTCGCGCAGGATGGCGGCCATCTTTTCCTTGGCGTCGCTGGCGTTCATGTCGATGCGCTTGCCGCCGAGGTACGGCCCCTCGGTGTCCACCAGCAGGTCGGGCATGGTCTTCGGCTTCGGCGCCTCGGTCGCCGTGGCGGCGGCGGTGGGCCTGGCCGACGCGGCCGCGCTCGGAGCTCCCTTGCCGCCGGCGCCCGGCTTGGGGTCGTCACAGGCGCACAGCAGCGACAGCGAGCACGAGAGGAGAGCCACCACCGCGGGACGCTTCATGGCGGCGCAGCATAGCGGCACCGCCGCGTGGCGGTGCGAGATCCGCGCATCCGCGCGGCCGCAGCGAAGCGCGCCGTGGCAGCGCGCTTCGGGCCGCGGTCGGAGCGCCTCAGAACTCGCCGCAGCTGGCCGAGGTCTGCGCCAGCGCCAGGGTCGCCGCGCAGGCGCCCTCCGTCTGGCCCTTGGGCGCGTTGCAGAAGCCGCCCGCGCACACGGCCGGGTTGGCGGTGGTGCAGTCCTGGTTGTTGCCGAGCTTGGCCTCGCAGACGCCCTCCTCCTCGCCGGCGGGGACGTTGCAGAGCAGGTCGGTCTGGCAGGGCTTGACGGCGGAGCACGCGGCATCGAGCGCCTTGGCCTTGAGGCAGGCCTTGGAGGCGTCATCGCAGTAGAAGGTCTCGGCGCAGGTGGCCGAGGCCGCGGCGCAGTCCTCGCCACCGCCGACCTCGGTCGGCACGCCGCAGGCGCCGGTCTCCTGGCCGGGCTTGAGGATGCAACGCAGGTCCGCAGTGGTGTCGCAGTCGTAGTCGTTGCCGCACCCGGCGCCGTTGCCGCTGGGGCCCGAGAAGACCTCGACGCAAGCAGTCTGCGCGGTGGACAGCTCCTCGAGGGTGAGCGCCGCGTCGGCGTACACGCTCTTGTGGGCCGCGATGCAGCCCTCGGTGTCGACCTGGGGATTGTAGGTCGGGCTGCCGAGCGAGTCCTGCCCGGTGACGCTGGTGCGACAGGTGGCCAGGTCGCTGCGCTTGTCGACGCAGCTCGCCGTGTCGTCGGCGAGGGTGTCGTCGGAGGAGGCGTAGCAGGCCTTGACCGTCGTCGAGCTGCACTGCGCCTTGGCCAGCGCCGCGCAGAACGCGGACTCGGAGGGGTGTGGGTAGTTCGGGCCGCTCGGTCCGTCGTCGTCAGAGGCCCCACAGGCCGTCGACATCATCGCCAGCAGGCCCAGAACTACGGAAAGGTCACGCAAGCTCGCCATCGATCCCTCCAAGCGTCGCCGTCAGCTGTCGCCACCCGATCGCGCAGCGAAGCGGCGCGCGCGGCAGCCGGCCACGTTAGCGCAAAGCATCGACATTGTACGAAGCCGGTTGGACGCGGCTTCCTGCGCAATCTTCACCCGATGCGGCGCAAGCGCCCACCCGATGCGGCGCAAGCGCCCGCCAGATGCGGCGCGAGCGCCCGTGCCGCGCGTACCGGACGCCCGGTGAGCACGCTTCCGGCGGGTGCCGCGCCGCGTCAGCGCCCCTTTCTCCCGGCCTCTGCTAAAGAGGCCGCGGTGAGCCCCCTCGTCGCACGCCTCGACGCCCTGGCGATGGTGGGTGGCGTCGCGGTCGAGGACGACGCCGGCAGCTGCACGTTCACCGAGCTGGTGGGCGGTGCGCGCGCGCTGGCCGCTCGCATCGCAGCGCGCGCACCCGGCGCTTCGTGCGCGATCCTGGCGGCCGGCACCGCCGTGTCCGTCGGCCCGCGGGTGGCGCTGCTCGCCTCGCCCGGCGTCGCCTGGGTCCAGGGCTTCCTGGCGGTGCTGATGGCCGGACGCGTGGCGGTGCCCCTCTCGCCGCTGTACCCGGCCGCGGAGCTGTCGTTCATCCTGCAGGACGCCGAAGCCGACCTGCTCCTGGTCACCGACGATCTCGAGGAGCGGGCGCGCGCGCTGGACGTCCCCGTGGCCATCGAGCGGATCGACGCCCTGCGCGCCGCACCCCCGGCGGCCGCCGCGCCGCCGGTGCCAGCGGGGGCTGACGTGGCCCTGCTCCTCTATACGAGCGGCACCACGGGCAAGCCCAAGGGCGCCCTGATCACGCACGACAACCTGGCCGTCCAGGCGCGGCTGCTCGCCGAGGCCTGGGCGTGGGGCGAGCGCGACAGCCTGCTGCACGCGCTGCCGCTGCACCACCTGCACGGGCTGGGCATCTCCATGCTCACCGCGCTGCTGGCCGGCGCGCGGGTGCGCATGCTGCCGCGCTTCGACGCGCGGCGGGTCTGGGAAGAGCTCGGCGGCGTCAGCGGATGGATGGGGGTGCCGACCATGTACCAGAAGCTCTTCGAGGCCTGGGACGCGGCCGACGAGGCGACGCGCGCGCGCTGGAGCGCGTCGGCGCGCGCGCTGCGCGTGGCCACCAGCGGCAGCGCCGCGTTGCCGGTGACCCTCGCCGAGCGGTGGCGCGCGCTCACCGGGGCCATCCCCCTGGAGCGCTTCGGGATGACGGAGATCGGCGTGGGCACGACCAACCCGCTCGATGCCGGCGGTCGCCGCGCCGGCTGGGTGGGCAGGCCGCTGCCAACGGTCGAGCTGCGCGTGGTCGGCGACGATGGGGCCGAGCTCGGCGCCGGGGCCTCCGGCGAGATGTTCGTGCGCGGGCCGAGCGTCTTCCCCGGGTACTGGCGCCGGGACCTGGCCAACGCCGGCGCCTTCGCCGACGGCTGGTTCAAGACCGGCGACGTCGTCGAGCGCGACGCCGCGGGATGCGTGCGCGTGCTCGGGCGCACCTCGGTCGACATCCTCAAGAGCGGCGGATACAAGCTGTCGGCGCTGGAGATCGAGGAGGTGCTGCGCGAGCACCCGGCGGTCGCCGAGGTGGCCGTGGTCGGCCTGCCCGACGCGACCTGGGGCGACCGCGTGGTGGCCGTGGTCGTGGCCGCGCCGGGGCGGGAGGCGGAGTGCGCCGGGGAGGCGCTGCGCGCCTGGGCGCGCGAGCGCATCGCTCCTTACAAGGTGCCGCGCGAGGTGGTGGTGCAGGCGTCGCTGCCGCGCAACGCGCTCGGCAAGGTGGTCAAGCCCGACCTGGTGCGCAGCCTGGCCGCGCGCTGACCGGCGTCGCGCCGCTATCGCTCACCGAGCTCGGTCATGGTGCGCTCGATCAGCGTGCCCATGGCGCGGAACGCGGCCGCGCGCCCGAATTGCAGAAGGTGACCGCCCGGGAAGCGCTCCAGCGGCGCGCCGAAATGCGCGGCGAGCCGCTCGGCGTGAGCCAGCGGCGTGATCCGGTCGCCATCGCCGGCGATGACCATCACCCGGTCGGGCTCGATGCGCGGCCTGCGCGCCAGCGGGCTCACCGCGCGGTGCGCGGCCTCGAGCGCCGCGTGCTGCAGCGCCTGCTCCTCCGGGGTGCCCACGTAGCGCTGGCCGTCGCGCGCCGCATCGGCCAGCGAGGCGAGCGGGATGACCGGCACCAGGAAGGAGAGCTGCTCCTCGACCGTGCCCAGCAGGGACACCGTGTACCCGCCGAGGCTCATCCCCAGCGCGCCGACCCCCGGCGATCCGCGCCGGCGCAGCCAGCCGCCGAGCGCACGCAGATCGAACACCGCCTGGCGGAACCCCTCGTTGGTGATGCGCGGATCGGTGGACGGGAACAGCGCGCTGCCGAGCGGCGCCCGCCGGCCATGGAACGGCAGCACGAAGACCGCCACGTCCAGCCCCCGTGCCCAGAACCAGCGCGCCGGCAGCACGCGCTCCTCGAGCGCCAGCTGGCCGGTGCGGTAGCCGTGGACGAGCAGCACCGCCGGCCGTGGGCGGCGATGGAGGAAGACGCGCGCCACGGCGGCGCGGTTCAGCGCATGCGACAGGTAGCGCTCCGAGACGTCCTTGCTCCACGGGTGGTAGTCGCTCGGCCAGCGCAGGTCGCGGACCTCACCGCCGCCGTCCCCGCGCCGCGGTGCGATGTCGCGCACGTGCACGGCGGTCGGCTCCACCGCGGCCGGCGCGGCGTAGAATTCCTCGTCGCCGGCCTCCTCCCCGGCCGGATAGAGGGCGGCGATCTTGCCCAGGGCCGCCAGTCGCGCCTCGTGACCGAGCGACTCCGAGCGCGACCGCGCACGCGCCGCGGCGCTGCGTGAAAGGAGCGCGCCCGCCACCGCCCGATCGAAGCGCGCCGCGGCGCCCTCCAGCAGCCCTGTCCACGCGCTGGCCGCGCGCTGCGCGGTGGCCGCTGCCGGCCTCCGTCCTCCCTCGCCGTCCGGGATCGCCACGCGTCGAGCATACCCCCGGATCCGACCGCGAACCCCGCCCGTTCCGCCGAAAACTCGCCCTCCATCGTGCATCTCTGCCAGGTTCCGGCCCATGTCCAGGCTCGACGCGGCCGTGCCCGAGCACGCACCCGAATGGCACCGTCCGGCGGCCGACGCGGAGACGCCTCCGGCGCGCAGCGCCAGGCGAGCCGCGATGAACGCCGAGGCCGCCGAGCCGGCGCCGTCCGAGCGCCCGGTCTCGGAGCGCTCCCGTGCGGCGCGCACCGGAGGCATCGCCTTCGTGAGCGCGCTCGATCGCATCGGCGGCATGCGCGCGCTCGAGCGCGCCCGCTGGGTCGTCGCCCAGGCGCCGCGCGAGACGCCTCGCGGCAAGCTCGGCGTGGCCCTCGACGACGCGGTGGAGACCTCGCTCGCCTCGCGCGGCGCGCTGCCGCCTGGCGTCGAGGCCGTCGCCGCCATCGCCGACGTCCTGCAGGACCGCATCATGCGTGTCCGCGCCCTGGAGCGGCCGGGCCTGGCCGTGCTCTTGCCCAGCTTGCGGGCCATCGCCGACGATCGCGGTCGCCTTTGCCACGACGACAGCGCGGCGCTCTGCGCCTGGACCGAGGCCGCGCGGCAGGCGCCCATCGCGCTGCTCGTCGATGACGGCGACGCCGAGATCTCCGCGCTGGTGCCGCAGACCATCGCCGACCTGGTGGCGCCGCGCCGCCCGCGCTCCGGCGCGCCCTCGATGATGGATCCGACGCCCACGCCGCCCCCGACGGCCACCGCGCCGCGCCGCCACGCCGACCCAGATTCCACTCCGGCCCCGGCGGCGGTCGTCGCCCGCGCGGCCGAGGCCGCGACGGAGGAGCCGGAAGCCACCGCGCCGTCGGGTGGGTGCGTGCCGCGCGCCGAGGCCAAGGTCGCGGTCGGGGTCG
>JBBJMR010000367.1:0-8032 GCA_037720395.1 Polyangiaceae bacterium
CCTCAGGCCGGCGGGCGCGGGTGCGGGCGCACGCGAGGGAAGTCGCCCCGATCTGGGCAAGAGCGGCCCGGTGGGCAACGCTCCGGTGGCCCGCAACCTGCGCATCGCCGCGGTGATGCTCGGGGTGGCCGCGGTGGGGCACGCGACGTACGTCACCATCGCCAGCTTCGTGGCCCACGTGTGCCCCGTCCACTCGGTCCACTTCATGATGAGCGTGGCCTCGCTGCTGGCCATCGCCGTGTACCTCGGGCTGCGGCGGCGCTTCCGCATCGATGCGCTGGGGATCCTGATCGCGCCGCTCGGGCTGGCGTTCCTGCTCGGCACCTGGTTCCTGGGCAAGCCGGGGCCGGAGCCGAAGCTGTCGCCGGGGTTCATCGCGCTGCACGTGATGGCCAACCTGCTCGGGGTGGCGCTGTTCCTGCTCGCGGGCGGGGCGGCGTTCCTCTACCTGCTGCAGGAGCGGCGCATCAAGAACAAGCGCACCACGCTGGCCAACCTGCCGCCGCTGCAGGCGCTGGACCACGCGGTGCATCGCTTCCTGATCGCCGGGTTCCCGCTGCTGACGCTGGGGATCATCACCGGGACGTTCTGGGCGCGGCACCTGGAGCACGGCACGCCGGACGTGGTGATGCGCATCGTGTTCGGGTATGCGACCTGGCTGTTGTTCGCGGCGGTGCTGCTGCTGCGCGCGGCGGCGGGATGGCGCGGGCGGCGCTCGGCGTACGGGACGCTGGCCGGGTTCGCGTGCGCGGCGGCGGTGCTCGTCGTCTACCTGGTGCGGCCGGCGCTCTCCACGGTCGGGGGCTGAGCGGATGCTGGTCGTCGTCGGCATGTCGCATCGGACGGCGCCCCTGGAGGTGCGCGAGCGGCTGGCCATCCCTCGCGAGGCCTTGCCCCAGCTGCTGCAGACGCTGGTCAGCGCGGGGCCGGTGGCCGAGGCGCTGGTGCTGTCGACCTGCAATCGCGTCGAGGTGTACGCGGCGCCGCGCGGCGACGTGGACCTGGACCAGGTGGCGGCGGCGGTGGCGCACGTGCTGGCCGGGATCGCCGGCGAGGGGGCGGCGGCGCACCTCAAGCAGAACCACGGCGCGCCGGCGGTGCGGCACCTGTTCCGGGTGGCGGCGTCGCTGGACTCGCTGGTCGTGGGGGAGCCGCAGATCCTGGGGCAGCTCAAGGAGTCGATCGAGATCGCGCGCGAGGGGCGCACGCTCGGGCACGTGCTGGAGAAGGCGGTGCGGCGCGCGGTGCGCGTGGGCAAGCGCGTGCGCAGCGAGACGGCCATCGGCGAGGGGCAGGTCTCGGTGTCCAGCGTGGCCGTGGAGCGCGCGCGGTTGATCTTCGGCGAGCTGACCGGGCATCAGGCGTTGCTGGTCGGGGCCGGGGAGATGGCCGAGGCGGCGGCGCGGCTGCTGGTGCGCGAGGGCGCACGCCTGCTGGTCGTCAATCGCAGCATGCACCGCGCAGAGGCGCTGGCCGGTGACGTCGGTGGGGTGCCGCGCGCCTGGTCGAGCTGACGCTGCCTGGTCGAGTCCGACGTGGTGATCTCTCGACCTCCAGCCCGGACACGTGCTCACGCTTCGCTGATCAAGGCGGCGCGCAAGGCGCGGCGCGGGCGGGAGCTGTTCTTGATCGACATCGCCGTGCCGCGCGACGTCGACCCGGCGGTCAACGACCTGGACGGGGTGTATCTGTACGACGTCGACGATCTGTCGCAGATCGTGGCCAGCTCGATGGAGGGGCGGGCGGCGGCGGTGGCGCAGGCCGAGGAGATCGTGGCCGAGGCGGCGGTGGCCTTCGAGCGCTGGACGCTGGAGAGATCGCTGACGCCGACCATCGTCGGGCTGCGGGCGCGGACGCGGGCGGTGCTGCTGGGCGAGCTGGAGCGGAGCCTGGCCGGAAAGCTGCGGCACCTGGGGGCGGCGGAGCGGGTGGCGCTGGGGGCGATGGTGGATGCTGCGACGAACAAGCTGATGCATGCGCCGACGGTGCGGCTGCGGGGGGCGGCCAGTGATCCGCGGGCGGCGGATTACATCGAGGCGTTGCGGGAGCTGTTCGATTTGCCGGAGGTTTCGAGTGCGCCGGAGGGGGAGCGCGACGGGGACGGCGAAGGAGAGGGGGAAGGCGTGGACGAAGGAGAGGGGGAAGTAGAGGGCGAAGGCGTAGGCGAGGGGGCGGGCGCGGGCGCGGGCGGCGGGCAAGGCGTGGGCGAGGAGGGGATGGCCGCGGTGCGGGGGGCGAGCGTGGGCGTGCGCGCCGGGCAGGCCCGGGGCGCGTGAGGTAGGCTGCGCGGCGATGAGCGGAAAGCTGACCCTGGCCACGCGGCGTTCGATGCTGGCGCTGGCGCAGTCGCGGGCCTTCGCGGCCGAGCTGGTGGGGAGGAATCCCGGGCTGGTGGTGGACGAGCTGCTGATGGTCACTGCCGGGGACCGGACGCAGGACCGGCCGCTGATGGATATTGGCGGCAAGGGGTTGTTCGTGAAGGAGCTGGAGGAGGCTCTGCTCGATGGGCGGGCGCACTTCGCGGTGCACTCCATCAAGGACGTGCCGGCGGAGCTGCTGCCGGGGCTGCATATTGCAGCCATCCCGGCGCGCGCCGACCCACGCGATGTGCTGGTGTCGCGCGAGGGGCGGAAGCTGGCCGAGCTGCCGGCGGGGGCGCGGGTGGGGACCTCGAGCCTCCGGCGGGCGGTGGCCATCCGGGAAGCGCGGCCGGACCTGGTGACGGAGGCGGTGCGGGGCAACGTGGATACGCGCATCCGCAAGCTGCACGAGGGGCAGTTCGACGCCATCGTGCTGGCGCGGGCCGGTTTGCTGCGGCTGGGGCGCGAGGGCGAGGCCAGCGAGGTGCTGGAGCCGGAGGTCAGCCTGCCGGCGGTGGGTCAGGGGGCGCTGGGGATCGAGAGCCGCGTCGACGACGTGGGCACGATGGAGGCGCTGGCGGCGGTGGTCGACGACGAGGCGACGATCTGCGTGCGCGCCGAGCGCGCGGTGATGCTGGCGGTGAACGGGAACTGCCGCGTGCCCATCGCCGCCTACGCGCTGCACGTCGGCGACGAGATGTGGCTGCGTGGCATGCTCGCCGACGAGGACGGCGGGCGGCCGCGGCGCGGGGAGCGGCGCATCGCCTGGCCGGGGCCGGGGCAGGTCGCCGAGGGGGAGCGCGCCGGGCGCGACCTCGGCGCCGAGCTGCTGCGCGCGTGAGCGAGGCTGGCGGCGGCGCGCGCGGGGGTGGCGCGCGCGGGGGCGTGGCGCCCCGTGGCGCGGCGCCCGGCTATGTGGCGCTGGTGCTGCACGCGCACCTGCCCTGGGTGCGGCACCGGAGCACGCGCGCTCGCTGGAGGAGCGCTGGCTGTTCGAGGCCATCTGGGAGAGCTATCTGCCGCTGCTGGGCGTGCTGGATCGGCTGGCCGCCGACGGGGCGCGCGCCGCTGTCGCTGTCGCTGTCGCCGACCTTGCTGTGCATGCTCGGCGATCCGCTGCTGCGCGAGCGCACTTCGTGGACCACCTGCAGCGGACGCGGGTGCTGGCCGAGCGCGAGGCGGTGCGGCGCGGCGACGCCGAGCTCGCGCCGGTGATCGAGATGTACCTGGCGCGCCTCGCGGAGGCCGCGGCGCGCTGGGAGGCGCTGGGCGGAGACCTGGTGGGCGCGCTGGTGGCGCACGCCGCGGCGGGGCGGCTGGAGCTGATGACCACGGCAGTGACGCACGCTTACCTGCCCGGGCGCTGGCGGCGCCGTCGTCGGTGCGCGCGCGAGCGCGCCTGGGGCGCGAGGTGTTCGAGCGCGAGACGGGGCGCGCGCCGCTCGGGTTCTGGCTGCCGGAGTGCGCCTATCATCCGCGCCTCGACGCCGACCTGGCCGCGGCCGGCGTGCGCTGGGCGGTGGTCGATGCGCACGCGCTGACCATGGCCGCCGCGCCGCCGCCGCGCGGACGTGGGCGCCGGTGCTGGGGCCGAGCGGGGTGGCGTTCTTCGCGCGCGACGTGGCGGCGTCGCACCAGGTGTGGTCGCGGCAGCACGGGTTCCCGGGCGACGCGGAGTATCGCGACTTCTATCGCGACGTGGGGCATGACCTCGACGAGGCGGCGCTCGGCGGAGATCGGCCCGGACGGGCACCGGCTGATGACCGGGCTCAAGTACTGGCGCATCACCGGCGGCGGTGGCGACAAGGGCGCGTATCGGCGCGAGGCGGCGCTGGCGCGGGCGCGCCAGCATGCGGCGCTGTTCGTGGCGCAGCGCGAGGCGGCGCTGGGCGAGGCGGCGCTGGGCGCGAGCGGCGGCGGCGCGAGTGGCGGCGGCGCGGTGGCGCAGGCGCGGTGGCGCAGGCGCGAGCGGCGGAGGCAGCGCGGCGCCGCCGGTGGCGGTGGCGCCCTACGACGCGGAGCTGTTCGGGCACTGGTGGTTCGAGGGGCCGGAGTTCCTCGAGGCGGTGCTGCGCGGGCTGGCGGCGCGCGCCGAGGCCGGCGGCGTGGAGGCCATCGGGCTGGGCGCGTACCTCGAGCGGCACCCGCGCCTGCACCGCGTCAGCCGGCGGCGTCGACCTGGGGGAAGGCGGCTTCGGCGCGGTGTGGACGGGACCGAGGGTGGCGCCGCTGTGGCGGCACGTGCACCACGCGGCGCGCGAGGTGGAGCAGGCGCTGGCGCGGCGGTCGGCGGGCGAGGCGCTGCGCGCGCGCGCGCTGGAGCAGGCGGTGCGCGACTGCTGCTGCTCGAGGCCAGCGACTGGCCGTTCATGATCCACGGCGGCGACACGGCGCAGTATGCCGAGGCGCGCATGCGGCGGCACCGAGGACGCGTGGCGCGGCTGGTGGCGGTGGCGCAGGGGCGCGGGCCGGTGGGCGAGGACGACGCACGCTGGGTCGAGGCGCTGCGCGCGGATACGCCGTTCCTGGCGTCGTTGCCCGGCGAGGTGTTGCTGCGGGCGTTCGATCGCTGGGGCTGAGCGGCCACGGGCACGCCCACGCGCACGCCCACGCGCACGCGAAGAGGGCTTGTGGTCGCGGCCGTTCAGGTGAACGCTCCCGCCATGTCGAAGACGATCCTCGGGACCATGGCTGCGCTCTGCATGCTGACTTGCACGTCCTGCGGGCTGCTGGGCGGCGGGGACGACGACGACGCTGACCTCGATGCGGGCACGGTGCCCACGCCGCCGCCGATCGATCCGGCGCTGGTCATCGACGCCGCGACGCCGGCGATCCCGCAGCCGGTCACGCCGACGCCGGTCACGCCGACGCCGGTGTCGCAGCCCAGGGTCGACGCGGGCACGTCCACCGACGCGGGCACGGCGACGGACGCGGGCGCCACCGACGCGGGCGCGAAGGCCGACGCGGGCGCGGGTCCCAACGCCCAGAACTGCTTTGCCAAGTGCCAGGGTTTGCTGGCCACGTGCCTGACCCCGCAGGCCGGCAAGGACGGTGGGCTGCCGACGTTCGGCGACGCGACGAAGTGCAAGGCCGCGCAGGACACCTGCCAGGCCGCCTGCAAGTAGCTAGGGCACGACCTTCACGCGCTGGATGCGGTCGCCGTCGACGAACGCCCCCCACGGCCCGGCGGCGAGGCCGACCCAGGCGTAGGCGCCATCGAGGTGCGGGTGCCGGGCGTGCATCACGAAGAGCTGGCTCGAGCCGGTGTCGCGGCCGGCCAGCGCCACGCCGACGTCGAGCGCCGAGAACGGCAGCGGTGAGGTCTCGCAGCGCAGCGCGGGCTTGCCGCCGGGGCCGCCATAGCCGTCTCCGTGCGGCGCCCCGAACTGAGTGACGAAGCCGGGCACCACGCGGTGCACCAGGATGCCGTCGTAGTAGCCGCTGCGCGCGAGCTCGACGATCCGCGTGACGGTGACCGGGGCCATCTCCGGGTCGAGGGTGATCGAGACCTCGCCGGCGTCCGTCTCGAAGACGAGCCGCACCGGCGTCGGCGGCAGGAGGTTGGCGAGCTCGGCGGGCAGGTCACCGCCGGCGGGCGGCGCCTCGCAGGTGCGGCCCGCCTTGCCGCCACCGAGCGCGTCGAGCGCCTTGGCGGCGTGCGCGCGCAGCGCAGGCCAGGATGACTTGCACAGCGTCTCCAGCGGCGCGGCGGCGTCCTTCATGCCGAGCGCGCCGGCGGCGTCGATGGCCGAGGACAGGACCTCGGCGTCGAGCTCGCCGGCGGGCCGGCCGAGCAGTCTGGCGATGGCCGCGGTGATGGCCGGCGACGGCTCGCCCACCACGGTCGGGGTCTCGGCGTCGTCCTTCTTGTCCTTCTTGTCCTTCTTGTCCTTCTTGCGAGGCGTGGCCTTGCTGGCGCGCTGCGGCTGCTTGGTGATCACCTCGGCGGCCACCGAGACCACGCCCTCGTCCGTCGCCGCCAGCGCCTCGGCGAGGAGGGCCGGCGCGTCGGGGACCTCGCCGTGCGCCTCGAGCAGCTCGAGGGCCGCCTGGCGCACGCGGTTGTGCGGGCTGCCCAGGAAGGCGCGCCACGCGGCGAGGCGTTCGCCGAGGAGCTTGTCGCGACCGAGCACCGCGACCTGGGCCCGCAGGCCGATGGCCTCGCTGACCCCTGTCGTGCCCGTGCCCGTGCCCGTGCCCGTGTCCGCGGCCGCGCCCGTGCCCGTGGCCGCATCCGTGCCCGTGCCCGTGCCCGTGCCCGCGCCCGCGCCCGGATCGCACGCCACCAGCAGCGGTCCTTCCAGTCCGCGCCCACCACCAGCTTCGCCGCCCCGCAGCGCACGTGCACCACCCGGCGCAGCAGGGGCGCCGGCGCCCTGCCGGGACGGGCAGCGCGGCCATCGCGCGCAGCGCCTTGTCGGCGCCGCCGGTGGGCTTGTCGCCATCGAGCGCGTCGAGCACGGCCAGCAGCACGCCGAGCTCCTCGCCGACCAGCCCGGCCAGCGCCACCGGGTCGCTGCTCGGTGCCATGGCCGCGGCCGCGTCGGCGAGCGCGCGCTTGCCGGCGGGCCCAGGCGCGCCAGCGTGCGCGCCGCCTCGCCGCGCTCGGCCGCGGTGAACTCGTCAGCGCCGGCGACGACGCGCACCAGCGGCGCGCGCCCTCGGCGCCGGCGCGGCCCAGCGCGCGGACCGCGAAGATGCGCGACGTGCCGCGGTCGTCGAGGCGGGCGGTGGCCACCTCGCGGATTCGTTCGACCACGCTCGGCGGCACGGTGTCGAGGCGACCGACCGCGAAGAGCGCGTCGCCGAGCGGCCGCGACGAGGCGTTGCCGGCGGCGGCGCCGAGCAGGGCGACCAGCGTCTCCTCGCGCAGCTTCTTCCGGGCCATGGCCAGGTCGCCGAGCCCGTAGGCGGCGGCCGAGGCGCGCGCGCGCGAACCGCCGAGCCAGGCGACGAGCGTCTCCTCGCTGGCGTCGGTGGCACAACGGCCGATGGCGCGGGCCGAGGCCAGCAGGGGATCGAGCCGGCCGCGCGCGGCCCCGCTGTTCGGCGCACCGCTCGCCGCTGCCGCCGCTGCCGCCGCCTCGCTGCCGCCGCTGGCCGACGGCGACGCGCCCGCGGCGGCG
Organism: Polyangiaceae bacterium; assembly: GCA_037720395.1. Classification (GTDB taxonomy): domain Bacteria; phylum Myxococcota_A; class Polyangia; order Polyangiales; family Polyangiaceae; genus JBBJMR01. Next base: position 7,487 of record JBBJMR010000367.1, read on the forward strand.
CTGCCTGCGGCCCGGCCGCTGCGCCGCCATCGGGCCGCGCCAGCGCGTGGGCCACCAGCGCGGCGACCGTCTCCGCCGCGCTGCCCTGGCCCGGCGCGCTGCCCTGGGGCGGCGCGCCGCCCTGCCCCGGCGCGCACACGAAGCCCAGGCCGTACGCCGCCCACGCCGCCACGTCGTCGTCCTCGTCGGCGAGCGCGCGCAGCAGGCGCGGGCGAACCACGTCGCCGCCGATGCGCGCCAGCGCGCGCACCGCCGCCCGGCGGACCGCGAGGTCGCGAGAGGCCAGGTCCTCGTCGCCGACTGCCGCCGCGATGCGGCGCTGCTCGGCCGCGAGCAGCGCGCGCACGCGGCCCGACGCAGCCTCGGACGCGGCGCCGGCCTCGGGCGCGGCGTCGGCCGGCGCGGTGGGCGTGCTGCACCCACCCGGAAGGAACGCCAGCGCCAGGGCACCCGCCGTCACGCGTGCGCGAGTGGGCGCCAGCGTCCGCGTCAGCGCCAGCGAGCGCGCCGCGTCGCCTGCGCGAGCGCGAAGAGCAGACCTCGGCA
>JBBJMR010000120.1:0-23954 GCA_037720395.1 Polyangiaceae bacterium
AGGGGGAGCTCGAGCCGGGGACGACGGTTGTCCTCCTGGCGGGCGCGCTCCTTCTCTTCGCGCTGGCGAATCTGTTCGATGATGAACGGAGGCAGCATCGGACTCCTCCCTCGGGTCACCCGCTCAATCGGTGAACGGGTCGTCTTGAGCACCTCTCCCACGAATCTCCTACGTCAGCGAGGATCTTTGTAGCGCTGCCCCCCGGATGGGAAGCCCCCGCCACACCCTCTTCATTCGGTCCTCACCCAGGAATCTGAAACGGCAAACACTCGCCAAATCTAACAACCACTGGCCATCCGTCAACCTAATCGCCCACTTACGCACTGCGCCACTCGCCAAGTGCGCGCCGCGGCGCGGGTTCCCGGCCCGCCGCATGCGCGGAGGAGCGCCCCGGCCCCACTCCCGGACATGTGCCCGTCCGCCGCTCTCCTCGGGCGGCCGGGGACCGCGATCACCGAGCCGGCGGTACGAGCGCGGTTGACCGAACCGCCGTCATCGCCTAGGTTTCGCCGCCCTGTTCCCGAGAGGGTCCGGGGTTTTGCCAAGCAAGAGGCTCATTCGATGGCCGTTCATATCCGCCTGGCGCGCGCCGGCACCAAGAAGACCCCGTTCTACCGCATCGTCGTGGCCGACCAGCGCAGCCCGCGCGGCGGTCGCTTCATCGAGCGGCTCGGCACGTACGACCCGCGTCGTACCGAGATCCGGCTCAACTCTGCCCGCGCGCACCTGTGGATCTCCAAGGGAGCCCAGCCCTCGCACACCGTGTCCCTGCTCCTGAAGCGCAAGGACATCGTGGAGACGGTGGCCGGCCCCGGGGCCGATCTCTCGGCCACGCCGGCTCTCGGCGCGCCGGCTCCGGTCGCGCCTGCGGCTGCTCCGGCTGCGGCAGAGCCCAAGAAGGCCCGCGGCGGGAAGAAGTAACGTGTCGACACCACTCACCGATCTGGTGGCGCTCATCGCCCGCGCGCTCGTCGACGAGCCCGACCAGGTGAGCGTGGAGGAGGTCGACGGCGACCGCTTCCCGCGCATCGAGCTGACGGTGGCCCGCGAGGACATCGGCAAGGTCATCGGCAAGGACGGTCGCACCGCGCAGTGCATCCGCACCTTGCTCAGCGCCGCCAGCAGCAAGGCCGGCCGGCGCGTCCATCTCGACATCGTCGACTGACGGTGGCAGCCGGGTAGCGCCGTGGTGCCCACGAAGCGCTGGGTGGCGGTGGCCGAGGTGGCCCGACCGCACGGCATCCGCGGCGAGCTGCGCCTCAAGCCGTACAACCTCGACTCGGACATGCTCCTGCGCAAGAGCGAGGTCCTGCTGCGCATGCCCGACGGCAGCGAGCGCGCGGTGAGCGTCGCCGCGGCGCGCGCCGTGAACAAGGCCGTGCTCGTCGAGCTGCGCGGCGTCAGCGATCGAAACGGCGCCGAGGCGCTGCGCGGCGCCGTGGTCTGCGCGGACCGCGACGGGTTCCCCGACCTCGAGGAGGGCGAGTTCTACGCCTGCGACCTGGAGGGCGCGCGGGTGGTGCTCCCCGACGGCAGCGAGGTCGGCCGCGTCCGCACGCTGCGCAGCTACCCGACCTGCGACGTGCTCGAAGTCAGCCGCGCGGAGGGCATCATCCTCGAGGTGCCGCTGGTGGACTCGTACGTGCAGGAGATCGACGTCGCCGGTGGCCTGGTGCGGCTGATCACCGTCGAGGGGTTGTAGAGCAAGCGGGGCGGCCGTGCGCATCGACGTGGTCACGCTCTTCCCGGAGCTCTTCGAGCCCTTCCTGAGCACCGGGATGGTGGGGCGCGCCGTGCGCCAGGAGACGCTGCGCGCGCGCTTCAAGAGCCCGCGCGAATTCGGGCACGGGCGGCACCGCAGCGTCGACGACACGCCGTACGGCGGCGGCTCGGGCATGGTGATGCGCGTCGACTGCGTGGTCGCGGCGCTCGAGGCCCTCGACGCGGAGCTGCCCGAGGGCGAGCCGCGCGCGCGGAGGATCCTGCTCACTCCGCAGGGCGCGACGCTGCGCCAGGCGAAGGTGGTGGAGCTGGCGGCGTTGCCGGCGCTGTGTCTGGTGTGCGGCCGTTACGAGGGCTTCGATGAGCGCGTGCGCGGCTTCGTCGACGAGGAGCTCTCCCTCGGTGACTTCGTGCTCACCGGCGGAGAGCTGGCGGCCATGGCCGTCATCGATGCCTGCTCGCGCATGCTCCCCGGCGTGCTCGGCAACGAGCAGTCCGCGCGCGACGAGTCGCACAGCGCCGCCCTGTCCGGGATGCTCGAGTACCCGCAGTACACGCGCCCGGTGGAGTTCCGCGGCGTGGCCGTACCGGCGGTGCTCCAGTCCGGCAACCACGCCGAGATCGACGCCTGGCGGCGCGCCGAAGCGCTGGCCCGCACGCGTGCCCGCCGCCCCGACCTGTTGCCGGCTGGCGCGGACAGCGGCGCCCACGAGGGCGAGCGGGGATGAGCCGGCTGGCGCTGGCACTGGTCCACTGGCCGGTCCTCGATCGCGGCGGCGGCGTGGTGACCACCGCCATCACCAACCTCGATCTGCACGATCTGTCGCGCAGCGCGCGCACCTACGGCGTGAGCGACGTCTTCGTCGTCCATCCCGTGGCCGCGCAGCGCAAGCTGGCCGAGCGCATCCGCGAGCACTGGGTGGGGGTTCGGGCAAGGACCGCATCCTCGACCGCGCGGCGGCTCTCGATCTGCTGCGCGTGGTGCCGAGCCTGGACGACGCGCGCGTGGCGCTGGCCGCCTCGGATGATGGACGCTCGCACCAGATGTGGACCACCGCGGCCGCCGCGCGCGGCGGGCGGTCACGCCGTGGTCCGAGGCGCGTGTGCGCCTCGACGCCGCCGCCTCCGTGCTGCTGCTGTTCGGCACCGGCTGGGGTCTACCGCCCGACCTCTGCGCCGCCGCCGACGTCCGGCTGGAGCCCATCCACGGCGCGCCCGGAAGCGGCTACAACCACCTCAGCGTGCGCGCCGCGTGCGCCATCACCCTCGATCGCCTGCGCGGTTGAGCCACGGCGCTTGCGGAAACCTGGCCTCGGGGCACCTGGCCTCAGGGCACCTGGAAAGGCCGCAGCCCGCGGAAGGTGACGCTGGTCACGGAGTCCGGGAACACGCGCGCCCGGTGGAAGCCGACGGTCACCGGCGCGCCGCCGATCGTGCCCATGGCGGAGATGACCACCGGACCGGGCGCCACGTCGATGGCCGAGTAGAGCGCGAGGGTGCTGGTCGCCTCGGCCGTGGTCTGCGGCAGCGGGTGGTCCTCATCGCTGGTGAAGTAGGTGGTGATCTTCTTGTCGACGTCGACGTCGACCACGGCCCCGATGAGGCGCACGTCGTCGCAGTCGTGCACCTCGCCCGCCCCCGCGCCGGGCCCCGGGGCGATGGGCGAGCCGAGCGCGGTCTGGGCGATGAGGTTGTAGTCGTCGGTGACCAGCGCGCGCACGTCCTTGTCGAAGGTGCCGCCGGCGGCGCTGTTGGGGACGTAGAAGTTGTACTCGTAGAGGTCCTTCCAGCGCGTGCCGCTCGTCTTGATGAGCAGCTCCTTGTTGGTGGGCACGTCCGGGTAGCTGAAGCGGCACTGCCACGGCTGGCCGCTGGCGGTGCTGCAGGACTCGTCCTTGTCGCTCTCCACGCCGTCGGCCTCGCAATCCTCGGGGGTGGTGAAGGCCGTGCCCACCAGCGCGCCGGGGGTGGCGTCAGCGGGGTCGACCTCGAAGATCTCGATGACGACCTCGCTCGACTCGCAGCCATGCGAGAAGATCTTGGCGATGCCTTCGACGGTGACCACGCCGGCGCTGCTCTCCTCCTTGGCGGGGTAGCCCTCGGGCGCGAAGCAGGCCACGTTGGGCGCGCCGTTGCCGGAGTACTCCTTCACGTTCGAGGAACGCTTTAGATCGACGGCTGGCGTGGGCAGGGGCACGCCGCAGGACTGGAAGTCGTAGGCGCAGCTCACGGTCTCGGGCACGGCGGCGCCCTGGGCGCTGCAGAACTCGGAGTTGCCGGCGGGCTCCAGGCTGGTGCCGTCGCGCAGGCCGTTCTCGCAGGTGGCGCCGCCGCTGCTGCTCCCGCCAGGGCCGTCGCTCCCGCCAGAGCCGTCGCTGCCGCAGCCGGCCAGCAGCAGGGCCAGAGTGCCGAGGCCGGCGAAGCACGGCGCAGCGGAGGTGATGGCGACGCGCGCGGCGCGGAGGAAGGAAGCGTGCGACATGAGACTCCTCGGTGTTGGAGCGAGCAGCGGCCCGGCGGGAGGGCGCGGCTCGACGGTGCGGGCAGGATAGGCTAGTCGCCTTGTACGGCTTCCATCAACTCCGCGGACGAGGTGGTGCGCGCGCGCGCCCGTGAGCTCGGCTTCGACGTGGTGGGCGTGGCTCGCGCCGACCTGCCGCTCGACGTGGACCACGTGCGCTACCTCGCCTTCCTCGCGGACGGGCGGCACGGCGAGATGAGCTATCTGGCCGACAACGCCGCAGCGCATCAGCGCCTCGACGGCGAGGAGATCCTGCCCGGCGCGCGCAGCGTGGTCTGCGTGGGCTTGCGCTACCGCGACACGCAGGCCGGGGAGGCTGCGGCGTCGCCGCTGGCGCGCACGGTGGCCCGCTACGCGCGCGGGCAGGACTACCACAACTTCATGCGCAAGCGCCTGCGCCGGCTGGCGAAGCTGCTGCGCACGCTCGAGCCCGGGGCGCAGGCGCGCCCGCTGTGCGATGTCGCGCCCGTGCTGGAGCGCGCCTGGGCCGCGCGCGCCGGGCTGGGGTTCGTGGGCAAGAACGGGCTGCTGATCACGCCGGGGCAGGGCAGCTTCCAGCTCCTCGGCGAGGTGGTGACCACCGTCGCCCTGACGCCCGGCACGCCCATCGAGGAGCGGTGCGGGAGCTGCACGCGCTGCCTCGACGCCTGCCCGACCGGCGCCTTCGTCGCCCCGTTCCAGCTCGATCCCCGGCGGTGCCTCTCCTATCTGTCGATCGAGCTGCATGCCGCGCCTCCGGAGTCGCTCCGCGCCGGGTTCGAGGAGCGCCTGTTCGGCTGTGACGTGTGCCAGGACGTGTGCCCCTTCAACGCGCGGCCCCCGGCCAGCGCGCCGCCGTCGCCGTTTCAGCCGCTGCCGCGCTGGGGCGCGTCGGGCCTGGCATCCCTGGTGACCCTCGACCAGGCTGCCTGGGAGGGAGTCGCCGAGGGCACGCCGCTCAAGCGGAGCGGCCGCGCCGGGCTGGCACGCAACGCCGTACTGGTCGCCGCCGGGCGCCTGGCGCGCCGCCCAGGTCAGGTCGGCGAGGACGAGGTGGACGCGCGCGCCGCCCTGGCCGCCGGTCTGGCGCACGACGACGCCAGCGTGCGGGAGGTGGCTGCGTGGGCGGAGCGGCGCGGCGCCCCGCCCGTCGAAGTGCAGGGCCCCGGTGCGACGGCGCCGACGCCGGAGCCGCCGCGGGATGCGGCACCCTCGCGCGGCGGAGCGAACGGCGAGGCCAAGGAGGCCAAGGAGAAAGGCGAAAGCGATGTCGAGGGGGCGAAGTCGAGGGTGAGAGTCGGCGTACAACTGACCGGGCCGACTAGCTTTCGAGGCGGCCCCGCGTTACCCGGTTCGGTTCCTTCCACTCGTCCCTCGCGTGGCGCGCGAAGAAAACGCCGCAGGCTCCCGAAATGAATCACCTCCTCGACGTCCTCCGCGCGCCCGCCCGTGCGGTGCTGCAACTCCTGGTCGCCGGCGCCATCGGCACCGTCGCGGCCCCGGCCGCCGCGCAGGAGAGCGCGGTCGCCCCTCTGCGCGAGGCCGCCAAGCGCACGCCCACCGACCCGGCCGCCTCGCTGGCGCTGGGCCGCGCCCTCCGACGCGCCGGCCACTTCCAGGAGGCCGCGAACGAGCTCGGTCGCGGAGCGAATCTGGGCGCCGCCTCCAGGACGGGACTGGTCACCCAGCTGCGCTACGAGCTGGCGCGCACGCGCATCGACGAGCGCAACCTCGGCGCCGCGGTGGCCGTGTGCACCGGCATCCCCTCCAAGGGTCTGGTGGCGGCGTGCCGCGCGGAGGCCTACCTGTTCCAGAACCGCGCGGCCGAGGCGCTGCCCGAGGCGCAGAAGGCGCTCGGCCTCGAGGCCGGCCTCTACGAAGCGAATGTCGCCGAGGGGCGCTCGCTCGGGCTGCAGGGCAAGGTCGCCGACGCCGAGACCGCGCTGCGCGCGGCCATCTCCACCGCCGACGGTCGACCCGAGGCGCATCAGCACCTCGGCCAGCTGCTGGCAGCGCAGCAGGGCAAGCGCGACCTGGCCATCGTGGAGCTGCGCAAGGCGCGCGCGGCCGACGCCGCGGATCCGGTGATCGCCCTGGCGCTCGGCGAGGCGCTCCTCGCCGCCGGCAACGCGCGCGAGGCGCGCGAGCAGCTGGTGGCCGCGACGCAGATTCGACCGACGTACGCGGCCGCGCACGCGGCGCTGGCGCAGGTGGCGCTCGAGGCCGGTGACGTGCCTGCCGCCGAGGCGGCCGCGGCCGAGGCGACGAGGCTCGACAAGGCCTCGTTCTCCGCGCACGTCGCGCTGGGGCGGGTGCGTATCGCCCAGTCGCGGTGGGACGACGCGATGAAGGAGGGCGAGGCGGCCAGGAAGCTGCTCCCCAACGCGGCCGCCGGCGAGCTCATCGTCGCCGATGCGCACGCCGGCAAGGGCGACATCGATCTCGCCGTCGAGGCGTACCAGAAGGCGCACGGGCTCGATCGCACGGACCCGGCCGCGCTGGTCCGCGCCGCGCGCGCCGCCACGGCGGCCGGTCGCTTGACGACGGCCAAGGGCTTCGCCGATCGCGCCACCATCGACTTCCCGGCCTGGGCGCCGGCGTGGGTCGAGCTCGGAGACGTCCAGGTCAAGCTGGGCGACAAGCCGCGCGCGCGCTCTGCCTACGAGACGGCGCTGAAGAGCAGCGGCCCCAGCGATCGAGCCGCCGTGACGCGCACGCTCGCCGCGGCCCGCTGCCGGGGCGAACGGCGCTTTCGACGGCGAGGTGGGCAGCTGGCTCCGTCCCCACGCGTCCTCGCGTCGCCTGGCTGGGTTGCCAACCGTGAATCATAACGGGAGCGTCGCGGCAGCGCGGCGCGCGGACCGATGGTGCTAGAGTGCCGGGCGCGTGCAGGCTCGATCCACAACGACCGCAGGTGCGGCGGCGAGCCTTGGTGACGAGCCGCGTGAGCCAGCGCGCGCGACGGTCGTGCCGTCCGGGCTCCGGCGCGGCGACCTGCGACGACGAGCGGCACCACGGCGACGACGAGCGGTCCCAGGGCGACGACGAGCGGCCCCACCTGAACGGGGCGCGCAGCGCGGCCGCGCCTGGCCGCGGCGCTGCGACCGGCAGCGAGCGATCGTCGGATGACGGCCCGGCGGGATCCTCCGACCTGCGCGCCGAGACGAGCGCGTCGGGTGTCACCGCCCCCTCGAGGAACACGGCCGAACCGGTGGGCGCCTCCGGGCGCGGAGTCGCCGCGACGCTGCGCCACGCCCCGGCCGCGCTGCGCGACGCGCTGGCCGACCTGCGCCACCACGACTCGCTGCTCTGGCGGCGCGCCATCGACGCCGGGGTGATGCACGGGCCAGAAGCCTTCGTGCGCTACAGCCCGCCGCCATCGGCCTGGCCTTCGCGATGATGTTGCCGCGGCACCGTCGGTCGGTGCGCGACACCCTGCGCATGATCTTCGGCAAGCGTGGCCGGCTGGTCGAGGCGGCGGACGTGGCCAAGGTCTTCGCCAACTTCGCCTCGTGCCTGACCGAGGCCTTCATCGCCGGCAGCGATCGCGGCGACCGGCTGCGCGGCGCCGTGGTCAACGACCACCACTACGTGCAGGCCTTCGAGCACGGCTGCGGGGTTATCGCAGCCACCGCACACACCGGTGGCTGGCAGGCGGCAGGCTCGCTCATGCAGTCGATGCACGACGAGGACACGCTGGTCGTCATGCAGCGCGAGCGCGACGAGCGGGCGCAGGCGCTCTCCGACGCCGTGCGCGATCGCGCCGGCGTCCGCGTGGCGCACATCGGCGACAGCCCGTTCGACGCGCTGCCGTTGCTCGCGCACCTCCGCCGCCGTGGCGTGGTGGCGGTGCAGATCGACCGGCTCCCGGCGGGCATGCGCGGGCGCGAGGTGCGAATGTTCGGGCAGCCCTGGCTGGTGCCCGAGGGCCCGTTCCTGCTCGCCGCGCTGAGCGGGGCGCCGATCGTGCCCGTTTTCACGCGCCGCCTCCGCTACATGGAGTACGAGGTGTTCATCGCCCCGCCCATCCGCCTCCCCCGCAAGCCTTCGCAGGTCGAGCTCGACGCCGCCGCGCAGCAGGCGATCACCGAGATGGAGCGCTACGTGCGCGCCCACCCCACGCAGTGGTTCCACTTCGACTCGGACTCGCCGAAGTCCGCTGTCGCGGCTTCTGGAACTCGCCGAAGTCCGCTGTCGCGGCCTCTGAACTCGCCGAAGTCCGCTGTCGCGGCTTCTGAACTCGCCGAAGTCCGCTGTCGCGGCTTCGAGGCGCGCCGGACCTCCCGCCGCTCGTCGCGGCGCCGGTGACGCCGATCCACGAGCGACCGACAGCGGCGCCCCCGCGCCCACGGGCGAGAGCGGCAGGTAGCTCGGTGGTGCGGCTGATCGTGGGTATGCCCACCCTGGTGGGCGAGGTCGCCAAGTTCGGCGCACGCTTCGACATGGTCGAGCTGCATCCGGTGGACACGACCACGCCGCGGGCGGCCACGCTGCGCGGCTGGCGCCGTGCCGTGCCGCCCAGCTTCGTCTTCAGCGTGGTGCTGCCCGCGGCCGTGGCCCGGCTGGAGTCCAGCGCGACTGCGACGGCGGCGCTGGCCGGCGCGCTGGAGGTGGCCACCACGGTCGAGGCGCGGTGCCTGGTGCTGCAGACCCCGGCGGAGGTGCGCCCCACCGCCTCCAACAAGAAGCGCATCACCCAGCTGCTCGCGGGGCTTCCGCACACCGGCGTGGTGGTCTGCTGGGAGCCGCAGGGTATCTGGGAGCCTGCCGAGGTGCTGGAGGTGGCGCGCGGCTGTGGCGCGGTGCCCATCGTCGACGCGGCGCGCGAGCACGTGCCTGCCGGTTCGGTCGCCTACACGCGGCTGCGCGCGCTCGGGCGCGGCGGTGCGCTCGGCCAGGCCACGCTGGAGCGCGTGGCAGAGCGCCTGCGCGGCAAGCGCGAGGCATTCGTGATCTGCGAGGCGCCCATCGGTGCGGCCACGCGTGCGCGCGCCGCGCTCATCGCCGCCATGGCCCGCGCGCGCCCTGGCACCAGCGCGCCGGTGGTGGTCCGTCCGGCACCGCCGGCATCCTGCTCGCGGAGGACGAGGAGCAGTGACGCGCGGGATGGTCGCCGCCTCCGGCGACCCGGCCATCGCGCCGCGGCGCGAGAGGCGCTGGAGGGCGGTGGCGGCGCGGTCGACGCGGTCGTCGCCGGCTTCCTGGCCGCGGCCGGGCGCCGCGCCGGCGTCCTGCTGGCGCCGGTGGTCGCGCTGGTCGCCGGCGTCGGGGTCGGCGCGCGGGCCTTCGACGGCCGCGCCGCGCAGCCCGGCCGCGGCGCGCCGCCCGCGCGGCCTCCCCGAGGGCCAGTCGGCGCCGCCCGGTTCCGAGGTTGCGACGCCGCGGTCACTGGGGCTCCTGGCGCTGCTCCACGCGTCCCGGGTCGCGCGCCGCTGCCTTCGCTGGCGCGCCACGGCGCGGCGGCGGCGGTCGAGGCAGGCGCGGGCGTGCGCGCGGCTCATCGAGGTGTTCGGCAGGAGCGGTGTGCTGGTGCTGCGCGACCCCGCGCTGCGGGCCGCGCTGCTCGAGGCGGGTGGCGCGCTGGCGGGCGGGGCGCTGTCCGAGGCCGACCTCGACGAGGCACGTCCCGACGAGGCGGCCGCCCGGGAGGGCTCGATCTCCGGGGCGCAGGTGTTGCGCGCGCCGTGGGACAGCGGCGAAGGCGCAGCGGAGGTGATCTTGGCCGCCGATACCCGCGGGGTGGTCGCGGCGCTCTCGTTCCAGCCGGACGAGGAGGTGCCACTGGCCGCGGTTCAGCTGGGCGTCGGCCGCACGGCGGTCGCGGTGCGGCGCAGCGTGGCCCGGCTCGCGCCGGGGTCCGTCCTGCCGGCGCCGGCGCCCATCGCGCTGCTGGTGCGCCGCCAGGACGCAGGGGACGGCGCCCGCGTGCGCACCTTCTTCGTGGCCGCCGGCGCGCCCGGTGCCGCGGACGTCGATGCGACGGCGCTCGGGCGCCTGAGCGCCGCGGAGATCCTGGACCGGACGGTGCTGGAGCCGGCCGCCGAGGGCGGGCCGCTGCTTGCCGTGTGGACCGCGAGCGGCGCCGTCCGCTGACGACAACGCCCGGGTGGGGGCGCCGGATCAGAACTTGAGGCCGTAGCGCTTCGCGTACGCGGTGAGCCCGAGCTTGTCGATGTTGCGCAGGTCGCGCGTGGTGACGTGCAGGCTCACGAAGCGCCCCAGCTCGGGCACCCAGATGCGACGCGTCTGCAGGTTCACCCGCTGCCAGCGCTTGGTCTTGATGTTGGAGTGGGAGACGTTGCGCGCGAGCAGCTTGCGCTTGCCGGTGATGTCGCTCTTGGCCATGGGAACCTCGGAAACCTTCGCTCGGGGTGTGGCCGGACGCCACCGGCACCCCCTCGGGGCGGCGCAAAGTGAAGGAATGCTGTCCCCTTGTCAAGCCGGTCCGGCGCGCGCCCGGCTCTGCGGCTTCAGTCGCGCCCCGACCAGTCCGGGATCGAGGGTTCCGCGCGGGGAACCTCGGGCAGCACCGAGGCCCGGACGTCGATGCGGCGGGCGTCGCGCGCGAAGCGCCAGGCCATGAGCTGGAAGAGCCCCAGCGCCCAGAGCGCCGCGGCCGTGGCGAAGGCCACCGCCGGTGCGCCGAGGGCCATCACCTCGCGCACGCCGATGCCCTCGGCGTGGCTCTCCAGGTGCGACAGCTCCAGCGCGCGGGCCGGGATGTCGAATGTCAGGCTGACCAGGACGGCCAGCGCCGTGTAGGACGCCGCGCCCGTGGTCTCCGACCCCATGAAGCCGGAGAGGCTGGCCACCACGCAGAGCGCGGCGATCACGGTGGTCACGTGCCGCAGCCCGAAGTCGCCGCTGGCCAGCGCCACGCAGGCGTACGCCAGGAACGGCATCGCCGCCGCGAAGCCGGCCGCCAGGATCCAGCGCGCCCCCGGATAGGCACGGTAGTAGGCGCGGAACAGCAGCGCCGCTGGCAGCAGCGAGGCGGCGATCATGCGGAGCAGGCCCCAGAGCGCCCCGTCGGGCGCGATGCCCGCTGCGGGACCGGAGTCGAGCACACCGGAGGTGGTGGCGAAGATCCCCACCGCGACGAGCACGCCGGCGCGTCCTGCGTAGCCGAGCGGCAGGACCGCCGCGAGCAACGTGGTGGCCGCCAGGCCGAAGGCGGAGATGCTGGCGGGCAGCCCGCCGGGGCGCAGCCCGAGAAGGTGCAGCGCGCCGAGACCCACGAGCGAGACCGAGGCCGCGGCGGCGGCGACCCGGGCGAGCCGTTTGGCCGGCTCGAGGGGCGCCAGGTCGTCACGCAGCGCGTCGGACGCGAGCAGTGGCAGCGGCGTGGCGACGGCCGGCCGGGGCCGTGGCGAGGGGACAACGTCGTCGCGCATGGCAGGGGCGGCGCGACGCGGCGAGGCCGTCGCATCCGCCGCCGGCGCTGGGCGCGCCGCGGCGGTGGCCGCGGCAGGGGCAAGGGCAGGGCAGGGCCAGGGCCGGAGTCCCGCTCTGGGCAGCGGCCCGGGGCGCGGCGTCGTCCGGCCCATCCGTGCGAACACGGACGCGCGACGCGAGGGGGTCGTCCCCCGGCGCGGCCGGCGGAGATGGCGGCGCGGCGCTCTCGGCGTCCGCCGGCTCGGGCGCGCGCGCGACCGCGCGACCCTGTGCTGGTCGAGGCTCTGGCATGTCGAGGGTCAGGTCGGCTCGGCGCTCGCCTCGCCGGGACGGCCCACCAGACAGCTCGTGGCGGCGCCCAGCTCGTTCATCAGGATACCCGCGAATTCTCGCACAGTTCCCAGCGCCGGGGGGCGTCGCTGGAGGCTGGCCTCGTCCATGTACAAACGCCGGGCGATTTCGACCTGAATCGCGTGGATACTGTTGCCTGGCTTACCATAATGGGCCGTGGAGAACCCGCCCCGATAGGGGTCGTCGTGGCGTACGGAGAGGCCGTGCCGGCCAGCGACGCGCTCCACCACGTCGATGAGGTTGCCAGCCGCGGTGGTCCGCCCGCGCGTGCCCGGGACGATGTCCGCGCGCGCCACCGGCGGGGCGGGTGGCCAGCCGGCGCGCGGCCTGGTGGCGCTGGGCATGGAGTGGGCGCACAGCAGCACCGCGCAGCCGAAGCGCGCGCGCTTGCGGGCCAGGATGCGCTCCAGGGTGGCATGGTAGGGCCGGTAGACCATGGCCATGCGGCGCTCGAGCTCCTGCGCGAGAGCCGCGCCACCAGCGCCGGGGCGCCGTCGGTGGTCAGGCGCCAGACGACGCCGCGGGGGAACGGGCTGGCCGCCGCCATCGACGGCCTCTGCGTCGAAGTCGTCGGGGCCACGGTTGAGGTCGACCAGATAGCGGCTGGCGTGGGCGACCAGGAGGGTGGCGCCAACCGCGGGTGCTTCGCGAACGATCTCGTCCACGTACAGGTCGGCGTCGGCGGCGATGCTGCGCGCCGGCGCCAGCGTCCAGGCCAGGGCCTCCGGGTCGAGCATCAGGCCGGCGTGCGGCACCTCGACGAGCAGCGGTGTCTCGCCGCGCGCCGGCTCGGTCACCTCGAACCACGGCGGCGTACCGGCGGTGGCGCTCGAGGCTCCGTCCGGAGACCTCGCGCCTGTCGAGGCTCCGTCCGGAGACCTCGGACCTGTCGAGGCTCCGTCCGGAGACCTCGGACCTGTCGAGGCTCCGGCGCTGGCGGCCCCTGGAGCGCGCCCCTCGCGCGAGGGGTCGAGATGTGCGCGATCGCTCACCGAGCCCTGGTTGTAGCCGAGCGCGGGCCGTCTCGGTAGCGCGGGTTGGACAGCAAAGCATCCGCCCTTTTGCCGCAGCAAGGGTCTGCCGGTAGGGTCGGGCGGTGGAGCTGCACGGCTGGGTCGATGCGTTCCTCGATCATCTGCGGGTGGAGCGCGCCCTGTCCCCGCTGACCGTGGAGGCCTACGCGCGCGATCTCGGCAAGCTGTGCGCCCACGCCGAGACACGGCCTGCACCCGCGGCCGGCGAGCCCGCGCACTCGCTGGTCGACGGCGCCGTGGTGAGCGGCTTCCTGGTCTCGCTCGGGGAGCAGGGCATCGGTGCGCGCTCGGCGGCGCGGGCCCTGAGCGCCGTGCGCACCTTCTCCCGCTTCCTGCTGCGCGAGCGTGCGCTGGACCGCGATCCGTGTGCGCTCGTCGACCGGCCCCGCATCGGTCGCCGGCTGCCCAAGGTCCTCGGTGTCGAGGAGGTGGTGCGCCTGCTCGAGACGCCGGACGTCACCGCCGCCCGCGGCGTGCGCGACCGGGCCATGCTCCAGGTGATGTACGCCGCCGGGCTGCGCGTCAGCGAGCTCACCCGGCTGCGCAAGGCCGACGTCGACCTGCGCAAGGGTCTGGTCTCGCCGCTGGGAAAGGGGAGCAAGCGCCGCCTGGTGCCGCTCGGCGAGGAGGCGCTGGCGGCGCTCGACGCCTGGCTCGCGGTGCGCGCGGCCGCTCCGCGCCTGGCCGCCTCTCCCTGGCTCTTCCCGTCGCCGCGCGGTGGACCGCTGAGCCGACAGGCCTTCTGGAAGAGCATCAAGCGCTACGCGCGCGCCGCGGGCATCACCAAGCCGACGTCACCGCACAAGCTGCGCCACTCCTTCGCCACCCATCTCCTCGAGGGCGGCGCCGACCTGCGCGCCGTTCAGGCGCTGCTCGGCCACGCCGACATCTCCACCACCGAGATCTACACCCACGTGGCCGACGACCACGTGCGCGCCGCCTATCGCCGCGCCCACCCCCGCGCCTGACCTGGCCCTCCTGCTGGAGCCCGGGCCGATGGCGGCGGGTCCGGCGCTGGGCGTGGAGGAGAGACTCCCGCAGGAGCGCCAGGCGACTCGGGGAATGACCGCGGGCGGTGGTTGTTGTAAGCCGCGCCAGGCATCGCTTCGACGGACGGGCGGAACCGTGATTGAAATCAACGATCTGTACAAATATTACGGCGAGAGAAAGGCCGTCGGGCCGCTCTCGTGCACCATCGAGGCGGGCGAGATCGTCGGCCTCCTCGGGCTGAACGGGGCGGGCAAGACGACCACCTTGCGCGTCCTGGCCTGCGATCTGTTGCCCTCCTCGGGCAGCGTGAAGGTCGACGGCCTCGACGTGGTCGATCACCCGCACGAGGTCCGCTCGCGCATCGGGTACCTGCCCGACACGCCGCCCCTCTACGCGGAGATGACGGTGCGCGAGTACCTCATCTTCGCCGCGCGCCTGCGCGGCATGACCGCCGAGGCCGCCGAGAAGCGCGTGCCCGAGGTGGAGGCGTCGACGCAGCTCGACGGGGTGCGCGACGACGTGATCTCGTCGCTCTCGCACGGCTTCCGGCAGCGCGTGGGCATCGCCCAGGCCATCGTCCACCGCCCGCGCCTGCTGGTGCTCGACGAGCCAATCAGTGGCCTCGATCCGGTGCAGATCGTGGAGATGCGCGAGCTGCTCCGCAGCCTGGCCGGGGAGCACACCATCCTCCTGTCCAGCCACATCCTCCAGGAGATCAGCGAGACCTGCGACCGCATCCTGGTCATCCGCGACGGCGTGATCGGGGCTTCGGGCACGGAGAGCGAGCTGTCCACTCAGCTCCTGCAGAACGTGCGCGTCGAGGTGACGGCGCGGCACCCGCGCGACGACTACCGCAGCGCCGCGGAGCGCGTGCGCACCTTGCTTGCCGCCATCCCGGGCGTGCTCTCCGTCGAGCGTGAGCCGGACGAGGTGACCCAGGTTGGCGAAGGCCTCTCCACCTACCTGGTGGAGGCCCAGGGCGACGTGCGCGAGGCCATCTGCGAGACGCTGGTCAAGAACGCGGTCGGCGTGCTCGAGCTCAAGCGCCGCGAGCGCGCGCTGGAGAGCGTCTTCCTGCAGCTGGCGGCCTCCGACGACCAGGGGCCGCGCGCGCCGCGCACCCGCAAGCGCGCCGCCCGGCCCGCCCCCACCGAAGCTTCGCGAGGAGGCCAGTCATGAGGAACACACTGCTGCTCGCCGGCCGCGAGCTGTCCGCCTACCTGCGCTCGCCGCTGGGCTACGTGGTCATCGCCGCCGCGCTGCTCATCGACGGCATCCTCTTCTACGCCTTCGCCCTCGGCTCCAGCGCCGGCGCCCGGCTCTCCGCCGACGTGCTGCAGAACTTCTTCTACTACGCCAGCGGCACCACCATGATCGCCGCCATCGCCCTGTCGATGCGCCTCATCGCCGGCGAACGCGAAGCGGGCACGTTGGTGCTGCTGAACACAGCGCCGATCAAGGATGGCGAGATCGTGGCCGGCAAGTTCCTGAGCGCGCTGTGCTTCGTGGCCGCGCTCACCGCGCTCACCGCCTACATGCCGCTGCTCATCTTCGTGAACGGGCGGGTCAGCGTGGGCCACATCCTGGTCGGATACGTCGGCCTGCTCCTCCTCGGCGCGGCGGCGCTGGCCATCGGCCTCTTCGCCTCCACCCTGGCCAAGTCGCAGGTCATCGCCGTCATCCTCGGCGCCGCCATCCTCGGCACCCTGGTCCTCCTCTGGACGGCGGCGCGGGCCACCGACCCCCCGCTCAACACCTTCATCTCCGGCCTGGCGCTGCACCACGACCGCCAGAAGCCGTTCATGACCGGCGTCCTCAAGCTCGAGAACGTCGTCTTCTACCTGGCGATCACCTGGTTCTTCCTGCTGGCCGCCACCAAGACCCTGGAGGCGCGGCGATGGCGCTGAAGGACGAACGATCGGCTGCCGCGGCGAACGCTCCGGCCAGGCCTGCACCGGCGCAGTCGCCGCCGGCGGTGACCACCCTCGAGCGCTGGCAGGTGGGCGCCTACGTCGCCGCGCTGGTGCTGCTCTTCATCGGCGAGCGCGTGCTGCCCAGCTACGAGACGGCGCGCTGGGTCATCTCCGGCCTGGCGGTGGTGGCGCTGGTGGCGCTCACTGCCCTGCGCTTCGTCGGCCAGGCCAAGCACCAGGGCGAGCGCCGCGCCGTGGAGCGCACGCTGGCCTTCTTCTCCGCCGGCGGTGTGCTGGCGGTGGCCATCTACTTCGCCACCACCGACACCGGCAAGCGCCTGCTCGGTGTGGCCGCCGCCTCGCCGGACACGCGGTCACGCTTCGAGGGCGAGGCGCTGGTGGTGTGGGTGGTGCTGCTGCTGGTCAGCGTGCTCCCGCTGCTCTTCGGCGAGCGCGCCCTGGCGCCCATGCGCGGCGCCGAGCGAATCGAGGCCCGGCGGGTGCGCTCGGCCACGCTCTCCGGGCTCACCCTGGCCGCCGCCGCGGCCTACTGCGCCCTGGTCACCTACGCCGTCGGCGAGCTCGACTACAAGGCCGACTTCTCCTACTTCCGCACCGCGCGTCCGAGCGACTCCACCAAGAACATCGTGCAGAGCATGAGCGAGCCGGTGAAGGTCATGGCCTTCTTCCCGGAGCTCAGCGAGGTGGGCACCGAGGTGCGCGGGTACCTGGACGAGCTGCGCGCCGCCTCCGGCGAGCACATGTCGATCGAGGTGTACGACCGCCTGATGGTGCCGGCCATCGCCAAGGACGCCAAGGTCACCCAGGACGGCACCATCGTGCTCATGCGCGACGCCTCGCCAACAACGAGCTCTCCTGGCGGAGGCTCTCCAACACCGGGCTCTCCTGGCGGCTCTCGCGAGACCCTGAGCGTCGGCAACGACATGAAGACGGCGGCCGCCAAGCTGAAGACGCTGGACGGTGACTTCCAGAAGGTTCTGCTCAAGGTCCTGCGCTCGCAGCGCACCGCCTACTTCACCGTGGGCCACGGCGAGATCAACGAGCCCGCCGCCGCCGGTGCGCCCGCCGACGGCCGCAGCACCAAGACGCTGAAGAAGGTGCTCGAGCAGCAGAACTACACCGTCAAGGACCTGGGGCTGGCCCAGGGCCTGGCCAACGAGATCCCCAAGGACGCGCACATCGTCCTCGTCCTCGGCCCGGCGCGCGCCTTCACCCCCGAGGAGGTGGCGGCCCTGTCCAAGTTCGCCGATCGCGGCGGCAAGCTGCTGCTGGCGCTGGATCCCGAGTCCAAGGCCGAGCTCGGGCCGCTGGCGGAGGTCGCCGACGTCACCTGGCAGCCGGGGCAGCTGGCCACCGACGACGCGAAGCACTTCTACCCGCGCCGCCGCAACCCGTCGGATCATGCCACCCTCATCACCAACCGCTTCTCGTCGCACGCCTCGGTGACCACGCTGAGCCGCAACTCGCAGCGCGCGGCGGTGGTCTTCCCCGGCGCCTCCTCGCTGGACAAGAAGGAGGGCAGCAGCGCCAAGGTCGACTTCGCGGTGCGCGCCTTCGGCGACGCCTGGATCGACCTCGACGGCAACTTCGAGTTCGACGACAAGGCGGAGAAGAAGAGCTCCTACAACCTGGTCGCCGCCGTCTCGCGCCCGCTGAAGGGCGCGCCCGCCGAGCCGAAGAAGGACGACAAGGACAAGAAGGAGGCGCCGGACGAGATGCGCGCCTTCGTGCTCGCCGACGCCGACGTCATCAGCGACGCCGCCCTGGGCAACGAGGCCAACCTGGTGCTGGCCGTCGACGCCCTGCGCTGGCTGGGCGGTGAGGAGAGCTTCATCGGCCAGGCCTCCACCGCCGAGGACGTGCGCATCGAGCACACCAAGCAGAAGGACGTCATCTGGTTCTACGGGACCATCTTCGCCGCCCCGGCGCTGGTCCTCGGCCTGGGACTGCTCTACACGCGCCGCGTGCGCTCGAAGAAGAGCGTGGCGGGCGCCGCGGAGACGATGCGCGCCGCCCACAAGGCGGAGGCGGCGCGGGAGCGTACCGAGACGACGCTGAAGACCCACCCGGTCGCCGCACGCCAGCCCAGCGACGCCGACGTGGATCCGCCGGCCGGCTCCGGCCCCGAGCCGCCGCAGGCGAAACCACGCGCCAGGGAGCCGGCCTCCAGGGCGGCAGCCAGGCCGGCCGCGAAGGCGGTGGAGCCCGCGGCCAAGGCAGCGGTCGAGCCTGCGGGCAAGGCTCCCGCAGAGCCTGAGGCCACGGCCAAGGACGACGAGGAGGACGCCCAGTGAGACCGGAACGTTCCGTGTTCGTGCACCTCGGCCTGCTGGGGGCGGCTGCGGTCTTGGCCGTCGGCGTGTGGACGCGCGACAAGGCGCCCAAGGCGATGGCCCAGAGCGAGGTCACCGTGTGGTCGGGGCGGCCCGGCGACGTCACCCGCATCGACTACGAGGGCAAGACCAAGAAGGTCGCCCTGGAGCGCAAGGAGGACAAGCAGGGCGCCTACCTGGTGGGCACCGTGGAGAAGTCCGCCGCCCCGCCGAAGCCCGCCGCCGACCCCGACGCCGAGCCCGAGGAGCAGCCCGAAGCCCCGCCCGGGGCGCCGACCACGACCACCGTCGTCTCGGTGGGCGCCGGCCAGAAGCTGCTCGATGCGCTGGCCCCCCTCAAGGCGCTGCGCGCCATCGGCAAGGTGCCCGACGACCGCGCCGCGGAGTTCGGCCTCGGCGAGCCGGAGGGGTCGCTGACGGTGGGCTACAAGAGCGGCCCCCGCAAGCTGGTCATCGGTGGGCCCACCCCCGGCGGCGCCGACCGCTACGTGCGCGACGAGGCCAGCGGCGAGGTCTACGTCCTCAAGGGTGACGTCTACCGCGACCTGGACTCCGCCGAGCAGCGCCTGGTGGAGCGCGATCTGCACGAGTGGAAGGAGCCGGAGATCGCCAAGGCGAAGATCAGCGCCGGCGGCAAGGCGCGCGAGGTGGTGCGCGGCGGCTCCGGCGACGGGAAGAAGTTCTGGGCCGACGGCGCCTCGCCCGGGACCAACGACGAGACGGTCGGCAACTGGATCTCCAAGCTCGATCGGCTCCGCCCCACCGAGTACGTGCTCGCCGCGCCGGAGGGCCAGGAGTCGGTGGTCCGGGTCGACTACGCGTCCAGTGGCAACCCGTCCCTCGGCTACGTGGAGCTGGTCAAGGTGCCCGCCAAGGACGGCGGCAAGGCCGAGTGGTACGTGACCAGCGAGCGCCTGCGCGCCTACGGCAAGGTCGCGGCGAACAACGCCGAGCAGGTCGAGCAGGACATCGGCGCCGTCGTGAAGTGAGCGCGGCGGGGCCGGCAGGCGGCGCTGACCGAGCTGGCTGCCCCTCGAGGCTGAGCCTCGGTCCGCACCTGCCGAGCTGCCGCTGCCGAGGTGCGAGGTGCCGAGCTGCCGAGCTGCCGAGCTGCCGAGCTGCCGACACGACGAAGCCCGCGCATCCGGGAAGGACGCGCGGGCTCTGTCGGATCCGGCGCCCGCGATGGCGGGCACCGGATCGCTCGGCATCAGCCGAAGATGGGCATGTCCTCCGGCTCCTTGAGCGGGAACTTCGCGCTCAGCGGGTTGGTGTCGATGCCGGCCAGCTTGCGCAGGGCGCGGTGCACGTGGCCCGGCGTCAGGCGCATGCCGTTCTCCTGCGCCTCGAGCGTCTGCGGGTTGATGCCCATCGGGTTGTGCTCCTCGTCGGTCTGGCCGACGAGCTTGTTGGGGATGCCGGGACCCATCATCAGCATGCTGCTGATGGACCAGTGGTCCTTGCCGTTGCCCATGTTGTACCGGGGCGTGCGGCCGAAGTCGCCGGCGGCCATGAAGCGCACGTTGTTCTCGGTCTCCTGGTACAGCTGCGCCTCTTCGTAGGCCGCGCTCAGGCCCTCGAGCAGGTTGGTCA
This sequence comes from Polyangiaceae bacterium, assembly GCA_037720395.1. GTDB lineage: Bacteria > Myxococcota_A > Polyangia > Polyangiales > Polyangiaceae > JBBJMR01. The sequence continues at coordinate 19,853 of JBBJMR010000120.1, forward strand.
GAGCGTTGTTCTGCCCCTGGTCGTTGTTGCCGTGGGTGTCGAAGCCACCCGAGTTCAGGTTCGCGGCCACGCAGACGCCGGCGCGCATGGCGGCGATGGCGATCTGCGCCTGACCGAGCAGACCGTCGGCCGGGTCGTCGGGGAGGTAGTCGACCAGCTTCTTGAGCTGGTTCTGACCGGTGCGCGCCATGTAGAGCAGCCCGAGCTTCTGGTTCAGGCGCGGCAGCTGCTGCTTGGCCTGCATCTCCATCAGGCGCTCGTCGCGGAACTTGGTGAGGATGTCCTGCGCGCCCTGGGTGTGGAAGCCCTCCTGCTCCTCGACCGGCTTGCTGGGGTCGATGATCGACGGGAAGGCGATCTTGCGCAGGGTGTCCGGGCTGCCGGCGCGGGTGACGGCCACCACGCCCGCGGAGATGTCGTACCCACCGTAGGTGATGAACGACATCGGCTGGGTCGGGGCGTAGGCGCCGGCGACGAGCGCGGCGAAGGCCGGCTTATTCTCGGTGAGCGTGCCCGACCAGGCGATGCGGCTGCCGGCGTCGTGGCTGTTGGTCGCGAAGTCGATGCCGTTGATGACCATCAGCTGCGACTTGTGCTTGGCAAAGAACGCGCTGACGCCGGGGAACGCCGCGGCGGGCGGGCACTTGAACAGACCGTGCGTCTCGATCTCGGACGCCAGGTACTGGTTCATCGGGTTGCCGGTGTCGAGCTCCGTGGCGCTGATGGCGCCCTTCGGATCGCAGAGGCTGGTCACGTCCCAGCCGCCGCTTGCGTTGAACATCATCCAGTACGGGCCCTTGAAGGCCTCGTCCGATCTTGCATGCCCGGCGATGGAGCTTCCCGCCACAACGCCGAGGCCCACGCTGCCTGCCAGTTTGATGAAGTCGCGTCGGTCCATGGGTTGGCTCCTGTCACTCGTAGAGGAATTTGGCGTCGGACAGCATGTACGTCACAACGCCCATCCATGCGCGGACCGTGTAGTCGCCGTCTTCGTGCATCTGCTTGTCCGCCGGCAGATCCGGCGCGTTGTCGTAGCCGAAGCTGGTGACCTGCCAGTAGTCCTTGGTCACCTGGCACGGTCCGGGCAACTGCGAGGAGTACTTGCCCGGCTCGCCGTCGGCGAGCGCCATGCCCTTCTGCCCGTCGTCCCAGAGCTCGACGAACATGCGATAGGTGCGGTCGAGCTCCGCGGAGTCGAGCGCCAGGTCCTCACCGAGGATGTACTTGTGCAGGTACTGGATGTTCTGCTTGATGGCGGCCACGGCGGGCACGACCTCGAAGCCGTTGGCGTCCTTCGGCGCGAACGTCGGGTCGACGAACGGGAAGTACTTGCGCTTGTCCTGGGAGAGGGCGAAGTCGCGCGGGACGGAGATGCAGGCCATCTCGTTCGCCATGCGGTCGGCGATGTTGGCCATGACGCCGTTCGGGTCGCGCGTGCGCGAGGTGACGTCCTTGGAGTCCACGCCGCCGTAGAGGATGAAGTAGTCGCCCGGGTCCGCGTTCTCGCCCCGCAGGCTGATGGTGAACTGCGGCTGCCCGTTGAACGTGTCCTCGAAGGGGTATCCGGTGATGGCGAGGATCTTCCGGTGCAGCTGCTCCGGGATGACCCACTGGCCGGTGCCGAGGTTGGCGAGCTGCGCCTTGCGCGTCTCGTCGCTGGTGCTGGCGTTGACGGCGCGGAAGTACGCGCTCTTGACGATGCCGGCGACGACGGTCTTGAGGTTGTAGTTGCTGGCCTCGAACTGCTTCGCGATGGTGTTGAACGTGTGGTACTGCGCCAGGTAGGAGGCGAACTCCTCCGTGAAGCCGGCGGCCTTGGCGTCCTTGGGGGCGATGAGCGGCTTCTGGCCGGTGATGCCCTCGAACATGATGTAGACGGCGGCCAGGGCGAAGCGCGGGTCCTGCGAGACCTTCTGGGCCAGCCACTGGATGGAGGTGTCGAACTCGTCGTAGGGGACGACCTCGTTGCCGAAGCCCGGCGGGCGCATGTTGTCGTTCCACTTGTCGCCGGGCATGAAGCGCCCCACGTCGTCGAAGGAGTGGAAGGCACCGGCGGTCCCGTCGATCTGCGCGTGGCACACGGTGCACGCGGCGTTGTTCATCGTCGGGTTGAAGTCGGTGATCTTGGTCGGATCGAGCGGCTGCTCGGCGGTCTTGAGGATGTCCGTACCCAGGAACCACTGGAAGACCATGCGCGCGCGGTGGCGGTTGACGTTGGTCGGCGTGGTCGGGTGGCGGACGAGCATGATCGGCGAGGTGAGCACGCCGGCGTGCGGGTAGTTGCCGCCGTAGCCGCCGAAGTACGCCTTCTGGTACTCGTTCGGGTCGGCGTCGTTGGTGAACTGGACGTCGGTGATCCCGTAGGCCTTGGCCGAGAACGGATTGACCACGGTGTACGGCGCCGTGAGGATGTCGGTGAACGGCAGGTTGTTCTTGACCACGTAGGCGATGAGCTCGAGCGGCTCGCGCGCCACGCCCATGCGGGTGGCGAGCTGCAGCTTGCCGCGCAGCTCGCCGGGGCTTCTGGCGCCCATCTTCTCCATCAGCGAGGAGTCGTAGGCGACATTGTCGAACCAGAACGGGTTGTAGTAGGCCTGCTCGCCGTCCATGGCGTCGGGGAGCACCTCGAGCGCGCTGTCGTCGGTGACCAGGTACTGATCGGTCAGGAACTGGTCGTTGTAGATCTGCTTCAGGCGCTCGTAGAACACCTGCTCGTCCATCAGGGTGCCGAGCAGCGCGTCGAGCCCGGCCTCCCCGTCGGCATCGATCGACGCCGTCTCCTCGGTCGTCGGCAGGCGTCCCCCGAGCGCCAGTGCTGCCTTGCGACCGGTGAGGGACCAGCCGGCCATCTCCACGTCGCCGAAGGCTGCGGCGCTGTTGTCGCCGCAGTCCACCGGGTTGTCGAACCGCGCCAGCAGGCCCTTCATCGCGGCGTACTCGCTGCCGCCCTTGGCGATCTGCACGCCGCCACCATGGGTGATGGTGTTCGTCGGCTTGAGGAGGATGAGCGACTCGCCGTCCCGCTTCAGCGACGCCACCTCGCGCACGGTCTTCAGGTTCTTGTCGAGGAAGCCGGCGACGCTGCTGTTGTCGAGCAGGAAGCCGCTGTCCTTGGCCGCGCCGGTGAGGTTGTGGCAGGCGATGCACTTCTGGGAAAGGATCGGCGCCCAGACGCGCTCGGCGAAGTACTGCTCCGTGGACACACATGTGCCCCCGGCGTCGGTGTCTTCGCCACCGCAGCCGGTGAAGCCGAGGGCGGCCGCGGCGGACGCGATGATGATCCCGGCGGGCGCGAGATGCTTGGCCAGTTGGTTCGTTCTCGGCATGAGCGGCCTCGTGGGGAGGAGGGGGAGGAGCGAGGGGTGCCTTCGCACGATCCGTACCGGCCTCGGAGCCGGCTGTTCTTCCCGGTTTGCGCGTCTGGCGGGGGGTGTTGCCTGGACGCCCCCACGTTCAGGGAACTGCACCTCGTCCACAGCGGGCGGGGCGGCGAGGGCGCTCGGACGTGGTGGTCTTCGGCTTTCCGTGGGGGCACTCGAGCGGGCGACGGGCATGCTGCGGGTGGGTCCGCGGCGCACCGTCTAGCGAAACGAGCGCAGATCAGCTAACAACGCCGCGATGAGCGCCGGGCCTCCCAGCGACGCCACGCGAGCGCGCGCCGTCCACTGGTTCGTGCGCGGAGGGGTCCTCAAGGCCCCCGGCCGCGAGCCCATCCGCGTCACCGTCGAGCCGCTGATCATCGGCCGCGACCCGAGCTGCGCCCTGGTCCTCGACGACAAGGAAGTGAGCAGCATCCACTGCGAGGTGGTGGCCGAGGGCCCGGGCGTGTTGGTGCGCGACCTCGGCAGCCGCAACGGCACCTTCGTCAACGCCGTGCGGGTGAAGGAGGCCATCCTCACCGGCCCGTGCACGCTCGGCGTGGGGGGCTCGCAGATCGGGTACGAGCCGCTGGAGCGCGAGCGCGTCGAGGTCGGCTTCGAGGAGGCCTTCGGTCCGCTCGTCGGCGCGTCGCCGCGCATGCGTCACCTCTTCCGCATGCTGCGGGAGGTGTCGCCGACCGACCTGTCCATCCTCATCACCGGCGAGACGGGCACCGGCAAGG
>JBBJMR010000121.1:0-23952 GCA_037720395.1 Polyangiaceae bacterium
CTCGGCAGCAGGAACGGCACCTACTCCCACGGCCAGCGCGTCGAGAAGATGGTGCTCGCGCTCGGCGGGCGCATCCAGGTCGGCGCGGTCACCGTGGCCATCGAGGCCGACAACGACGCGCTCGCGCAGGTGCCGGAGTTCCAGGGGGCGATCTACCGCAACATCGTCGGCGCCTCGCTCCCCATCCGCCGCCTCTTCGGTGTCCTCACCCGACTCGAAGGGTCGCTGGCCACGGTGCTGGTCGAGGGCGAGTCCGGCGTCGGCAAGGAGCTGGTGGCGCGCGCGCTCCACGAAGGCTCGACCGTGTCCACCGGGCCGTTCGTGATCGTCAACTGCGGCGCCATCCCGCGCGAGCTGGTGGCCAGCGAGCTCTTCGGCCACCGGCGCGGCGCCTTCAGTGGCGCCATCGACGCGCGGCGCGGCGCCTTCGAGAGCGCCGACGGCGGCACGCTCTTCCTCGACGAGATCGGCGAGCTGCCGCTGGACGTGCAGCCGGTGCTGCTGCGCGCGCTGGAGCTCGGCGAGGTGCGCGCCGTCGGCGACGACCAGCCGCGCATGGTCAAGGTGCGCATGGTGGCCGCCAAACCGCAATCTGGAAGCGAGGTCGGGGCGGGCGCTTCCGCAGGGCTGTTCTATCGCCTGGTGCGGATGCGGGTGCCGCCGCTGCGCGGCGCGGAGATATCGGGCCATGGCCAACCATTTTGCGCGCGGCCTGGGGATGGATGCCCTGCCGGCCGAGGTCGTGGACGAGCTGCGCGGGCGGCGCTGGCCGGGCAACGTCCGCGAGCTGCGCAATGCGGTGCATGTCTACGCCGCGCTCGGCGCGCTGCCCGAGCCGTCGCGCGCCCGCGCCGGCCTCCTGGACACCGCGCTGCGCGAGCTCGTCGACCCCAGCCGGCCGTACTCCGAGCTCAAGGACGAGCTCACCGATCGCTTCACCCGCCTCTACCTCCAGAGCCTGCTCGAGCGGGCGAAGGGCAACCAGTCTGCAGCCGCGCGCATGGCCGGGCTCGATCGCACCTACCTCGGGCGGTTGCTCGCCAAGCACGGCTTCGGGCGCGAAGGCGGGGGCGGCTGAGCGGCGCCGCGCGGCGGTGGTACGCTCCCCGGTCGTAGCGACATGCCCGATGCCTCGCCGAGCCCCCCGGCCCGACTCCCGGCGACGTCGCGCTACGAGCTGCTGACGAAGATCGCCTCCGGAGGGATGGCCACCGTCTACGTCGGCCGTCTCCGCGGCGCCGCCGGCTTCTGGCGTCTGGTGGCCATCAAGCGGGCCCACGCGCACCTCGTCGAGGACGAATCGTTCCGGCGCATGCTCATCGCCGAGGCGCGCCTCGCCTCGCGCATCCATCACCCCAACGTGGTCGCCGTCGACGACGTGGAGGAGCTGGCCAGCGGCGAGCTGCGCCTGATCATGGACTACGTGGAGGGCGCTTCCCTCTCCATGCTCATGAGCGCGGCGGCGCGCACCAACCAGCCGCTGCCGCCGAGGCTGGCGATGCGCATCGGCCTCGACGCCTGCGCCGGCCTGCACGCCGCCCACCAGCTGTCGGACGATCACGGCGAGTCGCTGCGCCTGGTGCACCGTGACGTCTCGCCGCACAACATCCTCGTCGGTGTCGACGGCACGGCGCGCCTCGCCGACTTCGGCATCGCCAAGGTGGCCCGCTCCAGCGTCTCCACCACCACCGGCGCCATCAAGGGCAAGCTCGGCTACATGGCCCCGGAGTACATCGAGGGCAGCGAGCCGGACGCGCGCAGCGACGTCTTCGCGCTGGGCGCCGTCATCTGGGAGGCGCTCGCGCACCGCAAGCTCTTCCGGGGCACGAACGAGGTGGACACCCTCAAGCGCGTGGTCACCGCCGAGGTGCCCTCGCTGGCCGAGGTGGACCCCGCACTGGGCAGGGCGCTCGATGGTGTGCTGCGCAAGGCGCTGGCCAAGCTGCCCGCGCAGCGCTTCCAGAGCGCGCAGGAGCTCGGCGCGGCGCTGGAGGCGGCGGCGCTCGCGGCCGGCCTGATGGGAAGCCACGGCGAGGTGGCCGCCGGCGTCGAGTCGCTGGTCGGGCCCGCCCTCGCCGAGCGGCGACGCGAGATCCGCGCCCGCTCCGCGCCGGAGGAGGCGCCGGCGCCGAGCGCGCCCACGGAGACGCTGCGCCAGGACCCGCCCGCGGTCGCGGCTGCGTCGCCGTCGCCGTCCGCGTCCGCGTCCGCGTCCGCGCCGCCGTCCTCGGCGATCACCGAGGCGCTGCCGCCGCGTGCCGCCGGCGGGCCGCCGCCGTCGATGTCATCGGCGGCCACGCTGCAACGCGAGGAGCGCGACCTGTCCGACGAGCCCACCCAGGCGCGCTGCGCCCGAGGGCACCGTGCGCATGGACGATGCCGCGCGCGTCGGCGATCGCCTGGCGTACGTGCCTGGCGTCCGCGAACCGGGGCAGCCCACACCGCTGCCTCCCTCGCCACCGGCGAGCGCGCCGCGCAGCGCGCCGCCACGGAGCACGCCGCCGAGCGCGCCGCGCACGCCCCCGGAGAGCGCGCCGCCGCCCGAGAGCGCGCGCCACTCGCTGGCCGGCAGCGGGGTGACATCGAAGCGGGTCATCGCCGAGGAGCCGGTGACCAGCGTCGCCGGCGTCCCGCGCCGCGGCAACGGTGCGTGGTGGATCGCCGCCGCTGCGGCGGCGTGCGTGGTGGTGGCGCTGGTGGCCGCGCTGGGCGCGAGAGCCGAGCGCGGCAGAGGCCCGCGGCGGGGGCCTGGTGGTGCCGCCACCATCGCGCCCGCCGCGGCGCCGCCCAGCGGGGCGAGCGCGGCCTCGAGCGCGCCCCAGGCCAGCGCCGCAACGGGCGGCGCCGCGCCGCCGCGCCGCCGCGGCGAGCGCCCGCGTTGCCCCCGCCTCCACCGCGCTCCCGCGCGCGACTGCGCCGCTCCCCACCACTCGGCCCGCGGTCACGGCCACCCCGCCACCGCGCGAGACGGCGGCGCCCAACCCGTACGCGCCGCACAGGCAGGCCTTGCTGATCTTTTGCGGGTGGAGTGGGCCTGGTCGTGCAGCGCGGCCCACGAGAGATTGCGATAGGCTGGCCGCGGGCACGGGGCGCGCGGGTATCCTGCGCCGCATGCTGCGCCGGTGCCCAGTCCACGCCGCGCACCACCGCCCGCTGGGCGCACATCGTCTGCTGCCTGGGTCTGATGCTCGCCAGCGGCGCATCGATGGGCGCCAGCTGCGGCATCAAGGCGCTGACCATCCTGCCCGGCGTGGTCAACGACCCGTCGAACCTCAGCCTGCGCCGCGAAATCCTGAGCTACGGCACCGGGCAGATGTGCAGCGAGATGCAGAGCCGCAGCGTGCCGCTGCGCCTCCGCGACGAGGACCCGGTCATCGGCCGCTTCTTCCCCAACGCCTGCTTCTTGCAGACGCTCGGCAACGACAACCTCTTCATCCAGTTCGGCGGCGTCGGGTACGCCTGGACGAACATCACCAAGCGCATGAGCTTCGAGGCCAGCGCCGCCGTCGAGTACGACCACGACTTCCTGATGGATGGCGACTCGATGTACATCTACTTCCGGCAGCGCTCCACCAGCGCCTCCGCCTTCAAGACCACCATGGTCGAGCAGCCCGTGGCGGCCAGCGTCCTCGGTCTGCCCGGCGCCCCACAGAGCAGCCAGAGCTACGCCGACACCTTCGGCGCCCAGGTGATGAAGAGCCAGATCGCGCGCGGCTTCACCGTCATCCGCCATGGCGATGGGGCGGTGGAGTTCGGCCTGGGGATCATCGACAAGGGCCAGCGCCCCGCCGCGCCGTACAAGGTCACCGACACCGGCCACCTGCTGCTGGCCAACGAGCGGGCCGAGGTGCACCAGAACCAGCGCGAGTTCGTGGGGCCGCTGTCGGTGGGGAGCGGCGACGCGCTCTACCTGACCGTCTCCCTCGAGGGCGCGCCGGGGGCCGACGTGCTGGTGGTACCGCGCATGGTCGGCGACGGCTGGCTCAAGTCGTACACCGCCGCGCCGGCGCCCACCGCACCGCCGGGGCGCACCGCGCTCGACGAGGCTGTCTTCGCCGGGGTCACCTGGCGCCGCACCGTGCCCCTCGACGAGGGCCAGTATTACTTGGTGTTCGACAACACCGCCACGGCCGGGCGAACGCAGCCAACCGCGTACGCCGGCGACGACAGGGCCGCGGCCATCAGCTACGCTATCGAGCTCGGGGACGCTCCGTAGTAGACGAGCGGGCCGGGGCTGCTTCGCGTGCAGGCGGGCCGGGCGTGATGTAGAGAGAGGTGCCGCCCGGGTACGTCCTGTCGTCCCGGGGGACACCGAAGAAAAGAGCCCTCGTTTGCCGCTCCCCAGCGAAAAGCCGGCCATCAAGGAAGACGCCGTGGCTGCCAAGGCTGGCGCGCCTGCCGTGTCGGATCTTTCGTCCGCGGGGCGGCCGCGGGACGGAGGAAACGATGCGCTGCCGCCGAGCGCACCGGGAACGGCCCCCGGCGCGCGGCTCCTGCGCTGGCTCTTCTACCTTGTGTGGCTCGCGGCGCTGCCCTTCGGTCTGGCCCTGGCCAGCGTCTGGGCGTTGACCCCCGCCCCCGGCGAGACGCCGGTCGGCGGCCTGCGCACCTTCGTCGGCGAGCAGCAGATCCCCGCCGGCATCGTGCTGCTCACCCTCTTCGCCCGGCCTGTGGCGGCCGGCAGACCTGCCGCTGGCCTCGGCCATCGGTATCGGCGGCCGCCGCGACATTCCTGCCGGGTCACGCGGCCGCTACGAGGACGCCTCGGCGCTGCTCGACGAGGCGCGCCGCATCCTGCGGGCGCGGCGCCGCGACCTGGAGCGCGAGCTCACCGCCAGCGAACGCGAGCAGGTCAAGGCGGCGCTGGGCGCGCTGGAGCGCACCATGACCAGCGACAGCTGGTCCCAGCAGGAGTTCGACGCCGCGCATGCGCGCGCCGATCGCATCGTCGGCGAGCACCTCTCGCGCTGGCGCAAGGGCGAGATGCGCGAGTACGCCGAGTCCATCGGCATCGCCGTGGCCGTGGCCCTCATCCTGCGCGCCTTCGTGGTCGAGGCCTTCAAGATCCCGAGCGGCTCGATGATCCCGACCTTGATGATCGGGGATCACATCTTCGTCAACAAGTTCACCTACGGGCCGCTGCTCCCCTGGACCGACAGCCGCATCCTCGCGCGCCTGCCGCCGTCGCGCGGCGACGTGATGGTCTTCAAGTTCCCGGAGAACAAGGAGCAGGACTTCATCAAGCGCGTGGTGGCCACGCCCGGCGACACGCTGGAGGCCATCGACGGCCGGCCGATCATCAACGGCTGGATGGTGCCGCACTGCTACGTCGGCCCGTACCAGTACGACGGGCGCACCGCCGAGCTGTACGTCGAGTACCTCGAGGACCGCGCCTTCTTCACCCTCTACGACAGCAAGCCCGATCAGCAGACCTGCTCGTCGACCGACGACTGCGACGCCGGCCTGGCCTGCCGCGCCGGTCTGTGCGGCATCGCCCAGGGGCCGTTCAAGGTGGCGCAGTACGAGGTCTGGGTGATGGGCGACAACCGCAACAACAGCCACGACTCGCGCAGCTGGCGCGGTGGCCTCGGCGCCGGCGTCCCCTTCGAGAACATCAAGGGCCGGGCGATGTTCGTGTGGATGAGCTTCGGCCCGGGCGGCGGCATCTCCGAGGACCGGCTCTTCGTGAACGTCATGGGACGGCCGAGCCTGCCGGCGGCCAACGAGCCGGCCCTGCGCGGCGGCGTGGAGAAGTGCATGCGCGAGCGCCCGCCGCTGGCGCAGACCACGCCGCCCAAGCCCTGACCCGGGCCCCGGCCCGCCCCCCCGCAGGCGGCGTCTGACAACGTCCGCTCGCTCGATGACAACGCGGGACGGATATGTAGTACCAATGCCGGCCATGCTCAGAACCACGAAGGGGTTTGCTCTGGCCGCGGCGATCGTTCTCTGCTCGGCCTGCGGGAAGAAGGCCGACGAGACCACCGCCGCCGACGCCGGCGCGGCCGTGCCGACTCCGGAGGCGCCGACGGACGCTGGCGCCGCGACGGGCGAGGTGGCGACCTACCCGAACCAGATCCCGCAGGGCGGCACCAAGATCACCCGCGTCAACTTCCAGGTCCGCCAGGCCGCCGACCCGAGCTCGAAGCTGCTCACCACCCTCGGCCCCGGCACGGCCATCAACCTCAAGGCCAGCTTCTCGAGCTGGATGCTCATCGACTGGCCGAGCGGCGTCGGCCAGCTCTCGCCGGGCTGGATCAACCTCGACCGCAACGACGCCACCAAGGTCGCCGACGCGCCGCCCCTCGACGCCGGCGCCGCCGCCGTCCCCGATGCCGCCGCGCCGGTGGACGCCGGCAGCGATGGCCGCGCCATCCGCCCGACCATCAAGCTCCGCCCGAAGAAGTAGAGCGGCCGAGCGCAGCCGACGTGCGAGGCGACTCCCCGGGGACGGGGCCAGGCCCTCTCCCGGGAGTTGACGCCGCCTGGCACAGGGCGGAAATGTCCGCGCATGAGCGACGGCATGATGGCGCTGACGTACGACCGCGGCACCGATCCGTGGGAGACCACCGTCGGCCTGAAGAAGACCGAGGTCGAGCGCCCCCGCATCGAGGAGTCCAAGGACTACCGCGACCGCGCCAGCGTCCTCATCGAGCCGATCATGACCGGCTTCTGCGGCAGCGACCGGGGCATCTGGTTCCGCAGCGCCTTCAAGGAGATGATCTTCAAATCGCTGGATCGCGACAAGAAGGACGTGCGCACCATCGGCCACGAGCTGCTCGGCAAGGTGGTCGATCTCGGCTCCGAGGCGCGGCGGGCCTACGGGCTCGAGGTCGGCGACATCGTGAGCACCGAGAGCCACATCGTCTGCGGCGCCTGTTACCAGTGCCGCATCGGTGACACCCACGTCTGCGCCGACGACAAGATCATCGGCATCAGCGAGGACGGCTGCTTCGCGGAGACGGTCAAGCTCCCGGCCAAGGCGCTGTGGCGCACCGACGTCTCCAAGATCCGCCCCGAGGTGGCCGCGGTGCAGGAGCCCTTCGGCAACGCCGTGCACGCGTGCACCAAGGTCAACCTGCGCGGCAAGCGGGTGGCCATCGTCGGCTGCGGCACCATCGGGCTCTTCGCGGTGGCCGTGGCCCGGGCCATGGGCGCCGTGCACATCATCGGCGTGGAGCCGATGGAGAACCACGCCGAGATGGCCCGCCGCCTCGGCGCGGACGTGGTGATCTCCCCCAAGAAGACCAGCGGCCACGCCCACGACCCCGAGCTCACCGAGAAGATCCGCGGGCTCACCGACGGCGTGGGCGTCGACGTGGCCCTGGAGATGACGGGCATCAACTCCAGCGTCAACAATGCCCTGTCCGTGGTGCGCCGCGGCGGCGACGTCATCCTCTTCGGACTCAAGAGCGGCGACGCGGTGATCGAGAACTTCGACCGGGTGATCGTCGACGGCATCTCCCTGCACAGCGTCATCGGCCGGCGCATCTTCGAGACCTGGCACATCACCCGCCACCTGCTCGAGTCGCGCGACCCCAACATCCACGACCTCATCTGGGAGGTCATCCTCAACCGCGGCGAGGGCACCACGTTCGACTTCAAGGACTACAACCAGGCGGCCTTCCAGAAGGCCATCTCGACCTATCCGAAGGTCGTCATCCGGTACTGACCACGGACACGGACACGGACACGGGCGCGCGCACGGACACGGACACGGGCTACTTCAGCACGCCGAGCTTCTTGCCGACCTTGGTGAAGGCCGCGATCGCCTGGTCGACCTGCTCCGGTGTGTGGGCGGCGCTGAGCTGCACGCGGATGCGCGCCTCCCCCTTGGGCACCACCGGGTAGCTGAAGCCGATGACGTAGATTCCCTCGGCGAGCATGGCCGCGGCCATGTCCTGCGCCAGGCGCGCGTCGCCGAGCATGATCGGGGCGATGGGGTGGATGCCGGGCTTGATGGTGAAGCCGGCAGCGGTCATGCCCGCGCGGAAACGCCTGGCGTTGGCCATCACCCGCTGGCGCGGGCTGGCATCGCGATCGAGCAGATCGAAGACGGCCAGGCTGGCGCCGACGATGGCCGGGGCGACGGTGTTCGAGAACAGGTACGGCCGCGAGCGCTGCCGCAGCAGCTCGACGATCTCGCGCCGTCCGGTGGTGAAGCCGCCGCTGGCGCCTCCCAGGGCCTTGCCCAGGGTGGAGGTGAGCACGTCGATGCGAGACAGCACCCCGAGCTCCTCGGGCGTGCCGCGCCCGGTGGGCCCGATGAAGCCGGTGGCGTGCGAGTCATCGACCATGACCATGGCCCGGTACTTGTCGGCCAGGTCGCAGATGGTGTCGAGCTTCGCCAGGAAGCCATCCATGCTGAAGACACCGTCGGTGGCGATCATCCGCAGGCGCTTGCCCTGCGTCTTCTCGAGCGCCTCCTCGAGGCCGACCATGTCCCCGTTGGCGTAGCGGTGGCGCTCCGCCTTGCAGAGGCGGACGCCGTCGATGATCGACGCGTGGTTCAGGGCATCGGAGATGATGGCGTCCTGGTCGCCAAGCAAGGTCTCGAAGAGGCCGCCGTTGGCGTCGAAGCACGACGAGTAGAGGATGGTGTCGTCGGTGCCGAAGAAGCTCGACACCCTGGCCTCGAGCTGCTTGTGGATGTCCTGCGTGCCGCAGATGAAGCGCACGCTGGAGAGCCCGAAGCCGTGGGTCTCGATGGCGCTTCGCGCGGCGGCGATCAGCGCCGGGTCGGCGGAGAGGCCCAGGTAGTTGTTCGCGCAGAAGTTCAGGACCTCGCGCGCAGGTTGCCCCGGCTCCTGCTCGGTGCGGATGACCGCGCCCTGCGGGGTGACGATGACGCGCTCGGCCTTGAAGAGGCCGGCGGCGCGGATGCCCTCGATCTCTGCGGCGTAGACTTCGCGAGCTGCCTCGTACATGCGCGCTCTATAGATCGGCGGCCGCAACCGTCAAAGAGAGCCCGGCGCGGACCAGGGGGACCGGCACGGCATGGGCACGGCACGGGCACGGGCATGGGCATGGGCACGGAACGGGCACGGGCACGGGCACGGGCGTGGGCATGGGCACAGAACGAGGGGGCGGGCCGAGGCGCGGGGCCGTAACTCGACGGTGTGCAGGGGGCCTTCCGGTGGTCGCCCGACCCGTACCATCTGGTACGGACACCGTCACACGGTCGCTCCTCGCCGGGCGTAACGGGGCCCGGCACGGTCCATGCGCGGTGCCTGGGCGGGCCGGAAGGAGAGGGGCGCGGGGCTGGCACCGTAGGCCGGGCCACGGTCCTGGACCTGGCACGGCGTTTGGACTGGAGGCGGCCGTGAGCTCGTCCATCCTCCGCCCCGGTTACGTCGATCCCGGCCGCCCCCTCACGCGTAACGGGACGATGATCATGCCCGCCCTCGATCTCTACCGCGAGCTCGCCGGTCACGACGAGGAGACGCTCCGGGAGCCAGACCCGGCGCAGCACCGCGCGGAGACGGCGGATCTCGCCGGCGACCTGGCCGGTGAGCTGACGCGTGACCTGGCGCAGGAGCTCGACGAGCTGAGCCTCGTCCTCGACGCGCGCGGGCACCAGGGGCTCGGCGACGTCGAGGAGCAGCCGACGCTCGACCACGCGCCGGTGCACGCGGTGCCTGTCGCCGAGGCGCCGCGCGAGCGCGTCCACCCGCAGCGCCGCATGACCTTCGCCGCGCTGCGCGCGCTGCCCGCGCGCGTCAGCACGCTGCCGCCGCCTCCCCCGGGTCGCAGCTCGCTGGCGGCCGCCGAGGCCGCCACCGTGCAGGCACCGGCCGTCGGCCCCTCGCGCGCCGCCCAGCCGACCGGGACCACGACGGTGGAAGCCATCGCCGGCATGCCGATCATCGCCGTCGGCGAGGACTTCGTCTCGCGCTCCAGCGCCGCGGCGCGCCCGAGCACCACGGTCATCCCGCCCCCGCTCCCGCCGCCGGCGTTCGCCGCGCCGATCTCGGTGCCAGCGCCCAGGCCGTTCCAGGGCGGCGTGGCGGTCGCCGACGTGCAGCGCCCCTCGTTCTCCTCGATCGCGCCGACGTCGTTCGCCATCGCCTCCGAGGACACGGTGATGGTGCGGCGCCAGGACAAGCGCCGCAGCCGTGGCCGCATCGCTGCCGCTGTCGGCATCTGGGTCACGGTGGCCGCCGGCGTGGCGCTGGTGGCCACCGGGCGCCTGGGTCAGCCCCCCGCGCCGTCGAGCCCCGAGTCGGCACCTGTCGCGGCCCAGGTGGCCCCGCCGGCCGATCGCGCGCCGGTCGCCGCAGCTGCAGCGCCGGCACCCGCGGCGCCCGCGATGGAGGACGAGGACGAGGGCGAGGCCGCCCCGCGCGAGCCCACCGATCCCGTGGCCTCCGCCGCGCCGGCGCAGCCCGTGGCCGCCGCGCTCGCCGCCGGCGCGCCCGCGGGCCCCGCCAGGGCCGGCGCGTGGCCGACGGGGGCCACGCCCAGGAAGGACCCGCAGATCCACATCGACTCGGTCTTCTTCGGCCACACCAGCGACGACCGATCCGTCACCATGCAGCTCGACGGCAAGACGGTGATCGTCCGCGAGGGCGACGTCGCCGACGACGTGCAGGTCGAGAAGATCATGCGCGACGGCGTGATCCTCCGCCGCGGCAACCGCAAGTTCGCGGTCTACGCCAAGGAATAATCGGCTCGTGCACCGGTGCTGCAACCGCCCCCTCGCCTGACACGTAGGTGAAGCGGAAGCAGCGCGGCGGCGCGGTCTCGCGCAGCAGGCGCACCCGCGCGGCGTCCGTTCGGACGCACGCGCGCGCCGGTGTGTCTCCTTCGCACCCGTTCGCGCCTCGAGCTGCCTCCTGAATCGAGATTGCGTGCGGCGCCCACGGTGCCGGCGCTCATCCAGGAGGGAACATGAGAATCGTCAGGCCCATCGCCTGGCGCCGAGGCGGCCCCGGTGCGGCCCTCGCTCTGCTCCTCGTCGCAGCGACCAACCCCGGTTGCAGCTGCGACGAAGGTAATGCAGACGATGGCCCGCCCACGAGCAGCAGCGGCGCTGGTGGAGACGGCGGCGGGAGCACGGCCGATATCGGCCCGGCCACCGCCGTCGCCTCGGACAAAACACCGTTCGACGCCACACCGGATCCGGACGGCAACCGGATCTACTTCACCGCCTACGATCCAGCGGCCGGAGAGAGCGGCGCCGCCGGCGTCTTCACCGTGGCCGCGGACGGCGGCGACATCGACGAGGTGTTCGTCGGCGCACCGCTGGTGTCGCCGTTCGGCGTCGCCATCAGCAACGACGGCAAGCAGCTCTACGTCGCCGACGCGGCGGCGGAGACCGAGACCACCACCGACGCGGACGATCGCGGACAGATCTTCGCGCTCTCTGCGGAAGGCGGCACGCCGACCCCGCTCTCCGGCACCACCGGCTACGCGCCGCGCGGCCTGGAGGTCACCGGCGAGGGCGGCGGCGACATCGTCTTCTCCGGGCACGACCCGGAAAGCGGCGAGGGCGGCGTCTTCAAGGTGGCCTCCGGCGGGGGCGGCGTCAGCCCCCTCTTCGTGGGGGAGCCGCTGGCCGACCCGAGCGGCGTGGCCATCACCGCCGACGGCGCCAAGGTCTTCGTCGCCGACACAGGCGGAAGCGGCAGCGGCAAGGCGGCCATCTTCCTCATCGCCGGCGGCGACGCCGAGGAGTTCCTGGGGGAGATCGACGTCGGCTTCCCGGCCGGCATCGCCCTCTCCAAGGACGACAGCACGCTCTTCGTGTCCGGCCTCGATCCGAACACGCTCACGGACGTAGTGCTCGTGGTCGACGTCGCCAGCAAAGAGGTGTCCACGTACACCGGCGACGACGACACCGACTTCTCACAGTTCGAGGAACCCGCCGGGCTGCACCGCGCCAAGAACGCGGACGTCTTCGCCTGGGCAGACAGCAAGGCCAACGAAAACGGCACGGTGTACGTGATCGGCAAGTAGCCGGGGCACGGCAAAGAGGAGACAGATGATGATCAAGCGTAGATCCATCCTTTCCGCCGCCCTGGCGGCGAGCAGCGTTCTCGGCTGGAGCTCGATGGCTCTGGCCTCCAGCCACTCCGAGGCGCCGGGCACGGCGTCGGACGCGGAGATCGACAACACCGACACCTGGGCCTTCGTCAACGACGCCACCGGCAACCTGGTGGTCGTCGCTGCCTACAACGGCCTCTGGGACCACGCGGCACCGAACTACAAGAAGTTCGCGGCCAACGGCGCGCGCTACACCATCCACATCGCGCGCGGCGGCGGCGACCTCGATCCGGACCTGGAGTACGTCTTCCAGTTCAAGGAGGCGAAGTACAAGAAGCAGGACGCGGGCGATCTCGACCTCGGCCCGCTCGACTTCGGCGGCAAGGAGTTCTTCTCCCAGCTCTCCGGCGGCGGCGCGTTCGCGCAGACGTACGACGTGATCAAGGTCGAGAACGGCCAGGCGAAGAAGATCGTCAGCAACGCCAGGGTCGCTCCGCCCAACGTCGGACCGCGCACCAACGCGGCCGTGCAGGGCGACAGCCTGGCTTACGACGCGCACTGGGTGGACAACGCCGCCACCGCGGCCACCGCCACCATCGCCGCGGCCGACGGCGGCGGCCAGGTGTTCGCCGGCCCGCGCCGCGACGCCTTCTACGTCGACCTCGGCGCGGTCTTCGACCTCGCCGGCCTCCCGGACGTCGGCGGCGTGCCGGAGCTCGGCGCCACCTTCGGCCCCATCAACCCCTTCGTGCCCGGCGACACCACCGCCACGCGCGCCCACGTGGCCGCGCGCAGCAGCACCAACTGGCGCAACGTCATGGCCATCACCCTGGCCATCCCGCTGGCCAAGGCCAACGGGAAGGAGCCCACGGCCGGCGCGGGCGTCGACGACCTGGTCGGAGTCTGGGCCTCGGCCAGCCGCCAGAAGGTCACCATCCTCCGCAAGGACGGCGGCAAGGACACCTACGGCCCCTACCGTCAGGTGTCGCGCCTCGGCCTGCCGCTCATCAACGAGGCGGTCATCGGTCTGCAGGACAAGGACCGCTGGAACGGCAAGCGTCCCAAGGATGACGTGCCGCTCTTCGGCGCCTACTTCCTGAACCCGGTGATCGTCCGCGACGCGCAGGGCGTCGGCCTCTACGACACCAACGGCGTGCTCGCCGGCATCGGCTGCGGCAGCGGTGGAACGAGCGGCGCGGTGGCCAGCACCGCCAACGGCCTGGGGCTGCCGAGCATCCCCGACCTGCGCACCAACCGCACCGACATCATCACCACCATCAACCTCGGCTACGAGATCCCGCTCGAGGCCAGCGGTGACGTGCTCCGCGTCGACCTCAGCAACCCCAACGACCTCCTCGGGCTGGAGAACTTCAGCATCCCATCGAGCGCCGGCGTGACGCGCGTGACCGAGAACCGCGGCGCCTTCCCCAACGGGCGGCGCCTGAACCTGGCCCAGGAAGCGGACGTGACCGACATCGAGCTCACCCTGCTCCTCTGCGGTCTGCCCTTCATCGCCGACGACGAGCTCGCCGGGACCCTGGGCGGCGCCATCAACGGCGGCGTCGTCGGCGACCGCGTGAGCCGCATCGCCCACGACAACCGCACCACCTTCCCGTACCTGTCCGAGCCGGTGGCGCAGTCCGACGTGCGCGCCTCGACCGCGCCGGGCGACACGGCGGTGTGTGGCGACGGCACCTGCGCAGCGGCGGCCATCGGCGGTACGGAGACAGCAGCCAACTGTCCATCGGACTGCCAGTAGGCGAACGACAGTAGACGCTTGCGGGGAGCGGCCGACGGGCTGCTCCTCGCGGCGTTTTGTCCGGAAGCCTGTCGGTGGCGCCTTCGCCTGGCGAGCACCGGGGCGTCGAGCTCGTTCACGTTCACGGGCGCGTTCACGGGCACGTTCACGTTCACGTACGTCCCGCCGGCGTCGGGAGCGACCGGCATCCGCAACCCGAAATCGGGAGCTCGCAACGATGGCGGGGCAACGTGAACGTGAACGATCTGGGCTCCGGAACGACCACCCCGTCGCAACGAACCCGATCCGCTACTTCGCGGACGTGCTGGGCTTCGCGAGTACCCCGCACTTCAGCGCGCACTTCCCGCCCGCCTTGTCGCAGTGCTGCGTCCGGCACTCGGCGTCTTCGGTGCACGCTTCCTCGAGGCGCTTGGGCGCGGTGCACCTGCCGGTGCGGCACACCAGGCCGGTGTCGCAGGCGCCGTCGGGGCACGGGTCGTTCGCGGCGGGCGCAGGGGTGTCGGTGCACTTGCCGGCCGCGCAATGCAGGCCGCGCGCGCAGACGTTCTCGGCATCGCACGCGGCGCCCAGCGCGGCGGCGTCGACGCACAGGCGTCGGCGGCAGTGGCCCTCGCACTCCTCATGGCCGACCTCCGCGTCCTGGCGAGTGAAGGCGCCGAGCGTGTCGGAGACTCCGCCGCAGCGCGTGCCCTTCGGGCGGCGGGGCATGCACTTGCCCGAGGTGGTGGCGCCGAGGCCGCGGCACTCCAGGTCGCGCTCGCACTCCAGCGCGGACCGGCACATCTCGCCTTGCTTGACGGTCCCGGTGAACAGCCCGTCGCATGCGGCCGGCAGCAGCCCGCCCCAGTCGCATTTCTCCGCCTCGGCGCGCGTGGCCGTCTCGCAGGCGGCGAGCTTGCCATCGTCGAGGCCCACGGAGCCCTGACGCAGCGCGTACGAGAGCGTCCGCACGCACTCCGTCGTCGGACGGAAGACCGCCACCGGCGTGGACGGGCAGCACTCCTTGCGGCGCTTCTCCGGCAGCTCGTGCGCCAGGTCGCAGTACCGCTGGGCGCGCGGATCGGGGGGGTCGCTGGTGACCGGGTAGACCGGCTTCACCTCGTCATCCTCCTGCTCGCCGAGGATGCTGCTGCCCACGGGCGCGGCGCTGCCGGAGGTCGCCGCGCTGGCCGAAGCGGCCGTCCCGGCCGGCGGCGGGGCGTCACATCGACAAGAAGCCGCCGTCGCTGGAACCAGAAGCAGTATCGAGACGTAGCCAGCTCGAACCATGGCGCATCCTACCCTTCGCAGCTGTCCCCCGAGCGCGGACCTTCCGCACCCCGCCCCCGAAGCACGGGCCCCTGCGCCGGTCCCACCGGCGCGTCTGCTGGGCGTGTTGGCGATGCTCGCGCTCGCCGCGGCGGCCTGCGCGCAGTCGTCCGCCGCCGAGGCGCCGAAGCCGGCCGAGACGACGCAGGCCGCGGCACCGACGCCCGCCCAATCTGCGAGCTCGCGCCAGCGCGTGCTGGCCATGTCGGACCCGGGCGGCACGGCGCCGGTCGACGCCGAGGTGCGCGCTGCGCAGAAGTGGGTCGAGCGCCTGCCGCGCTCCTCCGACAAGCTCGTCGAGCTCGGGCGCGCCTGGGTGCAGAAGGCACGGCACAGCGCCGACCCCGGCTTCTACCTCAACGCCAAGGCGTGCGCCGAGCTGTCCCAGGAGATCGATCCCAAGGCCTGGCTCGCCAAGGAGCTCTTCGCTCAGGTGGCGCTCAACCAGCACGCCTTCGGGGAGGCGCAGGGCATCGCCGAGGAGGTGCTGGCACACGATGCGGAGTCGTTCGTCACCCTCGGCGTCTACAGCGACACACTGCTGGAGCTCGGCAAGGTCGACGAGGCCATGAAGGCCGCCGAGCGCATGGTCGACTTCAAGCCGAACCTGGCCTCGTACGTGCGCATCTCCTGGTTCCAGTGGATGCGCGGCGATCTGCCGTCGGCGTTGACCAGCGCCCGGCTCGCCATCCAGGCCCACGCCGACCCCGGCCAGCCCGAGCCGCGCGCCTATGCCCTGACCCAGACGGCGACCTACTTCTGGCACCGCGGCGACTACGCCGGCGCAGATGCCGGCTACAAGCAGGCGCTCTCCGAGCTCACCGACTATCCGCCGGCGATGGTCGGACGCGCCAAGGTCGCCATGGCGCAGGGCGAGCCGCGCGTGGCCATCGAGTTCCTTCGCGCCGCCGACAAGCAGGCGCCGCTGGTGGAGACCGCCTGGCGCCTGGGCGACGCCTGCCAGACCGCCGGCGACAGCGCCTGCGCGGAGGCGGCCTTCGCCGAGGTCGTCCACCGTGGCCGCCGCGAGGACGGGCGCACGCTGGCGCAGTTCTATACGGTGAAGAACCGCGACGCCGACGAGGCGCTGCGCCTCACCGAGAAGGAGATGGCCACGCGACCAGGCATCTGGACCGAGGACGTGCGCGCGTGGGCGCTCTACCGCGCCGGGCACGCCGCCGAGGCCAGGCCGCTCGCCGCCTCCGCCAATCGCCTCGGGACCCCCGACGCCCAGCTCCTCTATCACCACGGCGCCATCCTGATGGCCACCGGTGACGAGGCGGCCGGCGCGAAGCTGGTCAGGAAGGCGCTCGCCCTGAACCCGAAGTTCGACCCCACCGGCGCCGCGGAGGCGACCGCGCTGCTCGCGCCTCCACGCTGAGGCCCCGGTCGCGCGCAGGGGCGGTGGTGCTAGCCTCCCGCGCAACCGCGGCATGCGCGCCCTCCTGCGAGCCCTGTTCTGCCTGGCGCTCGGTGCCGCCGCCTGGCTGAGCGCGCCGGGCGCCTGGGCGCACGAGGTCGGCCTTTCGCGCGGCGACTACCGCGTCTCCGGGGCGGTGGTCATGGCCGACCTGGTGTTCGCCCGCAAGGAGGTGGCCGGACTGGTCCCCGGGCTCGATGGCGACATGAGCGGCGGTCTGTCCCCCGAGGAGGTGAGCGCCGGGCGCGCGGCCATCGGGCGGCGCGTGGTGCCGAACATCACCGTTCGCGGCGACGGCGCGCCGTGCATCGGCGCGCTCGACGACGCGCGCCTCGTCGAGGAGGACGGCCTGGCCCTGGTGCTGACCTTCACCTGCCCGGCGTCCCCGCGCCGGCTGGAGGTGGCGCTGCCGGTGATCGGCGAGCTGGCCACCGGGCACCGTCACATCGCCGCCGCCACCTCCGCCGGAAAGCCCGTGGGTCACGTCCTGTCGCGGAGCAGCAACTCCTTCGCGCTCGACGTCGCGCCGGCCACGCCCGCAGCAGGCGGCGCCGCCGGAACCGACGGCGCCCGCAGCAGCTTCGCCGATCTCCTGTGGCTCGGCGTGGAGCACGTGGCGCTCGGCTACGACCACGTGGTCTTCCTCTTCGGCCTCGTGCTCCTCGGCGGCTCCTGGCGCGCGCTGCTGGCCATGCTCGGCACCTTCACCTTCGGCCACTGCCTCGCCGTGTCGCTCGCGGCGCTCGGCGTCTTCGCCCCGAACGCGCGCGTCATCGGGCCGGCGATCGGCCTGACCATCGCCTATGTGGGGCTGGAGAACTGGTTCCTGCGCGACGCCGAAAAACGTTGGCGCATCGCCCTGCCCTTCGGCCTGGTGCACGGGTTCGGCTTCGCAGGCGCACTGTCCGGGCTCGCCGGCGCTCAGGGCATCGGCGTCAAGGTGGTCGCCTTCAACCTCGGCCTGGAGCTGGGTCAGATGGCGGTGCTGGCGGTCGTGCTGCCGGTGGTGCTGCTCGCGCGCCAGCAGGACTGGTTCAAGCGGGTCGGGGTCAAGGCGCTGTCCGCGGCCATCGTCGCCGCCGGCCTCTTCTGGTTCGCGCTGCGCGTCGCTGCCGGTTGAGCGCCGCGCGCGGTCAGTACTTGACCTTGCTCGGGTCGACGATGGGCGGCGGCGCAGCAGCGGCCGGCGCCGGTGCCCCAGCGGCTGGAGGCGGTGCGCCTGCTGCCGGCCCCGGCGCCGCAGCGCGCCCGTCGGCGGCGTCCGCGCATCGTCGTCGACGGGCGGGTTCGAGCCGGTGGTGCGGAAGCGCGCCTGCGCCGGCTCGATGAGCGTCGATTGCTCCTCGCCGCTGTGCTCCTCGAGCGGCCGCGTGGCCATGGCGGGCGGCGGCGGCACGAACATGCGCGGCACGCGGATCGTTCGCGCCACCGCGGCCACCTCCGGGAAATCCTGGGCCAGGCGCTCGACGAACGCCGCGCGCGCCTGATCATCGGGCGAGCGCGGCGTCCCCTGCGCCGCACGCAGCGCCGCCGAGAGCTCGTAGTACCAGGCCGAGAGCGACGCGTGCGCTTCCAGCAGGTCCCTCACCGTGTCCTCGGAGACGATGATGTTCTTGCCCATGGGCGCCGAGCATAGCCGAGCGCGAACCCCCCGCGCACCTGCGTCGCCCCGAGGTCCCGTGCCCGTGCCCGTGCCCGTGCCCGGCTCCGTGTCCGTGCCCGTGCCCGTCCTGCCTTCGCCAGGAAGGACGAGCCGCGCGTCGACTCGGTTATCATCGCCGAGGCTCGATGTTCCCTACCCAGCCGGTACCGGAGCGGATCGGCGCGTACCGCATCGTGCGGCGGCTCTCGGCTGCCGGCTCCGCGGACGTGTACCTCGGTCGCATGGAGGGGCCGATGGGCTTCGTGCGCTCGTGCGCGCTGAAGCTCGTGCCCGACCCGCTGGCCGGCGATGCGCGCATCGCGGCCGAGCTCGCGCGCGAGGCGACCATCTGCGCCGCCCTGAACCACCCGGCCATCCTGCGCATGTTCGACTTCTTCGAGCACGAGGGACGCCTGGTTCTGGTGCTCGAGCACGTCGAGGGCATCGATCTCTCACGCCTGCTCACGCACCTGGCGCGCCGTCAGAAGAAGCTCGGCGACGATGCCGTCTGGTGCCTCGGCCATCGGCTCGCCGGGGCCATCGCCCACGCGCACGCCGCCACCGACGACCAGGGCAACGCCACGGCCATCCTTCACCGCGACGTCCATCCGGACAACGTCATCATCGCCTGGGACGGGCAGGTGCGCCTCGCCGGCTTCGGCCTGGGCAAGATCGTCGGCCGCACGCCAGACACCGTGGCCGGCGCGGCGCGCGGGCGCCCCGGCTGGATGGCGCCGGAGCAGGTGCGCGGCGAGCGCCTCACCACCCGCGCCGACGTCTACGCGCTGGGGGTGCTGCTCTGGTGCTTGCTCACCGGACGGACCCCACCCGCCGACGGGCGTCGCCTGCCGCCACTGTCCGCCGAGCGCGGTGACCTGCCCCGCGAGCTCACGGCGGCCATCGACGCCGCGCTGGAGCCGGTCGTGGACCGCCGCCGCATCGATGCCGCCGAGATCGAGGCCTGGCTGGCCAAGGTCGCCGCCCTCGATGTCGGACGCGACGAGCTCCGGGACAAGGCTCGCATGGTGCGCGCCGCCGCGCCCCGCTCACCGACGCGCCGGCCGATTCACGCCCGCTGCGCGTCTCACCCGGCGATGCGCGCGCGGCCCGGGCGCGCCCCGTGCGCCGGGTCTCCCTCCGCAACGTGCGCCCGAGCGAGCGCCCGCCGGGGCCGGCGCCGCTTTCGCAGCCGCGCCTGCCGTCGACGCGTCCGCCGCCGCCCCCCAGCCATCGCCCGCGGCCGCAGAGCACCTGGCCCGCGTCGGGCGCAGCGCCAGCGCGCGTCCCGGCCCCGCCGGCCATTCCCGCGGAGCAGAGCAGCCGCGTGGTCCCGCTGCGTGCACCTCGCATCCCCGACCCCGCCGACCTCGCCGGAGTGGACGAATTGCTCGCGCCCCCGGCGGCTGCGAGCGTCGCGCCGCCGCCATCGCAGCGCCTCCCCGCCGCAGCGCTGGCCGGCGCCGCGCTGGTCACCGATGAGCCGGCGTGGGCCGATGGCCCATCTCGCACCCGCAGCGCGCGCGGCGAGGCGGGGCTCGACGGCGTCACCGGAGGCAGGACCGGACCGGAGGCCTGGCGAGACGTCCAGCTCGGCACGGGCGCGGCACCCGCCGACCCGCCGACGGCGGACGCGGTCGTCGCCGACAAGCACCCAGCGCGAGGGCTGATGTCGCGCCCGCTCGGTACCGGCGAGTCGCTGGCGGTCATCGCCGCCAGCGCGGCGATCGTCGTCGGTGCCGGCGCTGCGCTGGCGGGGCTCCTCGCGCCCAGCGCAGGAGCGACCCCCGGCGCCACGGCAGCCGACCCCCAGCGCACCGACGCCGCGCCGGCGTCCGCCCATCACGCCCCGCCCTCGGCGACGCGCCCCGGCTTGGCGCCGTCGACGAGCACGACACGGAAGAGCGAGGTCGCACCCGCGCCCACGCCCATCGAGGAGGGTCCGGGCCCGGCGGAGACCGCACAGCCGGCTCTCCCACCAGGCCCCGACGGCAGCGACCTGCCCGGCGGTTACGGTTACGTGACCGTCCTCAGCTCGGTGAGCGCGGACGTCTACGTGAACGGGATCCTCGTTGGCACCGTCAACCAACCGGCTCGAGCGGTGTGCGGACGACGCTTCGTCCGCATCGGCACACAGCAGGACGGCGATCGCTTCCCCTCGTGGGTCGCGCCGGGTCGATCGATCGCCATCCCGTGTCAGTCGTCCACGTCGGTGACCATGAGCCCGTCACCGTCGCCCGACATGGGCCGCAGGCCAGGGTCCAAGTAGACCCATCCAGGCGGCGGCACTTAGATAAGGGTTGGTTATTCAATGAGTTGAGCGCAAAGAATCTCCGTCATCCGCGGTGGGGTGAATCCGCCGAAGCTGGAAGATCGGCCACGGGGTCCGCGGGCTGGCCGCACCCAGGACCCTCGGTTAGGCTCCTCTGCATGGGCCACCCGCACCTCGCCGACCCCTCCGTGCCCGAGCTCCGAGCCAAGGCCGTCGTCCGCAGAGGCCCGGTGACGTGGAGCGAGAACGACGGCGTCTGGGAGGCGACCATCGGTCGGTGGGCAGCCCGCGTGACCCTCGGCGTCGATGGCAAGTCGGGGTGGGAGTGGCGCGCCTTCTCTGCGCCGGGCTACACCGGCGACGAGTCGGTCCGCGCGCTCGGCGGCCGCGGCTGGCCGGATCGCGACGACGCCCAGCGCGACGCCGAGGCGACGCTCGCTCAACGCGCCTGACCTGCGGCTCGACTCACGACCGACGGCGCTGAAGCGCAGCGAGCACTGGGCGTGCGCACAGGTACGCGCGCGCGTCCCGGACGATGCTGGGTGGTGCGTGACCTCGCGGCGCTCGGGTCACTCCGGCTCCGCACCGGCGAGCGGTGTCCGAGCCACGACCAGCGCGCCGACGGTGCGTGCGCCCGCTCGCCGGAGCGCTGCCTCGCACGCGCCGAGCGTGGCGCCGGTGGTGGCCACGTCGTCGACGAGCAGCACGCGACGGCCGGTGAGCGGCTGCGCCGCCAGGAACGCTTCCGCGACGTTGGCCTGGCGCGCGGCACGGTCGAGCTGGGCCTGCCTGGGCGTGTGCCGCCGACGGCGCAGCGCACGCACCCCGTGGCGGACGCCGAGCTCGTGCGCGACCGCCGCGGAGAGCAGCGCCACCTGGTCGTACCCGCGCTCGGCCAGACGCCGCGCGTGCAGCGGCTCGGGCCCCACCAGCTCCACGCGCGGCGCCGCCGCCCGAGCCGCTCCGCGCAGCAGGTCGCCGAGCGGTCGCGCCAGCTCGACGTGCCCGCCGTACTTGTAGCGGCGAATGGCCTCGGCCATCGCCCCCGAGTAGACCGCGAACGCGCGCGCGCGGGCTGGGGCGACGGGCCGAAGTCACCGGCTGCTCCGGGTCGGCGCCGTTGCCGATGCCGGCATCGGCGGCGCCATCGCCTGCTTGACCCCCTCGTCGTCGGGCAGCGGTGACACCGGGAGCCGGTCCACCGGCGGCGCACGCACCGCAGAACACTTGGGGATCGCCAGCAGCTGCGTGGTGGACCGCGCGCACGCAGCGCAGCGCGAGGGGCCGACCAGCTCGCCGATGGCGTGCACCAACAGACGCGTGACCAGCGAGACGCCCGTGGCCGCGACGTGCAGATGGGGATGCGCTCCCATGCTCGTCCAATCGACGCCGGCGAGGCCGGTGCGCCACTTCCGCGAAAAGTGGTCCGTTGCCTGCAAGCCCGCGCTACGATCGCCGCCTTCGCGCGCGGCAAATCGAGGAGCGCGTGGCGAATCGGGGAGACTGAGTGAGCGGTCGCGACGAGTGGAGGTGGACCGACGAGGAGGGGGTCCAGAGGCTCGTCCGCACCGAGGAGCTCCGGGCCGCCCTCGCCAGCAACGTCCTGCCGCCGACCACCCTGGTCTGGCGCGAGGGGATGAAGGAGTGGGTCACGGCCGAGTCGCTGCCCGAGTTCGCAGCCGCCGCCGCCGGCGCCCGGCCACGCCCACCCCACGCTTCCTCGGCCACCGGCGACCGCGCCACCCCGACCGACGTGATGAGGGTCGCCACGGGCGCGGCGCAGGAAGGAGCACGCGCCCGCATCCAGACGCTGGTCGGCATCAGCTCCGTGCCCGACCCCGACCAGGCCAACGTGCCCCCGCTTCCCATCATCGTGCCGGGCGGCACCGGCACCGAGCCGCGCAGCGTCATCACGCAGATGCCCCGCTTCAGTCCGGACCTCATCGCCTCCGCCCGCACCAGCATCCCGCGGGCGCCGCGCGTCCCGTCCGCGGACGCGCCCGCCGCCGAGCGCACTCCGACCGGCAGCCACTCCGCGGTGCGCAAGCCGGGGACCAGCGACATCGACGGCCTCTGGGCGGGCCGCTCCGAGCCACCAGGCGGGCACGGGCCGTCGTCAGGTGCGACCTCCGCTGCGACATCTGCTGCCAGAGCCTCGGCAGGTGCGACGTCTGCTGCCGGAGCTTCGGCAAGTGCGACGTCTCCTGCCGGAGCGTCGGCAGGTGCTCCTGCCGGAGCGTCGGCAGGTGGAGCGCCGAGCGGCAAGTCGGGGGCTCCCGACAAGGACAAGGAGATCACACCGTTCGCCGCCGTCGCCGATGACCCGACGGACCGTGCCGAGGACAAGAGCCCCGCGGCACCGGCGGCGACCGCGAAGGAGGCCGCCGCGGCGCGCGCCCCGGCCGCGAGCGAGGACGACGCCCCGACCGAGAAGCGCACCACCACGGACGTCATGCCGGCAGCGCGCCGCCCGGCGAGCCAGCGCCCCCCGCCGCTGCACCGGCCGCCCGCCGACAGCATCGAGCTCGACGACGTGCTCCTCGCCGATGCCGTCGAGCGCAGCGTCACCGCTCCCTCGACAGGAGCAGGTCTCTCGGCTGGACCAGCTCGGAGAGCGCCGCCGCCACCGCCGGTCCCTCGCGCAAGCCGTGCCGCCCAAGGTGGCCCCTCGTCTCCGACGCGCTCCCCGTCGGCCCGGCCGCCGCCACCCGCCGCGCAAGACGGGCCAGCATCCGTCGGTGCGCCACCGCGACGCCGCGTCCGGCGCGTCGGCTCGCCTCCCCTGCGCGAGCGCGTGCACGCGGCCCCGCCCGTGCGGCCGCCTCTCAAGCCGACCGCCACGCCGGCCTCGGCCACGCCGCTGCCGACGACCGCCACGCCGCCTGGGTGGAAGAGCGAGACGGTGAAGCTCGGGAGCGTCAGCAGCAAGGACGCCCCGGCCGTTGCGCCTGGCGCCAGCGGCGCCACGACCGGCAAGCCGCCCGCTGCCGAAAAGCGCAGCACCACCGATACCGCCGTCCGCACGCTCCGGGGCGCAGGGCGACCGGGCACGGGCAGGCTCGGTGACCTGCTCTTCCCCGACTCGGGCGACAACCGCGGCAGCGTCGAGCCCCCGCTGGTCGGCAAGCTGCAGCAACCAGCGTCGTCGGTCGCCTCTTCCGCCACGTCGGTGCCCGCCAGCGGCTCGGCACAGCCCGCCGATGCAGCCACCCGCACGGGCGCAGCGGCGGGCGCGCAGACCGCGAACATGCCAGCGATGGTCGACCCGGCCTCGCCCAGCTGGGGCCCGTCGAAAGCGGCCACGACGAAGGACGAGGCTCGCCCGCCTTCCACGGGCGCGTCGCCTGGCGGAGCCTCGCCAGGCGCGACGTCGCCTGGCGGCGCATCGCCAGGTGCGACCTCACCTGGCGGAGCGTCAGCAGCTGCGACGCGCGGAGCCTCGCCAGCGGCGACACCGCCGTCGAAGCCCGAGCTTGGCGCGCCGGCCACGGGGAGGCCCGAGGCGGCGCGCGCTCAACCGTCCGATCCTCCGCAACGCCCCTCCGGCGAGCACGACGACGTGGTGCGCGCCG
>JBBJMR010000368.1:0-8020 GCA_037720395.1 Polyangiaceae bacterium
TGCGCTGGCGATGTGCCGCCCGTCCATTGACGACGAGCAGTCCTCCAGCAGCCCGAGGAACACGCCGGCGGAGGGTATGACGCGGCGTGCGGCCATGATTCGCGGGTCGCGCCGCGTCACCAGGGCGCGCGCGCGCCCAGGATCGAAGCGCCCGCGCAGCCGGGCGCGCACCACCTGGGTGGCGGTCGCGCCGGCACGCAGCTGCTCCCGGAGCTTCCGGGCTGGCCTGGCCACCGCGGCCACCAGGGGCGCGTGCGCGCTCGGGTCGAAGGCGAGCGTGTGCACCTCCTGCAGCGGCACGAAGCGCTCGTCCGGCGAGACGTCGATGGCTCCACCCCCGCCGCTCGCGCCGCTGCGCGCGGGCGCCAGGGCGCTGCCGCTTTCTCGCCGCGGCGCGGATCTCGTCGTCGCCGATGAGCTCCCCGTCGACCTCGGCGCCGTCGACCAGGGACTCGTGGGCCCCCACGGTGTCCGCCAGGCGCGCCTGCCAGCCGAAGATTCCTTCCAGCGCGCGGGCCAGCGGGAGCAGCTCGCCGATCTCGCGGTCCTTGAGGCTGCGCGCGCCGCCGCCGCCCGCGACCTCGGCCAGCGCGCGCGCCACCAGTGGGTCGCCGTGGCGATTGCCCAGCCCCATGCGCAGCGCGCGCACGAAGCGCGCGAAGGCGTGACCGCCACGCTCGAGCGCGCCGAGGAGCGCCCCGCTCTCCACCACCACGCGGGAGCGGCCGCGGGCGACGCCGAGCGGGGTGCCCGCCAGCACCGCTCCGGCGCGGCCGCCGAGGGTGGCACAGAGCGCGAAGACGTCGAGCTCGCGCGGGCGGTGCAGGAAGGCCCAGGAGGCCAGGCGCTTGAGGCGGTCGCCGAAGCTGGCGTCGACCGCGCGCAGGCGGCGCTCGAGGTGCTCGTCGGCCACCAGGTTGAGCAGGCCACCGATGCGCTCGGCGTGTGCCTCGCGCCACACGCGAGCCCCCTCCGGCCCGGCATGGAAGAGGCGGTGGCCGAGCTCGTGCAAGATCAGACCCTCGACGATGGCGCGGCCGTGCGGCGCTCGCGACAGGATCGGCTCGGCGCTGACGTGGATCACCGGCTCGTCGAAGCGGGTGTGTCCGAGCTGCGCGCCGGTCAGGAAGCGGATGTCGATCGGCCGCCCGGTGAGGCGCCAGGCCACCGCGGTGCCCCACGACCAGGCATCGGCCAGGGCGCGGACATGCGGTGCGCGCCCACGGGCACCCTCCACGCCCAGCGCGCGCAGCGCGGTACGCCGCGCCGCGCCGCTGCCGTCTCGAGCGATGGCCTCCAGCGCCTCCAGCCGCTCCTCCGCCGGCAACCCAGCCGAGGCCTCCAGCCAGGCGGCCACCGCGCCCGGCCGGGTGGCGCGCGGGCCGGCGAGGAGCATCGACCGCAGCGCGGAGAGCGAGCTCGCCTGGAGCGCGCCCTCGAGGTCTGCGTCGTCGCCTCCGCGATCGGGCGGCGCTGTCACGGCGCGCGCAGCAGCGCGCCAAGGCGCCACGGCGCCTGCCGTGCCCGACGTGGAAGCGCGGAGCAGCGCGCGCACCGGGTCCATGGCGCCGGCCGGCAGCTCCGACTCCAGCTCGGCGAGGCGCTGCGGGTCCAGCGCCGGCGCCAGCACGCGCAGCGCCGCCGCCGCCACCTGGCTCGCTGCCAGGTCCGGGTCGCGGCCAGCGGCCGGAGCAGGGTCAGCATCCAGTCCGGTGCCACCCGCGGCGCCAGCAGCGCGGCCAGGCGCGCGCCGGCGTGCGCCTCGATGCCCGCCAGCTCCAGATCCACGGCGTGCGCCAGCACCAGCGCACACTCGTACCCGTCGAGCTCGGCGAGGAGGCGCTCCTTGCCGGCGTCGCTCTCGACCAGCGTTGCGCCGGCGAGCGCGCGCGCGGCCGCGTCGGGGTGCGCACGCCGCGCCATGCGCAGCAGATCGGCGCGCCCACGCGCCGAGTCGTCCTCGATCTCCACCCAGGTCACCGCTCCCAGCGGATCGGCGGCCATGGCGCGCAGGATGCGCGGCGTCCCCAGCCAGCGCCGCGCCTTGCGGATGGCGCCGCGCTTCACGCAGCGAAGCAGCGCGGCAAGAGCCCAGAGATCGAGCAGCCGGGCGTCGTCGACGAAGAGCGGATCACCGAGCAAGGCGTGCACCTGCTCGTCGTCGAGCGCCGGCGCGCTTCCGCCGGCGTCGTGGAAGACGCCGACCGCCGCGCGGCGCACCGCTCGCGGGACCGCGGACCAGCGCAGGAAGCCGGGGAAGACGCGGGTGCAGGCGCGCGCGTACCGCGGCGTCCACGCGCCATGGACCCGGGCCACCCCGAGCAGCGAAACCACGACGCGGCGCTGCACCTCCACCGGCCAGCACGCGAGCGCATCGGCGAGCGTGCGATCGTCCGCGTCACGGCGGACGTCGCGCAGCCGCTCGAACAGATCGTCGAACACGTCGCGCTCCGCACCCGAGGAGCCGCTCTCGGCCGCGTCGGCCGCGTCGGACGCGTCGATCTCACCGTCGCGCAGCGCGCGGTCCACCTCGGCGTCGCTGCGCCCGCGCGTGAAGGCGCAGGAGCGGATGGCCTCGTCCCAGCCGACCTCGAGCACGTCGGCGAGCAGCAGGCTCGGCGGGGCGGCGGCGGCGGCGTGGAGCACCAGCGCGCTGGCGCCGGCGGGGGCGCCGGTGGACAGAGCGTGGACGCGCACGTCCTGGCGACCGTGGAAGAGCGCGTGCGCGTAGCGCGCTGGCTGCTGCTCGGAGGACGCGCGCAGCGCCTCGACCGCCGCGGCGCGCACGGCGGCGTGGGCGTCGTCCAGGCACGCCACCAGGGCGCGGACCGCGCGCAGGCCATCGGCCCCGGCGAGCGCGGCCACGGCGGCGGCACGCACCTCCGCGTCGGCGTGGCGCAACAGCGGCTCGATCGCGCCGAGGAGCGGCGCGCGCTGGTCCAGTGCCAGCGCGGCGAGGCCGCGCACGCGACGCGTCACATCGGCGGGCTCGGTCGCGCCCGCCGCGAGCGCATCCCACGGCGACGAATCGGTCGACATAGAGACTGGCGGTCCGGACAGAGTAGCGTCGTGCGTCATCGCCGGGGGCGGCGGTGCTGGCTCGGCTTCGGTTCCATCGACGGCACAGGGAGAGGTTGGCCCTACTGCTGCCAGTCCAAAGGCACCCGAGAGGTGGTCTCGAGGGGTGCCGGACACCGCGCCCGACTGCTCCCACCAGAGAAGTCGCTGTGCTGGCGCGGTCTGCGGTCCCGGCAGGTGCCGGGGGGCCGCTTCACGTCTTGCGGAACCGGATACGAGGTGCGAGCGAAGCGAGCACCGAGGTGCAGGCCCGCCGAGGCCCGTGAGGGCCGCAGCGCGAACCGGTTGGAACGAGGTGACGCTCGAACGAGGCTCGCGGGTGCGAGGGACCTGCTGGCAGGGAGCCCTCGGCGTCGTTCCCCCGGCGGCGTGGCCGCGCGCGGGACGCGAGCGTCGTCCCCCCTGGACCCGTCGGGTGCTCCCGCCGTTGGCCGAGGGACAATCCGGACACTCCCTGGTTCGACGGACGCCGCCGGGTTGCTCCGGCGGGGTACAGGGGCGGCACGCCCCTGCGCCTGTCGATCAGTGGAGTGTGGGCAAGGGCTGCTTGGTTGCAGCCGCGGTACCGGGAACCCAATCGATTCGCCTGGTACCCGGGGACTCGGTGCGGGCCTCGGTGAGCCGCCCGGTACACGGAGACGGTGCGTCTCCCATGCTGGGCATGACTACGAGGACATCGACACGCGAGCGGACCTCGTCGAGCAAGCCCACGAAGCTCGCGCGCTGCGTCGAGGCGGCGTACGTCTCTTTCGTGTTCTGGCTCATGAGTCGGCTCCCGGGTTCTTGAAAGTCGCGGTTGAAAGTAAACTGGGCGCTGCAGGTTAATCCGGCACGGCAGTTCGTCAAGTGGCGACGAGACCGTTGGCTGGGTGCTTTGCGCCTTGCGCCCACGGACTCGCGGGAATCTCGGTTCCTGACGGCCGGCGAAGAAAAAGTCGGCTGCTAGAGTCGAGGGCCTTGGGACGCCTCCCCGCCCTGCCCGTGTGGGTGCTTGCGGGCGGATGTGTGCTCGGCGCGGGCTGCGGCGCCGGGCACACGGGGCCGGGCGGCCAGGCAGCGCCGGGCCGCAGCGAAGCGCCCCGGCTCGAGGGGGCGCCTGCCCTGGCCGACCCCGCCACCTGGGCGGCGTGGAAGGACGCCGACTATCTGATCCTGGTTCCGCGGAGCTTCGCCGGCGCCATCGAGCCGCTGGCGGCGCACCGGCGATCCCTCGGGCACCGCGTGGCCACGCTCATCGCCGAGGACCTCTACGCGCGCTTCTCCGGCGGCCGCCCGGAGGCCGCCGCGCTGGAGGCCGGGGTGCGGGCGCTGGCCGCGCACGCCGGAGGACGGCTGCGCTTCGTGCTCCTCGCCGGTGACGTCGACGGACCGCCCGGCGGCAACGAGACGCGGGCGGGGGCGCCGCTGTTGCCGACCTTCTACGCCGACAAGGTCCCGTACGCGGGCGATGCGCGCGAGCCCTGGCCGGACTTCGTCTGGCATCCCGACCAGGCGCGCTACGCGACGGACCGGCCGCTGGCGCTCGCCGGCAGCGACAGCGGCGACGCGGGTGGCGGCGGCCGCGAGATCGCGGTCGGGCGCATCCCGGCGCGCAGCACGTGGGCGCTGTCGGCGTTCGTCGGCAAGCTCATCGAGTACGAGCGCGAGCCGGTGCGCGGCGAGTGGCCGCGCATGGTCCGTCTCTTCGCCGCGCCCGGCGACTTCGGACCGCTCGCCGACCGCCTCGCGGAGAGCACGGCCACGCGGCTCATCGATCGCGGTGTCTCCTACGACTTCGACGTCCAGCTGGTCTTCGCCAAGGCCGGCTCGGCCTACGCCTACCCGCCCGACCGGCTGCGCGACAAGGTGGTCGCGGACCTCGATGCCGGCGCCCTGGTGGCGGCCTACGTCGGGCACGGGGCCTGGAACGCCTTCGACTCGGTGCAGTTCCGCAACCGCTGGTACGGCCTGGGCACGGCCAGCGATGCCGCGAGCCTCCGCATCCCCGCAGGCAAGCCGCTCTTCTTCGCCTTCACCTGCGACACCGGCGCCTTCGACCTGCCCGACGGCCGCCTCTCCCTGGCCGAGCGAATGGTGATGAACCCCGACGGGCCGATCGCCGTCTTCGCCTCCAGCCGCGAGAGCCACCCCTACCCCAACGCGCTCTACGCCGCGGCGGTGGTGGAGACCTTCACCCGCCAGCGCGCGGCGACCATCGGCGAGGGGCTGATCGAAGTGCGCCGCGGCATGCAGCGGGGATCCATCGCCCTGGCGGAGATGCTGGTGCGCCAGGACATCGACGAGCTCAAGACCGAGCACGAGGGCCTCTTCAACCTCCTCGGCGACCCGGCGACACGCCTGCGCTATCCGCAGCCGCTCGAGGTGCGCAGCACGGCCGGGGAGGTCCACGCACCCGGCAGCAGCGCGGCGGTCGAGGTCCGCGCCCCCTTCGCCGAGGGGCGGGTGCTGGTCACGCTGGAGACGCACCGCAACGTGGTGCGCGGCGCCCTGGTGCCGGCCGCCGATCTGGAGCGCCTCTCCGCGCCGCAAGCGTCGTCGCTCATGGCCCAGAACCATGCGATGGCCAGCAACAAGGTGCTCTCCCGCGCCGAGGAGACGCTGCGCCAGGGCCGCGCCACCGTCTCCGTCGCCTTGCCGCGGGAGCCCGGGAGCTACGTCGTCAAGGCCTGGGCCAGCTCGAGCAGCGCCGTCGCGGCGGGGCACACCGAGCTCACCGTCACCGTGCCTTCCGCTTCGCCATCCCCGGCCGCGACGTCGAAGCGCTGAGCGCCCGCGCCGTCATCCGCCCGCAGGCCGGATGACCGCGCTGGTGTAGTCGCCGAGCAGGCCAGCCCAGCGCCTGGTAGAGCGCGCGCCCACCCTGCGTGGCGACCGGCAGGCCGCGCTTGCCGCCGCGCGCCTCGGCGGCCCGGCCCAGGGCGACCATCGCGACCGCGCCGACGCCCTCCACGGTCGGGTGGTACCGCGCCATCGGCAAGCGAGCGGACCTTGTAGTATGGTCCGCCGCGCCGTGACGACGATCCTCTGCGTGGGCAGCTTCTTCAAGGGCAACGAGTTCATGGCGACCTGCAAGCAGGAGGGCCATCACGTCGTCCTGCTCACCGTCGAGCCTCTGCTCGGCAAGCCATGGGCGCGCGAGGCCATCGACGAGGTCTTCGCCGTCCCGTCGATGACCGACCGGCAGACGGTGGTCAACGCCGTCAGCTACCTGGCGCGCACCCGCGACATCACCCGCATCGCCCCGCTCGACGATTACGACGTCGAGGTGGTCGCCCACCTGCGCGAGCACCTGCGCATCCCGGGCATGGGCGAGACCACGGCCCGATACTTCCGCGACAAGCTGGCCATGCGCGCGCGCGCCAAGGACCGCGGCATCGCCGTGCCGGAGTTCGTGCACGCCATCAACTACGACAAGATCCGCGCCTTCTGCCGGAGCGTGCCGGCGCCATGGCTGCTCAAGCCGCGCAGCGAGGCCTCGGCGGTGGGCATCAAGCGCTTCGACGACGAGGCGGCGCTCATCTCCGCCGTGGAGGCGCTCGGCGATGCCTCCGCCAACCACCTGGTGGAGCGGATGATCCCCGGCGACGTCTTCCACGTCGACGCCATCACCACCGAGAAGGCGGTCGCCTTCGCCGAGGTGCACAAGTACCGCAAGCCCTTGCTCGAGGTCTGGACGGGCGGCAGCATCTTCGCCACCCGCACCGTGCCGCGCGGCAGCGAGGTGGAGCAGAAGATCCTGGCCACTCACGCCAGGGTGGTCGAGCACCTGGGCATCGTGCGCGGGGTCACCCACACCGAGTTCATCCTCGGCCGCGACGACGGCACCGTGTACTTCCTGGAGACGGCGGCGCGCGTCGGCGGCGTGCACATCTCGGATCTGGTCAAGGCCTCCACCGGCGTCAGCCTCTGGGCGGAGTGGGCGAAGATCGAGCTGTCGCAGGGCGAGAGCGAGTACCGGCTCCCCGAGCGGCGCCAGGATTACGGCGGCCTCATCGTCACCCTGGCCAAGCAGCAGGTGCCCGACACCTCGGCCTACGACGACCCGGAGGTGGTGTGGCGGCTGCGCGACAACCCGCACCACGTCGGGCTCATCGTGCGCGCCTCGACGCCGGAGCGCATCGAGGCCCTGCTCGACGACTACGAGGCGCGCTTCGCGCGCGACTTCGCCGCCTCGCTGCCGCCGGCGGCAGCGGCCACCGCCTGACTCCGGGAACCCATTGGAGCCAGTAGACGCTCGGCCTCGGTGGTGGGCGGTGGGTGCACTCGGCTGGAGCAGCACGAGGTGTGGGGGGCCCCGCCGAACTTGCTTCGGCGGGGGGAGAGGGCTGCGAGCCTTCTCCCGGGACTAGCCGCCGAGCCAGGCCGCGAAGGTGGCGATGGGCGTGCCGGTGGGCTTGCCGAACTACCAATCGGGCGGGTCGACGGCCACGCCGGCGATGTCCAGGTGCACGAAGGGCAGCGGGCTGCGTCGCAGGCCGGCGGCGATGTCCAGGAAGGCGAACGGGAACTGGTGGCCGCGCGGCGTATTCACCGAGGCCAGGCGGTTCGAGGAGACCACATCCTCCGCGCTGGAGCGGCCGGCCACGAAGGCGTAGTCCTCGCGGCGCGGGCGCGAACGCTCGCACGGCTCGGCCCAGAGCTCGCCCCGCGCGTCGAGCGCGTCGACGATGCCGCGCGCGCGCGCCGGGCCGTTGCCGATGACCCCGATGTACGGGCCGTGCGCGCGATAGACGTGACCGGTCAGCGTGGCCACCGAGAAGAGCGATGGCTCGGGCGCGCCGGCGCACAGCTCCTTGCCGCGTGCCAGGAGGTCGGCCAGCACCAGTCGCCCCTCGGCGTCGGTGTTGCCGATGCGCACGCGCACGCCGGCGCGGGAGCGGATCACCTCGTCGCTGACGAACGACTCCTCGCCGATGCTGTTGCGCACCAGGCCGAGCAGGCC
>JBBJMR010000369.1:0-8015 GCA_037720395.1 Polyangiaceae bacterium
AGCGCCGCGCCCACGGTGGCTGAGATGCCGCCTTCGCCACCGGCAAACCCCTCACCCATCGCCGTCCCGCCGCCCTCGGGGGGATCCTCGCCCAGCTCTTGCTCGTAGGTCCGCCGCGACTCGTCCGACAGCTCGGTGAACTCTCGCAAGGTCGGCAGGTCGCTGATGCCGCGCAGCCCGAAGAACTCCAGGAAGCCGGCGGTGGTGCCATAGAGGATGGGGCGCCCCGGCTCGTCCTTCTTGCCGAGGATGCGGACGAGATCCCGCTCCAGCAGGGTCTTGAGCACCGGGCCGGAGTCCACCCCGCGCACGTCGTCGACCTCCGGGCGCGTGATCGGCTGCCGGTAGGCGACGATGGCCAGGGTCTCGATCTGGGCGCGCGACATGCGCACGGGCTTCTTCAGGGCCAGGTCGCGGACGAAGGGCGCGAACGCTGCGCTGGTGCGGAAGGCGAAGCCGCCGGCGACCTCCTCGAGGCGGAACCCGCGCTCGCGGTACTCGCCGACCATCTCCGCGAGCAGCTCCTTCACCAGGGCGCGGTTGGCCTTGGCCGAGCGGGCCAGCTCGTTGGCCGGCATCGGCCGGTCGGAGGCGAAGATCAGCGCCTCGAGCAGCCCCTTGAGGTGGGCGCGCGCCACGTCCCGGGTCGGGGGCGCGCCCGGCGCGACGCTGGGACGCGCCGCCTCCATCACCGCGGCAGCGCGGCGCATCCACTTCCAGGCGAGGACGCGCAGGCGCGGCGCACTGGCCCGGGCCGAGGGCCGGCGCACCGAGCGAGGCCCGGGGCCGCCCCGCCGCGCACGCTGCGCGCCCTCGCCCTCGCCCTGGCCTTCGCCGTCGCCTTCGCCCTCGTGCTCGCCCTCGCCCTCGCCGGGCGCGACCTCGGTGGGGTCGGGGGTCGCGGCGATGTCGGCCGGGGCTTCGGCCGCCCTCGCCCCGGCGGTGCCCTCGGTCTCCCCGGCCCTCGTCCTCCATCACCTCGTCCCGGGAGCTCGCTGTCGTTGGCCGGGTCCGCGGCCGGCGCAACCTCGTTGCGCGCCGCGGGGCCGCCGTCGTCGCCTTCGTCCGCCTCCGGGGCCGGCGGCTGCAGGGTCTCCGCGTTGTCGCCTTCGTCACCAGCCTCCGAGGCTCCGGCAGGAGACCTCGGTCCTGTCGGGGCCGGCGGCTGCAGGGTCTCCGCGTCGTCCCCATCGGCCTCCACCTCGCCCTCCGTGTCGGGGGAGAGCTCGCGCGTCGCGGCGTCGTCGTCCGCAGCGCGCTCATCGGCCAGCGCCGCGTCGCTGTTCGGGTCGACTGGCGCCTCGTCCACGGCGCTCTCCGCCGGCTCGGGGTCGCCGAAATCGCCGCCGGCGAGCGGCTTGCCATCCTGCACGGCGAGCTCGACATGGATGGGTGCCAGCGGATCCGACTGGTACACGCGCAGGATCTTCATGCGCGCCATCTCCAGCACCGCCAGGAAGGTGATCACCAGGTCGAAGCGGCTGGGCGCGCGCCGCTCGCCAGGCGCCGCCGACGGGTCGACCGGGATCTCGAAGAGCTCCTCGAAGGCCATGGCCTTGCGCGCGCCGAGCTTCTCGGTGAGCTGCAGGATGCGATCGGTGATGCTGATGCGATCGAACACCACCTCGTGATCGATGCGCACCTTGGCGCGCGACAGCACGCGGTTGAAGGCGTCGAGCAGCGAGAAGAGCGGCGTGGGTGCGAAGGGCGCCAGCCCCTCGGGGACCACCTCGGCGGACCCGCGGGCGAAGACGTCCCGGCCCAGCGCGCTGCGCCCGCCGAGCTCGGCAGCTGCGGCCTTGTACTTCTGGTACTCGAGCAGACGCCGCACCAGCTCGGCGCGCGGATCCTCCTCGGCGGCCGCCAGGGCGTCGTCCTCCTGCCCGGCCGGTACGCTGGGCAAGAGCATCTTGGACTTGATGTGGGTCAGCGTCGCCGCCATGACCAGGTACTCGCTGGCCACGTCGATGGACAGCGTGCGCATCAGGGCCAGGTACTCGAGGTACTTCCGGGTGATGAAGCTCACCGGAATGTCGAGGATGTCCAGCTCGTGCTGCTGGATGAGGTGCAGCAGCATGTCGAGGGGCCCCTCGAACGAGGGCAGCTGCAGGAACGGCGCGTCGCTCGCTTCCTGGCCCGGCTCCGGCGCCGGGCGCGCCCCGCCGCTTCCCGGGCGGCCGCGACCGGGCCGGACGCCGGCCCGGTGGCCGGGCCGTCGTGGCGCGCGCCCTCGCCGCCGATGGACGGATCCGGCCGCGGCGAGTCGCCCCGGTCTTCCCGTCGCATCGCCTCCGTGGAGGCCCGCGCGTTCGCCGCCCTGAACGCGCCTTGGAGGAATCGCTCAGGGGGCGGGACCGTAGGGCGCTTGCTCCCTCGCGTCAGCCTCCGCGGAAGTGCGCTCCGGAGACCGCAGCGCGGGGGCGAGCACGACCGCGCCACGGGACGGCCCTCGCCAACCGCGGCGGCCTGCTACACTGCGCTCTCGCCCGTCGTGCGGCGCGGTCACCGCCGCAGCCCTGAACGTGACGCGCGAAACGGCGGCGCGAACCCACCGATGAAACCCGTGCCCGCGAAGTCCTGTCCGTCTTGCGGAGAGCGGTACGAGCCCGACGTGCTCTTCTGCCCGCGCGACGGGACGCCGCTGGCCACCGCGCGCCCGCCGTCCTCGCCGAACGTGCCGCGTGCAGACGCGGCCACCGCCACCGTCGGCGCCGGCACGCCGGTGGCGCGCGACCCCTACCTCGGCCTCGAGCTGGCCGGCCAGATCCGCCTCAAGCACCTGATCGGCATCGGCTCCATGGGGCGCGTCTATCGCGCGTTCCAGGCGGGCATCGAGCGCGACGTGGCGGTGAAGATCCTGCACCGCGAGCTCTCCGGGAACGCCGAGCTGGTGTCGCGCTTCCACCGCGAGGCCAAGGTGGCCAGCCGCCTCACCCACCCCAACGTGGTGCAGCTGCTGATGACCGGGGTGGTCCCCACCCAGTCCTCCCCCCCGGCCGAGCTCGACCCGCACAGCCAGAGCGCCATCGGCGGCGAGCTGTACCTGGTGATGGAGCACCTCGACGGCATCTCGCTGCTCTCCGCGCTGGCCGCGGCGGGCACGGGCGCAGAGGGCTCGGCGCTGCCGCTGACGCGCGCGCTGCACATCGCCATCCAGATCTGCGACGCCGTGGGTGAGGCCCACAAGCAGGGCATCGTCCACCGCGACATCAAGCCCGAGAACGTGATGCTGGTGCGCCGCGGCGACGACGCCGACTACGTCAAGGTGCTCGACTTCGGAATCGCCCGCCTGAACTGGGGCGACACCTCGATGGCCTCCACCCAGGCCGGGCTGATCTTCGGCACCGCCAAGTACATCTCCCCCGAGGGCGCCGAGGGCCAGCCGGTGGGCCCGGCGGCCGACGTCTACGCCATCGCCACCATCCTCTTCCAGATGCTCGCCGGTCGGACGCCGTTCGAGGGCGACTCGCCGGTGGCGCTGCTGGTGCAGCACACCCATGCCCCGCCGCCCGACCTGGCAAGCATCGCCCGGGCGAGCTACGTGCCGCGCCCCATCGCCGACGTGGTGATGCAGAACCTCAGCAAGCGCGCCGCCGACCGCGCCCAGAACGCGCGCGTGCTCGGCCGCGAGCTGGTGGCAGCGGCTCGCGACGCCGGGCTCGATCCCGACGAGATCATCGCCACCTCGACGCTCGCCTTCCAGCGCGGCAAGGGCGCGGTGAAGCTACCCTCCAAGGAGCGCACCCGGCAGCACGAGCTCTCGGCCGAGCTCGCCGCGCGCATCGGCGGCATCCCGGCGCAGGCGCGCAGGGATGGGGGCGCCGGGAACGAGGACTCGGAGCCACCTCCGCGCTCGCGACGCGTCGACGCTCCCCGCTGCCGGCCGCTCCTCGGCCGGGCGCCGCGACGGCGACGTCTTCCGCGGCGATCGCACGCTGGAGGGTCGCGCCTCGCCGTCGTCGCGGGGCCGCACCGTGGCGCGCAGCTCCGACCCCGGCCGCCCGGCCCGCGCCGGGCGCCGCCAGACACCGGTGCCGCCGGCCCCACGCCGCTCGGCGCCCGCCCGGGCATCGCGCAGCGATCTCGATTTCGACGACGCCCGCGACGACGCGCGACGGCGCGGCGCCGAGGCGCGTCGATCCACGGCGCAGGAGGAGGGTCCCGGCGAGCCGCGCCGCGAGCCCGCGGCCGCGGCCACCTCGAGCACCATGCAGGGGACGGAGACGACGCTGACCGGCGCCGGCGAGGCCGCCAGCCGCGGGCGGCGCTCCCGCCTGACGCGCGGCGCGGCCTTCGCCATCCTGGCCGCGCTCACGGTGGTGCTGGTCGTGCTGGGAGGCCGCCGGCTGGGCGGCTTCGGCGCGTCGGCCTCGCCAGGTGGGAGGTTTCCTTTCGGAACCTCCGAGGACTCGGTGGAGGCGCAGGTCGAGGCGGCGCGCGACTGCATGCGCCGCCGTGCCTGGGACTCGCCCGCGCGCCGCAACGTCAAGGAGATCACCGACGCGGCCCTGGCGCGCTGGCCGGACGACCCGCGCGTGGTCGAGGTGCGGCGCGAGGCCGGCGAGCGCATGCTCAGCGACGCGCTGGGGCGCAGTTCGCAGGCGCCACCGGCGAGGCGGTGCATCTGGCGCGCCTGGCGTTCGAGCTCACCAGCTCACCGCCGCGCAGCAGTTCGTCGCCGAGCTCGAGCCCTCAACCCAGCCGGCGTGGCCCCCGCCGATGCCAGCGCCGATCCCGCCAGTTCCGGCGGGCCGCGGACCCGGAAAAGCGCCTGCCTCCCCGCGGGCATCGGCGAGCGCCGAGCCGGCCGCCGGGCCGCCGAGCAGCGCGCCCAGCGCCAGCGCCGGCGCTGCCCCGCAACCGCCGCCGCTGCCCGCCGGGCGCGCGCCGCCCTCCTCCACCGGTCCGTGGCTGTGAGCACGCCGACAGCGGCCGCCGGCGTGGCGGCGTGCGCCGGCGTCCTGCTGCTGGCCGCCGCCGCCGCGCCGACGACGACAGCGCCGGGCGCGCCGGGCCACCGCCGATCGGCAGATGCACCGACCGTTCATGATGGCCGAGCTCGGGGCCGGCCTGCTCACCCTCCCCGCCGCCGACGTCTGCATCCGCAGCGTCGACGACTGCGTGCAGGGCGAGAGTAGCCTCGGTGTCGGGATCCAGAACCTCTACCGCTTCCAGAAGTTCGCCGTCGGCGCCGGCATCACCTTCGCCAGCACGCTGCGCAGCGACGCCGCGCTCGGCAACGACGACCTCGACGGCGACGGCGAGTCGGACCTGGAGCGCGACCACAGCCGCCGCTACTTCCTGGTCGAGGGTCAGGTCCGTTACTACGCCTTCTCGCGCGGGACCTGGGAGCTCTGGCTCGGCGCCACCTTCGGTCCGGTGATCGTCAACGACTCCTGGTCGGTGAAGGCCGACCGCGACCCGTACGTCGACACCGCCTTCATCGGCCCGCGCGCCGCCACCATCGGCACCGAGGGGCTGGCCGCAGGCATCGGCGCCGGCGCCGAGTGGCGCTTCGCCTCCAACTGGTCGTTCGGCACCGCGCTGCGCTACGCGAGCTGGTTCCTGCCCAGCGAGCCGGAGCTGTCGCCGACCGGGGACGTGGCCTCGCTGAGCGGGCGCGTGGACATGTTCCTCTTCGGCATGGCCATCGCCTACCGCATCGCGCTGTAGCCGCGGGCGCGGGGCGCGCAGCGGACGTTGACGCGCCTCGGCCGGGTCGGTACTGCCCTCGGCGCGGAGGACGCACAGCGATGCCGTTCGACATGTCCACGGTCGGCTTCACCACCAAGCCGAAGAACCTCACCTACGACTGGCGCACCCTGGCCACCTACGCACTGGGGATCGGCGCCAGGAAGGACGAGCTCGCCTACCTCTACGAGGGCGCCAAGGAGGGGATGCGCGTCTACCCGACGTTCGCCGTCATCCCCGCCTACGAGGCCGTGATCGAGCTGCTCGCCCGGTCCGGTGGGGACATGGCCATGGTGGTGCACGGGGCCCAGTCGGTGCGCTCGCACCGGCCCGTCCCGGCCAGCGCCACCATCGCCACCACCGGCACCTGCACCGGCATCTACGACATGAAGAAGTTCGCGCAGGTGAT
The DNA here is from genome assembly GCA_037720395.1 of Polyangiaceae bacterium. Taxonomy (GTDB): domain Bacteria; phylum Myxococcota_A; class Polyangia; order Polyangiales; family Polyangiaceae; genus JBBJMR01. The sequence goes on from JBBJMR010000369.1 coordinate 6,101, forward strand.
CCTGGAGACCAGCTCGACGCTCGACGGTGAGCCGCTCTTCGACACCACCTGGTCCATCATCTTTCGCGGCGCCGGCAACTTCGAGGGCCCGCGCCCGCCGGAGCGCCACGACCCGTCGGCACCCAAGGACCGACCCGCCGACTGGACCGTCGAGGAGTCCACCAGCCCGGAGCAGGCGCTGCTCTACCGCATCTCGGGCGACGTGAACCCGCTCCACGCCGACCCCGACTTCGCGACCATGGTCGGGTTCCCGCAGGGGCCCATCCTCCACGGCCTGTGCACGTACGGTTTCGCGGCTCGCGCCGTGGTGGCCAAGGCCGCCGGTGGCGACGCGCGGCGCCTGCGCTCCATCTCCGCGCAGTTCCGCAAGCCGGTGTGGCCGGGCGACACGCTGGTCACCCAGGGCTGGCAGCTCGAGGGTGGCAAGGTCGCGCTGGTGACCAGCGTGAAGGAGCGCCCCGATCCGGTGCTCACCAGCGCGTGGGCCGAGATCTCCTGAACGCGACCCAGCCTCGACAGGTGCGAGGTCTCCTGGCGGAGCCTCGACAGGGGCGAGGTCTCCTGGCGGAGCCTCGACAGGGGCGAGGTCTCCTGGCGGAGCCTCGACAGGTGCGAGGTCTCCTGGCGGAGCCTCGACAGGTGCGAGGTCTCCTGGCGGAGCCTCGGACGGCTGCGAGGTCTCCCCCCGGAGCCTCGAGACGCAGCCATCCCCGTGTGCTACTGACCCCCCTTCCTCCGACCACACGACCGGGCCAGCCATGACCAAGAAAGACGATACGAGCAAGCGCGACCTCGACGAGACCGACGAGGAGGAGCGCGACGAGGAAGAAACCGACGAAGAAGAGTCGGACGCAGAAGGCTCGGAGACGGACGAGGACGAGGACGAGGACGAGGACGAGGACGAGGACGAAGACGAAGACGAGGGCGACGAGACCTCGGACGAGGACGACGCCGACGACGAGGACGAAGAGGAGGACGAGGACGAGGACGAGGACGAAGAGGAGGAGGAGGTCGCCGCGGCCCTCGCCACCAAGCCCCTCGCCACCAAGCCCCTCGCCGCCTCCAGGCCCGGCGCCGCCTCCAGGTCGGAAGCCGGCGCCGCCAAGAAGGCTGCCGTCGACGAGGACGACGACCACGTGGACGACGACGAGGACGACGAGCTCGAGGACGAGGACGAGGAGGAGGACGACGACGAGGACGAGGCCGCCCCCGCCCAGGCCGTCAGCCGCGACGACCAGGGCGCCGCAGCGCGCGCGCGTCGCCGCCGCGAGCTCGCCGCCTCGGGTCACGCCTCGGCGGATGCTGGAGGCGGTCAGGGTCACGGCCACGACCGCGAGGACGACTACGACCCGAACGACAAGACCTGGTGGGCCCCCCACGCCGTGCTCGGCGCCCTGGTGCTCTTCGGCATCCTCGGGTTCTTCGGCGTCTTCAACAAGCCGCTCGCTTTCCTGGCCGCCAAGCCCGCCGGCGAGTCCACCACGACGACCACGACCACCGAGACCAGCAAGCCGGCCACGCCGGCGCCGCCGACCACCGGCCGCCCGGGCATGCCGCCCGGCGCTGCCGCAGGTCCCGACGGCGCGCAGCGCGAGACGTTCGGCGCCAAGCACCTCCTCGTCATGTACAAGGGCGGGCGTCGCGCGCCGCCGAACGTGACGCGCACCAAGGAGGAGGCCAAGACCCGCGCCGAGGAGGCGCAGAAGAAGGCCAAGAAGGGCGACAAGTTCGAGGACCTGGTGAAGGAGTACTCCGACGAGCCGGGCGCGGGTCAGCGCGGCGGCGACCTCGGCAACTTCCCCAAGGGCGCGATGGTCCCCGAGTTCCAGGCTGGCCTGGAGAAGATCAAGGTCGGCGAGATCAGCGACGTCGTGGAGACGCCCTTCGGCTACCACGTCATCCTGCGCACCAAGTA
>JBBJMR010000122.1:0-23912 GCA_037720395.1 Polyangiaceae bacterium
TCTGCGAGCGCGTCGACGTGGTATTCGCGGTCTGCCACGGGCTGCTGGAGCGCAAGCGCCCGCTCAACCCACGCACCCACCTGGCCACGCACGGCGTCGATCACGCGCTCTTCGCCGGCGCGCTCGAGGAGAGCACGCGCATCCCCGACGACGTGGCCAGCATCCGCCACCCGATCTGCGGCTTCTACGGCACCCTGCAGGACTGGGTGGACCAGGCGCTGCTCGCCGAGGTGGCGCGGCGGCGGCCGGAGTGGTCGTTCGTCCTCATCGGCCAGCAGCTCGTCGACACCAGCGCGCTGGCCGCCCTGCCCAACGTGCACCTGCTGGGGAGACGACCGCACGCCGACCTGCCGCGCTACTGTAAGGCCTTCGATGTCGGCCTCATCCCCTACGTCATCACCGAGCGCATGAGCTACGTGAACCCCATCAAGCTGCGCGAGTACCTGAGCGCCGGGCTGCCGGTGGTCTCCACGCCGGTCCCCGAGGTGATGCGCTACGCCCACCTCTGCACGGTCGCCGACGGAGCCGCCGCCTTCGAGGCGGCCATCACCGCCGCGCTCGCCGCCGATTCGTCGGCGAGCGGCGCGCGTCGCACCCGCAGCGACGCCATGCGCACCGAGACCTGGCGCCAGAAGATCCGCGAGGTCGGCGCCCACGTCGTCGCCGCGGAAGAGACCCACGCGCGGAGGCGACCATGAATCGACCGATCCTCGACAGGTCCGAAGTCTCCTCGCGTCGGCGGAGCCTCTCCCGAGCGGGGCTGCTCGCGCTGGTGGCGGTCGCCGGCTGCAATGCCGACCGCCTCTTCACGCCCGGCCCGGCCTCCTCGAGCGCCGCGGTGAGCATCCAGTCGGGCGGCCCGGTGACCTCGGTGGGGCTGCGCGACGACTCGCCGCCCGCGGAGGCGTCGGGGTACCTGCTCATCCCCAAGGCGCGCCTCGCCGAGCTCCAGCAGAAGGCGAAGAGCAACGCGCCCGACTTCGCGGCCATGAAGGCCAGCGCCGACGAGAACCTGGCCAAGCCCGACGGCAACCGCGGCAGCGCCGAGAACGCGGCGCTCACCTACCTCCTCACCAGCGACAAGAAGTACGCGGACAGCGCGCTGATGTGGGCGAAGAAGCACATGGCCGAGGACGTGCGCGACGGCAGCTACCTCGACTACGGCGACCTCATGCGCAGCGCGGCGCTGGTGCTCAACTGGTGCGGCGCAGGCCTCTCGCCCGAGGCCAAGAAGGAGCTCGCCGACTACCTCGCCAAGTGGAGCGAGGAGGTGTGGTTCGCCAACAAGGGCAGCGGCTGGGGGCTCGCCGACCCGGGCAACAACTACCACATGTCCTTCATCGAGGGCTCGGCCTACGCCGGCTACGCGCTGACCGCCGCCGGCGACGCGCGCGGCAAGCGCTTCGTCGACGTGGTGAAGGACAAGATGGACCGCCGCGGAGGCGTCCTCGAGTACCTGGAGACACGCGGCAAGGGCGGGATGTGGCACGAGGGCACCAACTACGGCCAGCGCTCCAACGAGCGCCTCTTCGGCGCCGTGGCCGCGGTGGCCTCCATGGGCGGGCCGAACTGGTTCAAGCGCAGCCGCTTCTTCGGCGACGCCGTGCGCCGCGCCGCCTACGAGGTGCAGCCCGGCAACCGCTACCTGGCGCCCTCCGGCGACCTGGCCCGCGACGCGGGCATGCCCGTCTCGCCCTTCGATCGCGACTGGGTGCAGCTGGTCGCCTTCTGGGTCGACGACCCACAGGTGCGCGGCATCGCCGGCTGGTTCCTCAAGGAGGTCATGCCCAGCTACTTGGACGACAAGACCTTCAACTGGCGCGGCGCGTACTACCGCGACGTGCTCTTCGGCATGCCGCTACCCGTCGAGCCCACCAGCAAGCTGCCGCTCTCGTACCGCGCCGAAGGCAACGGCTGGGTGGCGCGGCGCTCCGGCTGGGACGCGCACGCCACGGCGGTCACCGTGGCCGGCAACGCGGTGATCGACCAGAGCCACGCCCACGTCGACAGCGGGTCGTTCACCATCTGGAAGGACGGCTGGCAGGCGCCGGACGCGGTGAGCTACGGGCGCTCGGGCCTCAACTGGGACGCCGGCTCGCACAACATGATCCACGTCAAGGGTCACGCGCGCTTCGACGCGCGCACCGGCGGCCTGCAGCGCTTCACCGACGACGGCACCGTCGCCTACGTGACCATCGACGGCACCGGGCTGTTCATGCACCGACCGGGCTCCGAGGCGCAGCCCATGCTCGGCGAGTGGACGCGCGAGATGGTCTACGCGCGCCCCGACACGCTGGTCGTCTACGACCGGGTGAAGCCGCTCGCCGCCGGCCGGGACTACGAGTGGCGCATGCACTTCCCGGCGCGCCCCACCGTGGCCGGTAATCGGGCCACCGCCACCAACCAGGGCGGCGCCATCGCGGTGACCCTGTTCGGCGCCAAGGTGATGAGCGTGGCCGAGGACAGCGACCTGCCCGAGGGCGGCAGCGCGGCGTTCCGCATCGGCGCCGCGCCCGATGGCGACGTCGCGCAGGGTCGCTTCCTGGCGGCCATCCAGGTGGGGAGCGCCGGCCCGCCGGCGGCCGCCGCCGAGCGCATCCGGCCCACCGGCAACGTCGACGGGCTGGCGGTCGGCGACGTGGTGGCCGTGTTCAGCAAGGAGCCCAAGGGCGCCGCGGTCCCGAGCTTCTCGTACACGGTGACCGGCATCGGCAAGCGCACCCACGTGCTCCTGGACATGGGCGCGGGCTGCAACGCCGAGATCAAGAAGAGCGGCGATGGCACCACGGTGACCGTGTCGCCGGGCAACAAGTACCCGGCGAAGGACGGGATGATCCGCATCACCGAGTGAGCGGGCCGACGGGGCGGGGCAATTTCGAGGGATCGGTCGTCGTGTCGTCGAGATCGTGCACGTTCACGTTCACGGGAGTCTGGGTAGCGGGGGGAGGTCTCGGGCGGGCGGGGAGGGTGCGCGCGGGTATACTTCGCGGTCATGGATGCGCCGGCGGAGGTCACTGCCAGTCCCCTGAGGCAGTGGGTCAAGGGGGCGATGACCCGGGTGGTGCCCAGCGGGTGGTTCCGGGTGCGGGAGTCGGCGGAGGAGCGGGGGATCTACCTGACGTTCGACGATGGGCCGCACCCGGTGCACACGCCGCGGCTGCTGGATGCGATGGCGGCGGTGGGGGCTCGGGGCACGTTCTTCGTGCGCGGCGATCACGCGGCGGCGCAGCCGGAGATCGTGCGACGCATCGTCGCCGAGGGGCACGCGCTCGGGCACCACTCCTTCAGCCACGGTGAGCCGAGCGCCACCAGCGCCGACACGCTCGCCGACGAGGTGCGCCGGACGCTGGACCTCTTCCAGACGCTGCTCAACCGGTCCTCGACGCTGTTCCGGCCGCCGCACGGCAAGGTGACCCCCGGCAAGCTGGCCCGGCTCTGGGCGGCAGGGCAGTCGGTGATCCTCTGGAACGTCGATCCCAAGGACTTCGCCAGGGCCTCCGCCGACGAGCTGCGCGCCTGGCTCGAGGCCCACCCGCTCGACGCCGGCGACATCGTGCTCCTGCACGACACCCACCCGCACGCTGCCGAGGTCATGCCCTTCTTCGCCGACCGCGCCCGCGCCGCCGGCCTCTCGCTCCTCCCCCTCCGACGCTGACGCCGCGAGCGGCGTGGGTCCACACCGGGGCCGAGGCGCGCCGACGCGACGCGACGTGACACGACGCGCAAGCGTTCCGTCGTGTACGACGCGATGACCACCACGCCCAGCACGATCAACCCAGCCGGCGTGGCGCCGCGCGCCGAGGTGCGTTATGCGAAGGGATCCATGCTGCGCAGCGTGCGCATCACCAAGCGCCTCGTCGACGTCCTGGCCTCGGCCACCGGTCTGGCGGTCACCGCACCGCTCATGCCGTTCATCGCCGCGGCCATCTACCTCGACTCGCCCGGCCCCATCGTCTTCCGGCAGCGCCGCGCCGGCATGCTCACCGGCTTCAAGGAGCAGGACGGCCTGCAGACGCCGGAGTTCGTCGAGTTCTCGATGTTCAAGTTCCGCACCATGCGCCCTGACGCCGAGAAGATGACCGGGCCCATCCTGGCCACCGAGAACGACCCACGCATCACCCGCGTCGGTAAGTTCCTGCGCAAGACGCGCCTCGACGAGCTGCCGCAGCTCTTCAACGTCCTCAAGGGCGACATGAGCCTGGTGGGCCCACGCCCGGAGCGCCCCGAGCTGCTCGTCAACCTGGCGCTGGCCATCCCCTTCTTCGAGGAGCGCATGCGCAGCGTGAAGCCGGGCATCACCGGGCTGGCCCAGGTCTCCCTGGGGTACAGCGGCAAGGCGCCGGCGGGCAGCGAGGCGGCGACGCACGGCGACTCGCTGCTCAACCCGTTCCAGCTCGACGACGCCGAGGGCGCCGAGGCCGACGACATGCGCATGAAGATGCTCTACGACCTGGCCTACGCCGCCGGCCTGGAGCGCTTCAAGAGCTTCGCGCTCACCGAGCTGACGGTCATCGCCAAGACGCCGCTGGTGATGATCCTCGGCCTCGGCCGCTGACGCGCGTTCCGCCGCGCGCCGCACGCCGCACGCCGCACGGCCGCGTCAATGGTGGACGCTGGCGAAGTAGGGGACGCTGACCATGGCGCGGAAGTATGCGTCGTCGTCCTCGAGGTCCACCGAGAGGCGCTTCATGTTGAAGGGATCTCCGCCGGGGAAGACGTTGACGCCCGTGCCATTGGTGAAGCCGAGCAGGTAGCCGGCGGCGCGCACCGCCTCGCGGGTGGGACCGTCCTCCAGCGGCAGGCCGACGGGATAGGAGACGCTGCGCACCGGCTCGTTCAGCACCTCCTCGAGGATGCGTCGCGATTCGCCGAGCTCCCTGGCCAGCGCGTCCGGCGTCAGCGTGTGCAGCACGCGATGCGTGTGGGTGTGCGACTGCACGTCCATGCCCGCGGCGCGCAGGGCGCGCACCTGGTCCCAGGTCAGGATCCGGTCCTCGGCCAGGCCGCGCTCGGTGTCGCGATCGAGCTCCACACCGGCGGCGGCGGCCAGGTGGTCGAGGAAGCGCTGCAGATCCAGGCCGTGGTGCGTCTTCACGATGCGCAGCGCGCGGCGGATGCTGGCGGTCTTGGCGCTGGGCGAGCCCACGTGCCAGCGCTCCTTCTCCGGGTACTCGAGGTCCATCACCGCCTGCTTGGAGCTCTTGATGGTGTAGTTGATGCGGTCCCACCAGAAGAGGCGGCGCTCTTCGACGAACGAGGTGGCGATGTAGAACACCGCCCGCACCCCGTGCTTGCGCAGGATGGGCAGCACCACGTCGTGGTTGTCGCGGTAGCCGTCGTCGAAGGTCAGCAGCAGCGCGCGCGGCGGGAGCGGCCGCCCCTCGAGCGCCCGCAGCACGTCGTCGGTGGACACGACACGGAACTGGCTCTTCAGGTAGCCGAGCTGACGATCGAGTGCCTCGGGCGTGACGTCCGGCGCGCCCGCGTCGTACAGCGTCTCGGCGCCGATTGCAGGCACCGTGCTGTGGTAGGTGATCGCCGTGAGCCACGGCGCCGGGCCGCGCGCGCGCACGGCGTTGATGGCGGAGATGACCCCCGAGCGATCGAAGAGGCGTGCAATCCGGCGTCGCATGAATGTCCGGGACGTGGATTGCCGCCCGGCAGTCCGAAAGACTATCACTTGACCCGGCGGAAACGCTCGACGAACGACGAGGCTCCGCCCGTCCCACCTCCTGTACGCCGGATGCGGGGTCGGGCGGCGAACCAGACCGAATGCACATCGTCCACGTCGTCCTCTCGCTCGGCCTCGGGGGTCAGGAGGTGCTCATCCTCGAGCTGTGCCGCGAGCTGGCGCGGCGTGGCGAGCGGGTGACCGTGATCTGTCTCACCGAAGGCGGCGCCTTGCGCGGCGAATTCGGCGAGATTCCGGTGGTGGAGATGCCCCGCCGCGGCGGCGTCGACATCGCCCTGCTGGCGCGCCTGTGGCGGCGGCTGCGCGGCGAGCGCGCCGACGTGGTGCACACCCACAACACCGCGCCGCTGGTGTATGGCGCGCCCGCGGGACGACTGGCCCGGGTGGGGCGTGTGATCCACACCAAGCACGGGTCGCGGGCGGGCGGCCGGCGGACGCTGCTCCTGGCGCGGGGCGCCAGCCGGCTGGTGGACGCCTTCGTGGCCGTCTCGCCGGCCACCGCCGAGGTCGCGCGCCAGGCCGAGCACGCGCCGAGCGATCGCCTGACCGTGATCCCCAACGGCATCCCGGTGGAGCGCTATCGGCGCGACGCCGCTGCCCGCGCGCGCGTCCGCGCCGAGCTCGGCATCCCCGGCGAAGCGGTGGTCATCGCGTCGGTGGGGCGCTTCGTGGAGGACAAGGACTACCCGCTGCTGGTGCGCGCCGCCTCGCCGCTCCTCGGCGATGGCCTGCGGTTGCTGGTGGTCGGTGACGGCCCCACGCTCGAGCAGGTGCGCGCCGCCGTCCCCGAGCGCGCACGGCCGTTCGTGGTGCTGCCCGGCCAGCGCCGCGACGTGCCCGACGTGCTCTCCGCCTGCGATGTCTTCGCCCTCAGCTCGCGCACCGAGGGCCTGCCCATCGCCCTCATCGAGGCCATGGCCGCCGGTCTGCCGGTGGTGGCCACCGCCGTCGGCGGCCTGCCGACCACCGTGCCCGACGACGCCGGGGTGCTCGTCCGGTACGGCGACGCCGCCGCGCTCGGCGCCGCGCTGGGCGCCATGGCCGGCGACGCCGACCGGCGCCGTCGCATGGGCGAGGCCGCCACGCGCGCCGCGGCCGATCGCTACTCGGTGGCCCGCATGACCGACGCCTACCTCTCGCTCTACCGCGGCGACGCGCCCGAGGTCTCGTGTCCATCGCGTTGAGGGCGGTCAGCGGCGCGCTCTGGTCCATCTCCACCAGCGTGGGGGCGCGGGTCATCGGTCTGGTGGGCACGCTGCTGCTCACCCGCTTCCTGAGCGAGGCACAGTTCGGCGAGGTCGCGGTGGCGCAGGTGGTGGTGCTCACCGTGAGCATATTCACCGGCCTGGGGCTGGGGCAGTACATCGTGGCCCACCCCAAGGCGGCGCGCGCCAGCATCTTCCACGCCAGCGCGCTCTACACCGCCATCGGCCTGGTCACGCTGCTGGCTGCGGTGGCGCTGCGCGACCCGCTCGGCGTGTGGCTCGGCGCGCCGGGGATGCGCGAGTTCCTCCCGGGCCTGGCGGTGTCGGTGGCCCTCGAGCGCCGGGCCTTCATGCCCGAGCGCGTGCTGGTCCGCGAGATGCGCTTCCGGGTGGTGAGCATCGAGCGATCCTCGGCGAGCTCGCCTACACGGCGGGCACGGTGGGCTTTGCCGCGGCGGGCTGGGGCGGCATGTCGGTGGTCATGGGCAGCCTGGCGCGCGGCGTACTGCGCGCGGCCATCTGCCTGTGGGTGGTGCCGCGCCGCGACTGGGCCGAGGTGCATCCCTTCCGCATGACCGCCTGGCGCGAGGTGCTCGGCTTCGGGCTACCGCTGTCGGTCGGCAACTGGGCCGGGTTCGCCGCGCAGCAGTGGGACAACCTGCTCATGGCGCGCCTCTTCGGGCCCGGCGTGCTCGGCCACTACAAGCTGGCCTACAACCTGGCCGACATCCCGGCCACCCACGTCGGCGAGCAGATCGGGGACGTGCTGCTGCCCTCCTTCGGCAAGATGGACTCCAGGGAGCGGCGCGGCGCCCTGGCGCGGGCCATGTCGCTCATCGGGCTCGTCGTCTACCCGCTGGCGCTGGGCCTCGGCGCCCTCTCGGACACGGTGGTCGCCACCTTGCTCGACCCGCGCTGGCGCGACGTGGCGCCGATGCTCACCCTCCTCAGCGCGCTCAGCGTGGCGCGCCCGGTGGGCTGGATCGTCGCCTCGTACCTGCAATCGCAGCACCGGGCGCGGGCCATCATGGTGCTCGAGATGTTCAAGGTGGCCGCCATCCTGGTGGGCATGATCGGCCTCGGGCAGTTTGGGCCCCTGTGGGCGTGCACGGCGGTCGGCGTCGGCTTCGGCGCCCACGCGCTGGCCAGCGTCTTCCTGGTGCGGCGCTATGACGCCATCCCGGCGCGCAGCCTGCTGCTTCCCTTGCTGCCGCCGCTGGTGGCCTGCATCCCCATGGTCGGCGCGGTGCTCGGCGTGCGCTGGGTGCTGCACACGCTGGGGGTCACCGCGCCCACCTTGCGGCTGGCCGCCGAGCTGCTCAGCGGCGCCGTCGTCTACGTGCCGGCGGCGTTCGTGTTCGCGCCGGCCCCGGCGCAGGAGCTGCTCGGCCTCATCCGCCGCGTGCTCGAGCGCCGCCGCCAGCGCGGCAATCGCCCGAGCACCCCGCCGCCGTCCTCGACGCCGCCGTCGGACGACATCGCGCCGGTGCCGGGCTCCGGCGCCGTGGCCGCCACCGGCACCGCCTCCGAGTCGGCCGCGGATCCGGTCACCGCCGCCGTGCGCGCCGAGGTGCTGGCCGACGCGCCCGCGCCCGCGCCCGACGGGACGGGGCCGGCGGCGCCCGTGGCCGATCGGGCCGCGACGGGGTCGGAGGCGCCGCCCCGGTCCGACGAGGACGCGCCGAAGTCGCGCTGACCCGCGCGCGCGGCCCCTCGGGCGCTGACCTCACGCCAGCCGGACGCTACAAGGACGACGCGCGCTCTCGGCCGTCTTCGAAAACGCCATCTGGCTCCCGCGGCGCGCCGTGGTAGCTTCGGCGACTCGCGCCGGCGAGGCCGCGCATGTTCGCACTCCCTGGCATCGTCGCACTCGTCGTCTTCATCTACGTCCGCCCGCAGGAGTTCGTGGCGGTGCTGGCCGCGCTGCCGCTGCTCTACGCGGCGCTCGGGCTGGCGGCGTTCGGCGGGCTGGTCGACGTGCGGCTGCGCCTGGCGCGCGTGCTCGAGGCGCCGCAGCTGCGCTGGGTCCTCGTCTTCTGGCTCTGGTGCTTGCTCACCCTGGCCCTCAAGGCCCCCGCGGAGATGCGCAAGATCCTCCAGCTCAGCGTGGCGCTGTCGCTGTTCCTGGTCATCGCCCACGCCGTGCAGACCTTCAAGAGCTTCCAGGTGCTGTGCGCCGCCATGCTCGCGCTCGGTCTCTTCGTGGCCGGCGTCTGCGTGCACCAGGGCACCAGCGACTTCGGCTGCATCCGCTACGTGGAGGAGTCGGAGAAGGCGGCCGGCACCTTCGACGGCCGCCCCTGCGAGGAGGAGGACGACTGCGCTCGCGGCGACGCCGAGCCCGGCGCCAACTACCTCTGCGAGCGCATCGGCCTCTTCGGCACCAGCTCCATCGCCCACGGTCGCGTTCGCTACCGCGGCGTCCTGCAGGACCCCAACGAGGTGGCGCTGGCGGTGAGCGTCGCCGTCCCCCTGGCCTTCGCCTTCCGCGAACGCCGCCCCAGCCTGCTGCGCACCGTGCTGCTGCTGGCCACCCTGGTGGTGGTGGCGGTGTGCGCGGTGATGACCCAGTCGCGCGGCGGGCAGGTCGTCTTCTGCGCGGTGATCGGCGTCTACTTCGTCCGCAAGTACGGCTTCAAGGGCATGGCGCTGGGCGCGGTGCTGGCCTTGCCGCTGGTGCTCCTCGGTGGGCGCAGCGACTCCGACGCCGAGAGCTCCTCGATGGAGCGCCTGGAGTGCTGGTACGAGGCCCTGGAGATGTTCCGGTACAACCCCGTCCTCGGGGTCGGGCACGAGCAGTTCACCGAGCACCACCACCTGACCGCGCACAACTCGTTCCTGCTCGCACTGGCCGAGCTCGGCCTGCCGGGGGTGATGATCTTCTCCGCCATCATGTACCTGTCGGTGAAGGTGCCGCTGGTGGCCCTGCGCCGGTACGGCGACGACCCGGCGGCGCGCGTGGCCAGGACCTGGAGCATGGCCCTGCTCGCGTCCATCGTCGGCATGATCGTGGGCGCCTTCTTCCTCTCCTTCACCTACCACTTCGTGCTCTGGATCCACGTCGCCCTGGTGGGCGCGTTCTACATCTGCGTGCGCAGGCACGACGAGAGCTTCGAGGTCTCCCTCACCTTGCGCGACCTGCTGACCGTGGTGGCCATCGACTTCACCCTGCTCGGCGCCATCTTCATGTACACGAGGCTCAAGCTATGACCGCGACCCACGCCGCCCCGACACCCACCGCATCGCTCCGCGCTGGCCTCGTCGGCGCCGGCTACATCTGCGAGTACCACGTGGCCGCGCTGCGCCGCATCGGCGTGGAGATCGTCGGCGTCTTCGACGTCGACGCCGCCCGCGCCGCGGCCACCGCCGACAAGCTCGGCGTGCCGGCGGCCACCTCGCTGGCCGCCCTGCGCCAGGCCGGCGCCAACGTCATCCACGTGCTCACGCCGCCGCATACCCACGCCGTGGTGGCCAAGCAGGCCCTGGAGCTCGGCTGCCACGTGCTCATCGAGAAGCCGCTGGCCGAGGACGTCGACGAGTGCGAGGACGTCCGTCGGCTCGCCGAGCAGAAGGGCCTGTCGGCGTGCGTCAACCACTCGCTGCTCTACGACCCGCAGGTGGTGCGCGCGCTCGACGTGGTCCGCTCCGGCAAGCTCGGCAAGGTGGTGGCCGTCGACATCCTGCGCGGCTCGGTCTACCCGCCCTACGAGGGCGGCCCCCTGCCGCCGCAGTACCGAGCGCAGGGTATCCTTCCGCGACCTCGGCGTGCACGCGCTCTACCTCTTCGAGGCCTTCCTCGGCCCCATCGAGGACTGTCCGCCAGCTGGCGCAGCCTGGGCGGCGACCCGAACCTGGCCTTCGACGAGTGGCGCGCGCTGGTGCGCTGCCGCGCCGGGCTGGGCCAGTTCCAGCTCTCCTGGAACGTCAAGCCGATGCAGAGCCAGATCATCATCCAGGGCACCAAGAGCATCCTGCGCGTCGACCTCTTCCTGATGTTCCACGCCCTGCGCGCGGCGACGGCGCTGCCCAAGCCGGCGGAGCGCATCGTCAACGCCATCACCGACTCGGTGCAGCCGCTGCTCGACGTGCCGCACAGCGTCTGGAAGTTCGCGCGCAAGCAGGTCCGCCCCTACCAGGGGCTGCACGACCTGGTGGGCGCCTTCTACGCCGCGCTGGCGAGTGGCGCGCCCATGCCGGTCACCCTCGAGGAGGCGACGCGCGTGGTGCGCTGGACCGAGCACGTGGCGCGCGCTGCCGACGCCGAGCACGCCGCGACCAAGGCGCGCTTCCAGGCGCCCGGCGGCGAGGTGCCCTACCTGGTCACCGGGGCCTCGGGCACGCTCGGCGGCGCGGTGCTCGATCGCCTCGTCGAGAACGGCAAGCGGGTGCGCATCTTCGTGCGCCGCGCCCCGGCCCAGCTGCCGCCGGGCGTGGAGGTGGTGCTCGGCGACCTCGGCGACCCCGATGCCGTCGATCGCGCCGTGCACGGCGCACGCACCGTGATCCACGTCGGCGCGGCCATGAAGGGAGGCTGGCCGGAGCACCACTGCGGCACGGTCATCGGCACCGGCAACGTCGTCGACTCCTGCCTGCGCCACGGCGTGCACAAGCTGGTGCACGTCAGCTCGATGTCGGTCATCGACTGGGCCGGCGCCGAGGAGGGCGCTGCGGTCACCGAGGACACGCCCTTCGAGCCGCGGGCCGAGGAGCGCGGTCACTACACGCGCGCCAAGCTGGAGGCCGAGCGCATCGTGCGCAAGGCCGTCGCCGAGCGCGGGCTCAGGGCGGCGGTGCTGCGGCCCGGGCAGATCTTCGGCGGCAAGATCCCGCTGGTCACCGGCGCGGTGGCGCGGCGCGTGGCTGGCCGCTGGCTGGTGCTCGGCGACGGCGAGGTCCGCCTGCCGCTCGTCTACCTCGACGACGTGGTGGACGGCATCTCTCCGCCGCCGACGGGTCCCTGGAGCGCGGCGAGACCATCCAGCTGGTGGACGCCGACACGCTGACCCAGAACGAGGTGCTGGCCATCACCCTCGGCGACGATGCCAGGATCACCCGCGTCCCCGGGCGCTGCTCTTCGGCGCCGGCCAGCTCTCCGAGCCGTCCTCGGCGCCCTGGGGCGCGCCTCGCCGGTCTCGCGCTACCGTCTGGAGTCGGCGCTCGCCAAGCGGCAGTTCTCCAGCGCCGCGCCGAGCCGCTTCTGTCGTGGCGGCCGCGTGTCGGCGTCCGCGAGGATCCGGCGCGAGCTGATGGCCGGCCGCGCCCTGCTGACCTCTGCCCCGAGAGCGCGGCAGCGCACCTCGAGGGAATGACGATTCCAGCAGGGCGCGGAGGCTGCTATCTGGCCAGCGTGCGCGAACCTCACCTGAGCGAGTTCAAGGAGCTAGTGCGCCGCGGCGCAGGCACGCTGGACATCCACGACGCCAGCAGCGACTCGTCGTACACGGTGAGCATCGAGGCCTACGACGCGCTGGTCCAGCGCGAGGTGGGCCGCGTCGACCTCCACCTGCGCAGCCTGGTGCCGCTGCTCGAGGCCCACGTCGGCCACGCGGCGCGCATCCTGGACGTCGGCTGCAGCACCGGTGGCACCGCGGTGGCCATGGCCCTCTCCGACAAGCTCGCTGCCGAGCACATCATCGGCGTCGACCCCAACGAGGCCTCGCTGGAGGCGGCGCGCGTGCGCGCCAGGATGCACGAGGTCGACGATCGGGTGGCCTTCGAGACCACACGCGCCGGTGCGCCGCTGCCCTTCGACGACGGCGCCTTCGACCTGGTGATCTGCGTCTCGGTCCTGGAGTACGTGCACCGCCTCGACGATCGGCGCGCGCTGGTCGACGAGATGAAGCGCGTCACCAGGCCCGGCGGCCACATCCTGCTCATCACGCCGAGCCCGTTCCGCCTCCGCGACTACCACACCAAGCGCGTGCTCGGGGATCTGCGCCGCCGCGACGGCTACCCGTGGTCGAGCACGCCCGGACAGCTGGCCTCGATGCTCTCCGGTTGCGAGATCACCTGGATGCGGGCCTGGCAGCTGGGCCACGGTCTGCGCAAGCTCGGCGTGCCCATCGACGAGGTGCCCGAGCGCTTCGGCTTCCTGGGCATGGCGCTGCCCTGGCAGAAGGTGCTGGCGCGCAAGCCGAGCTGAGCGCGCCGCTGCCGCCGGCTTCCGCTCAACGAGGCGAGCCGGGCACCAGCTGCCAGAGCGTGCCCTCCTCGGAGACGATGTACAGCTCGCCGTCGTGGTCCTCGCCGAAGCTCGACACCTTGGCCAGCTTGCCGGCGGGATCGAGCAGCGGCTTGTAGTCGGCGGTCGCCGTCACCCGGCCATCCTTCCAGGTGAGGCTGCGCAGGATGGCCGTGCAGTAGTCGGAGTAGAAGTACTGTCCGACGAGCGCAGGCAGCGCCTTGCCGCGGTACACGAAGCCGCCGGTGATCGAGCAGCCCGTGTCGTGGTCGTACTCCAGCACCGCTGGGATCAGGCCCTCGCTGTCGCACAGCAACCCGCTGGCGCAGTGGTTGCCCTCCATCTTCGCCCAGCCGAAGTTCGCCTTGTTGCCGCCCATGACACGGCTGGTGGGCACGACGTCGATCTCCTCCCAGCGGTCCTGCCCGACGTCGGCGATGTAGAGGGCGTCCGTCTCACGGTCGAAGGAGTAGCGCCACGGGTTGCGCAGCCCGGTCGCCACGATCTGCAGCTCGGCCTTGGGCCCCAGGGGCGAGCCGTCGACGCACCGTTCGCAGGACTTTTCGCTGCAGTCGCAGGCCGAGTCGACGTCCAGGCGGAGCATCTTGCCGAGCAGGGCCTCGGGGTTCTGCCCGTTGCCGTGCGGGTCGTAGCGCTTGCCGCCGTCGCCGAGGCCAATCCACAGGTCGTCGTCGGGGCCGAAGAGGAGGTGGCCGCCGTTGTGGTTCGGGTACGGCTGCGGGACCTCGAGCAGCCCGCGGGCGCTGTCCTTGTCCGCGGCCGGCGCGTCGGGCGAGGGGAGGCGATACTCCACGACCTCGGTGGCGCCCTGCCCGTTGGTGAAGTTCACGTAGACCAATGGCTTCTGCTGGAACCGCGGGTGGAAGGCGAGACCGAGCAGACCTTGCTCGTCGTGCCCGCGCGAGACCTGGCCACGCAGGTCGAGCAGCGGCGTCGGCGAACGCACCAGCTTGCCGTCCTTGCGCTCAAGCACCGCCACCAGGCCGTCCTTCTCGACGACGAAGAGGCGCCGCGCCGCGTCACCGGGGGCCACGGCGAAGGCCACCGGCAGCGCGAGGCCCTCGAAGACGGGCGCCAGCGCCGATCCCCCGGCGTCCGGCGCCGTCGCCGGAGGTGGGGCGGGGGCATCGCTGCAACCGGGAGCCCTCGAGCACGCGCTCGCGCCCAGGGCCAGCGCCGGCACCACGAGCTTCCGCAGCAGTGCTGGAGCGGGGAAGGTCCGCACGGCGCGCAGCGTATGGCGCGGCCATGAGGGTGGCCAGCGCCCCTGCGCATTTGCCCGGTCGCCCGTGGTATGGAATGCGTCCCGGGTCGATGGTGCGTAGCCACTGGATCGCTGGCGAAGACGAGCTCTCGGCGCTGGCCAGCGAGTGGACGGCGCTGATGGCGCGCGCCGCTGCGCCGCAGCCGGTGCTCACGCCGACCTGGTTGCTGGCCTGGTGGCGCGCCTTCGGGCGGCTGGACGGGCGCCGACTGGCAGCGCTCACCCTGCGCGATGCCACCACCGACCGACTGGTGGGTCTGGTGCCGATGCTGGAGCGCCGGGCGCGCCACGCGCTGGCCGTTCCCCTGCGCCGCCTCGAGCTGCTGGCGTCGGGCGAGGACGAGGCGGACGAGATCTGTTCGGACTACCTGGGCGCGCTGTTCGAGCGCGACCGGGTGAGTGAGCTGGCCCGGGCCACCACCGACGCCTTGCTGGAGCGGGCCACGGAGTGGGACGAGCTGGTGATGCGGGGCATGGAGGAAGGGTCGCCGACGGTCGACGCCCTCGAGGCCGCGTTCCGGAGCGCCGGGATGGCCGTCGATCGCAGCGTCAGCGGCGAGTGCCCCTTCACCACGCTGCCAGGCAGCTGGGAGGAGTGGCTGGAGTCGCTCGACGGACAGCGCCGCTACTTCGTGCGCCGCACCCTGCGCGATTTCGAGAAGTGGGCCGGGCCCGGCGGCGGCGAGCTGCACCGCGCCTCGACACCGGATGAGCTCATCGAGGGGCGCGCCGTGCTGGCGCGCCTGCACGGCGAGCGCTGGTCGGAGGGCGGCGTCTTCCGCAGCGAGGTCTTCAGCCGCTTCCACCGCGAGGTGATGGATCGCTTCCGCGCCGGAGACGGCGCCGAGCTCGACCTGCTGTGGCTGACGGTGCGCGGCGAGCCGGTGGCCGCGCTCTACAACATCGTCTATGGCAACAAGGTCTACTTCTACCAGTCGGGCCGCAAGATCGACGTCCCCAAGGGCGTCCGTCCGGGCATCGTCATCCACCTCTACGCCATGCAACGGGCCATCGCCGGCGGCATCCGCGAGTACGATTTCTTGAACGGCGCCACCCCGTACAAGCGACAGCTGGCCAGCGGCACGCGCGGCCTGATCACGCTGCGCGCGGTGTCGCCCTCGCTGCGCGGGCGCGGCGTGGAGGCTGCGCGCAAGCTGGTGGTCAGCGCCGCCGACGAGGTGAAGCGACATCCCTGGGGCCAGGCGGCGCTGCGGGCCACGGCCCAGGTCCGCGCGCGCCACAGCACCATGCCGCCGCGGTCACGCAGCACGCCCCCGGGGCCGCGGGAGGGGTCTTGATCCGGGCGCGGCTCGCCCTGGTCGCGCGGCTCGCCCTGGTCGCGCGGCTCGCCCTGGTCGCGTGGCTCGCGCTCGCCGGCGGCGCCTGTCGCGGCGAGCCTGCGCCGCTCGCGGTCCGCTCCGAGGTGCTGAAGGAGATGCAGCCCATCCCGCTGGCGCACGTGTGCAAGGCCTCGCGCGCCGCGCCCGACCCGGCGGACACGCAGATCTTCGGCACCTCTCCGCCGCTGGCCTGGGACACGCCGCCGGCGGGGACCCGGGCGGTGGCGGTGACCATGGTCGATCCAGACGCCGAGGGATTCGTGCACTGGGCGGTCATCCTACCCGCGGGCACGACGTCGCTCGCCGGCGGCGCGCTGCCCGCCGGCGCACGCGAGCTGGACAACGGCTACCAGAAGCCGGGCTACGGCGGGCCGTGCCCGCCGCCGGGACCGGCGCACCGCTACGTGGTCACCGTGCACGCGCTCGACGGCGCGCCCGCCGAGGGCAAGGACGCCTACGCCACGGTGCGCGCCATCGACAAGGCGACCGTCGCGCGCGGCAGCATCACCGTGCTGCACCAGCGCGCCCCGTGACCGCGGCTACCAGTCGGGGAGGCGGCGGTCGATGCCCAGCCGGGACCACCACTCGCCATCGAGACGGCTCAGGCGCGCGTCGCCGCGGTGGATGGCCTCGAGCACGCCGGGGCGCCGCGAGTGCACCAGCACCCCGAGGTTGTGCTGAACGAAGCGACAGCCGGCGTCGCTGAGCGCCTGGGTGAGCTGGGGATCGAGCTGCCCGCGCGCCTCGGTCGCGCCGCACGCGTACGCCTGGTGCAGGGTGCGCTCCACGACGCGCGCCTCGTGACCGGCCAGCGCCCCGAGCGCCAGCACCTGGGCCACGTTGCCATCCTCGGCGAAGAAGACGGCGCAGCCCACGGCGGAGCCGGCGTCGTCGGTGACCTCGACCCGGCGTAGCTCGCCGAAGCGGCGCGACTCGGCCGTCTTGCGCAGCACCCACTCCAGCGTCTGCACCTCGAGGTCCGGCCGCAGGGCGAGGCTCTGCCCGCTGCGCAGCAGGCAGTCGCAGAGCTCGGCCGCGGTGGCGTCCTGGTGCGGCACCGGCACCGGCACCCGCGTCCCGTGCGGGGTCATGCGGCGAACCCGCGCCGTGGCGGAGTCGATCACTTCCAGCGCCGGCGCCACCAGGGCGCCGAGCCACGGCGGCGCGCCGGCCCTGACCGCCAGGCGCCCGGCCAGCGACTCCACCGGGCGCAGCGTGCGCTGCCACTCCATGCTGTAGAGGCGCGCCGCCTGACCCCCGAGGCGACCCCAGATGCGCTCCGAGAGATCGTTGGCGCCGTCGCTCAGCGACAGATCCTGCGGGCCGGCCAGGAACCTCCGCAGGAGCTGGAAGGGGACGAAGGCGTTCCTGGGGCCGGGCTCGGCGATGAGCTGGGTGGCGACGGCCGCGCGGATCGACACGCCCTCGTGCACCATGCGTCGGCAGAGCACGCCGAGGAAGCCGGTGATGCGCCCGGCGTCGTTGCGCGCGACCAAGCTGGGCAGATCGGCGGCGACGAGCGGCCCGTCACAGAAGAGATCCACGAAATAGGCGCGCACCTTGGCGCGCGAGGCGGCGGGGTCGCGCTCGAAGGCGCGCTGCCAGAGGTCGACGATGGCGTCGACGTCGCTGCCATCCATCCCGCTCACGCCGGCCATGCCGGCGCGGCGTAACACGCCCGCTCGGCGCCCGGAAGCTGCAGCCCGATCGCCGGCCGCGCTACCGTGGTCGATCGCGCGCCGCGTGCGCGTCGCGGATCACCCGCCACAGCGCGTCGGCGCTCTGCTCCCAGGAGCCGGGCGCCGATCGACGCACGGCGTCCACGTCCCAGCGCTTCTCGAGCGCCGCGCCGACCGCCGCCGCCAGCGCAGCGGGGTCCTGGGCGGGCACCAGCATGCCGGCCTCGAGATCCTCGAGCGCGTCGGGGATGCCACCCACGCGGCTGCCGACCACCGGCCGCCCGCAAGCCAGGGCCTCGAGGACGACGTTCGGCTGGCCCTCCATCCAGCTGGGGAGCGTGAAGACGTCGCAGGCCGCCAGCCAGTCGGCGACCACCGCCGCCGGAACGCCGCCGGGCGCGTGCACCGCCTCGCCGAGCGTGGCGCGCGCGGCCTCGACGTCGCCGCGCGCCGGGCCCTCGCCGAGCAGCACCAGGCGCGCTCTCGGGCGCGTGGCGCGCACCTCGGCGAAGGCCTGGAGCAGGTCGCAGACGCCCTTTTCGCGCTTGAGCGAGCCGACGAAGAGCACCAGCTGCGCGTCGGCGGGGACGCCGAGCGCGCGGCGCGCCTCGGCCCGGTCGCGCGCGTGAAAGACGGCCGTGTCCACGCCGTTCTGCACCAGGTGGATGCGGTCGCGTGGCACGCCGATGGCCGCCAGCTCGTCGCCGAGCGCGCGCGACATGGTGACCATCGCCCGCGCGCGCGGCAGGAGCTGGCTCATCACCAGGCGCGCCGCCGGGTGCCTGGCGATCACGTTCACGTCGGAGCCGTGCACCTTGACCACCGCCGGCTTGCCGAGCGCCTCGGCCAGGGCCACCGCCGCGCAGCCGTGCGGGTAGGCCCAGGTCCCGAGCACCACGTCGGCGCGGCGCACGACGCCGAGGTGCGGCACCAGCGAGGCGCCGAGCAGGGGCACGGCGATGGGCAGACCGAGACGCGGCAGGTAGAGCTGGCGCACGTAGCGCGTGGGCATCCCCTGCACGTCGGCGCGATCGGGCAGTCCCGCGAGCATGGCAGCGCGCGGCGGCTGACCGGTGCGCGCCGACATCGGGAACCAGGGCACCGCGCACAGCACCTCGACCTCGATGCGGTCCCGCAGCTTGCCGAGCTGGAGCACGTTGTAAGGACCGAGGAGCGGCTCGTGCTCGTTCGGCCAGATGGGCGTGAGCACGGCGACGCGGAGCTTGCGCCCGGGCGTGCCGGGCGCAGCGTCTCCACCGGCGGAGGCGACGGCTCCGGTCGCGCTCACGGTGCCAGCGCTCCGATGTCCGCGGCGCGGCGAGCGCGCCCGGTGAAGTCGCGCGGTGGTAGCTCGGCGGCGTCGCCCTTGCCGGCGAGCAGCGCCGAGCCGGGGCGGGGCCGGAAGTCGGGCCGCGCCGGGTTGAGGCGGAACCAGCTGCCCTCGAGCAGCAGCCACGGCTCCTCGCCATAGCGCACCACCTCGGCGGCGAAGCGCGCGCGGGTGATGCCGGTGCGGTTCTGCGGGCCGTCGGGCGCCGACCTGGCCAGCAGGCGCAGGTCCGGCGCCACCTCGTCGTAGGCCACCTCGTGGACCACGTTGTGGTGCCCGTCGAAGCCGGGGATGCTGGCGTGGTCGACCTCGATCGACGACGGCGAGTCGTTGATGAGCACGTTGTTGACGGCGCGCGTGCCGCTGCTGCCGTTGCGGCTCTGCAGCGCGTAGCGGCCGGTCCTGTCCATGAGCACGGTGTTGTTGCGCACGATGTTGTTGCGACAGCCGAAGAGCGGGGTCGCGTCCGGCGGCGGAGGCTGCGGCTTGTCCGGCTTCACCGCCTCCTCGTCGAAGGGGTTGCCGTCATCCCACTGGGCGATGCCACCGGCGACGTTGCCGTAGATGACGTTGTTCTGGATGAGCGAATCGGACAGGCCGGCCAGGTTGAGCGCCGCGGCGCCGCCGGCGCCGTGGCCGTACATCACGTTGTCCTCGATGATGAAGTTCACCCCGCGCCCGTCCGGGAAGCCGTGCTCGCCGAACTTGCGCGTCGCCTCGGCGACGAGCGCGGTCGCCCAGCCTCTGGTGGGCGGGCCGTCCGGCCAGCCGGCGAAGGCCGGGTGCTCCCGCACCGTGTCCAGCGAGGCCACCGGGTCGAGGTTGATCTGCAGGCCGCTGGCGTGGCTGCGAAAGAAGACGTTGCGGCGCAGCACCCAGTTGTCGGAGCCGTCGGACACGTAGGCCGAGTGCTCCTCGGCGGAGTGGGCGAAGACGCTGTCTTGCACCAGGACGGTGTGCGTGTCGGTGGCGTGCAGACCCCAGCGGCGGAAGTGGTGTGCGTAGTTGCCGAGCAGCGCCACGTGGTGCACGAGGCGGCTCGTCTGGCCGAAGTCACCGTCGAGCATGATCGCCGCGCGCGCGCGGCCGTCGCCGGCGAGGTGGAAGCCCTCGATGACCACGTGGTGCGCGGCGTGCACGTAGACGAACCAGTCGCGGTGGCGCGGCGAGGGGCGCTCGATGGTCACCTCACCGGGCGCGCCCAGGGCGCCGAAGCGGATGTAGCGCCCGTCGCCGGCCGAGGCCTTGCCCTCCAGCGAGAAGCCCGCGTAGCGCCCGGGCATCACCGCCACCACGTCGCCGCCCTGCGCCGCGTCGGCGGCCTCCTGCAACGACCCGAAGGTGCGCGCCACCGGCAGGTCCACCAGGTCGGCGGGGGGCGTGGCCTCGCCGGCCACGGGCCTCGAGCCGAGCGCCAGCTTGGGCACGCGAATGCGCGGGGGCGCCGCGCTGGACGCGGAGCCGACCAGGAGCACGCGCGCGTCGGCGGGCTGCATCAAGAACGTGGCCTTCACCCACTCGTCCGACGACGCCGTGCGCACGAAGCGCGGGCCGCCGCCCTGCGCAGCCGCGCCGGGCGCGGGCGGCGGTGTCTCTGTGGCCCCCAGCGGGCGGGGCGGCGGGCCTGGCGTCTCCACCGTCGCCTGGACGCACCCCGCTGCTGTCCCGGCCAGCGCGGCGGCGAGGCCCGGCGCGCAGACGCGGCGCGGTGACCGGCCTGGCGGGCCCACGCGTCCCCGTGCACCGCGCAAACGCCGCCGCTGTCGGCGCCGGCGCGCGCGCCCGTCGCAGGGCCGGCGAGCAGGGCGCGGTGCGCGGGCATACCGCCCCGATCTGCTCGACGGAGCGTGCGGGGGCAAGTACCGTGTCGCGTTCGCAAGAGTGCGCCCGGGATACCGGGCGGCATGGCGCCGGGATGGTGCCGTGGATCAACGAGGGTACCCAGGTGCTGAGACGAGACGTGCTGGCCATCGACGCACCGAGCGTCGCCGCGCGCATCGAGGAGTCCATCCGCAACCAGCTCGGCCTGCTGCGCCGGCGGGGCGCGGTGCTCGGCCTGTCGGGCGGCAGCCACAGCTCGGTGGTCGCCGCGCTGTGCGCGCGCGCCGCGGGCAAGGAACGGGTCGTCGGGCTGTTCATGCCCGAGCGCGACTCGTCCGGCGACTCGCTGCGCCTGGGCAAGGCCATGGCCGAGGCCGCCGGTATCGAGGGCATCCTCGAGGACATCGGGCCCGCGCTCCAGGCCGCCGGCTGCTACGAGCGGCAGAACACGGCCATCCGCATGGTCTTCCCGGAGTACGGCGACGGCTGGAAGTGCAAGATCACGCTCCCCAGCATCCTGGAGAGCGATCGCCTCAACGTCTCCCAGCTCACCGTGGAGAGCCCGAGCGGCGAGACGAAGACCGCGCGCCTGCCGCTGGCGGCCTACCTCGGCCTGGTGGCGGCCACCAACTACAAGCAGCGGCTGCGCAAGCTCACCGAGTACTTCCACGCCGACCGCCTGAACTATGCGGTGGCCGGCACACCCAACCGCCTCGAGTACGACCAGGGCTTCTTCGTGAAGGGCGGCGACGGCCTGGCCGACTTCAAGCCCATCGCCCACCTCTACAAGACGCAGGTCTACGCGCTGGCCGCGCACCTCGGCGTCCCGGCGGAGATCTGCAGCCGCCCGCCGACCACCGACACCTTCTCCATGCCGCAGGGGCAGGACGAGTTCTACTTCGCGCTGCCCTACGACAAGATGGACCTCTGCCTCTACGCCAGGAACCATGGCGTGGCGCCGGAGCAGTGCACCGAGGCGCTCGGGCTGAGCGCGGAGCAGGTGGCCCGCGTCTTCAAGGACATCGACAGCAAGCGGCGCGCGACGCGCTACCTGCACACCCCGCCGCTCCTGGTGGAGCCGGTCCTTGGCCCTTCGCCGTTGGCTCAGGGCGACGACCTCGCCAACCGCTGATCATGTGCGGCATCGCCGGCATCGTCCGCCTCGACCGATCCGAGGGCTCCGGGCGGACGTTCGACAGGTCCGAGGCCGACGGTGAGCCGCCCGACCTCGCCGCCTTGCGGCGGATGGCCGCGGCGCTCCACCACCGCGGGCCCGACGAGTTCGGCGTCTACCGCGACGCGCGCGCCGGCCTGGCGCACGCGCGCCTGTCGATCATCGACCTGTCCACCGGGCAGCAGCCGCTGGCCAACGCCAGCGACGACGTGTGGGTGGTCTTCAACGGAGAGATCTTCAACTACCTCGAGCTGCGCGCCGAGCTCGAGGCCCTGGGCCACCGCTTCCGGACGAGGAGCGACACCGAGGTCATCGTCCACGCCTGGGAGGCGTGGGGCGAGGCGTCGTTCGCGCGCTTCAACGGGCAGTTCGCCATCGCCCTCTGGGACACGCGGCCGGGGCGCGCGCCGGCGCTGATCCTGGCGCGCGACCGCCTCGGGGTGCGGCCGCTGCACGTCTGCGAGTCGCAGGGCAGGGTGCTCTTCGCCAGCGAGGTGAAGGCCATCTTCGCCGGCGACCCGAGCATCCCGCGGGCCTTCGATCCGCTGGGCATCGAGCAGACGTTCACCTTCTGGACCATCGTCCCGCCGCAGGGTGTCTACGCCGGCATCGGCGAGCTGGTGCCGGGGCACGTGCGCATCTACCAGGGCGGCCGCGTCGAGGAGCGCGCCTTCTGGGAGGCGCGCTACCCGCTGCTCGGCGAGGACGGGCGCCGGCAGGGCGGCTTCTCCGGCACGCTGGAGGAGGCGACGCAGGCCGTGCGCCAGGCGCTCGACGACGCGACCAGCCTGCGCATGCTGCGCGCCGACGTGCCCGTCGGCAGCTACCTCTCCGGCGGGCTGGATAGCTCGCTGGTGGCCGCCCTCGGGCTGCGCGCCAAGGGCGAGAAGTTCTGCACCTTCTCCTTGCGCTTCGAGGACGCGGAATACGACGAGACCGAGTTCCAGCGCGCCATGGTGGCCGAGCTCGGCAGCGAGCACCACGAGGTCATCGTCTCGCGTCGCGACATCGCCGAGAGCTTCCCCGACGTGGTGTGGCACACCGAGCGCCCCATCCTGCGCACCGCACCGGCGCCGCTCTTCGCGCTCTCCCGGCTGGTGCGCGACGCCGGGATCAAGGTGGTGCTCACCGGCGAGGGCGCCGACGAGATGTTCGCCGGCTACGACATCTTCCGCGAGGGCAAGGTGCGCCGCTTCTGGGCCAGGCACCCGACCTCGAAGTCGCGGCCACGCCTGCTGGAGCGCCTCTACCCGTACCTGTCGCTGTCGCCGGTCGCCCAGCAGGCCATGGCGCGGCAGTTCTTCGGTCGCGAGCTCGGTCGCGCCGCCGCGCCCGGCTTCGCGCACGGGACGCGCTGGCACACCACCGGCGCGCTCAAGCGCCTCTTCAGCGCCGAGCAGCGCGCCGCCACGGCGGGCCGCGACGTCACCGCCGACCTGCTCGCCGATCTGCCCGCCGACTTCGCGCGCTGGGCGCCGCTGGCGCAGGATCAATACCTCGAGGTGCGCACCCTGCTCTCCGGGTACCTGCTCTCCTCGCAGGGCGACCGCATGCTGATGGCGCACTCGGTGGAGGGCCGCTTCCCCTTCCTGGACGCCAACGTGGTCACCCTCGCCAACACGCTGCCCGCCGAGTACAAGCTGCGCGTGCTCGACGAGAAGCACGTCCTCAAGCGCGCCAGCCGCGGCCTGGTCCCGCCCGGCATCCTGCGTCGCAAGAAGCAGCCGTACCGGGCGCCAGACGCGCTCTCCTTCGTGAGCCCGGCCATCCCGGGCTGGGTGCACGAGGTGCTGGCCGAGCGCGCCGTGGCCGACGCCGGCGTCTTCGATCCGCGCGCGGTGGCGCAGCTGTGGGCCAAGTGCCAGGCGCGCAAGGACGAGGCGCAGTTCTCGAACACCGACAACATGGCCCTCGTGGGCGTGCTCTCCACGCAGCTGCTCCACCATCGCCTGGTGCGTGCCGCGCCCGGGACCGCCGAGGTCCAGCCGCGCACCCTCGTCGATCGTCTCGCGTGAGGAGGTTCGCAATGCAAACGTGGTGGTCAAGACAACGTTCGGCCTCGGTGGCGGGCGGTGGTCGCAGTCGGCGCGGGCAGCGCGGGGTGTGGGGGGCCTCGCGGAACTTGCTTCCGTGGGGGGAGAGGGCGCGAGCCCTCTCCGGGGACTAGATGCACGGCGCCGTCCCGCAGCTGCACGACTACCTGAT
>JBBJMR010000123.1:0-23849 GCA_037720395.1 Polyangiaceae bacterium
TCAGCGACGTCGTGGAGACGCCCTTCGGCTACCACGTCATCCTGCGCACCAAGTAGCGCGCCTCTCCCCCACCACGAGAGGTCACGAGCGGCGCGCGCCCCACCGGGCACGCGCCGCTTCGTCATTTTCGACGGCGGCGAGCGGGCAAGATCTCCTTCACCCGCTCAGCCGCTCGGCGCGGGGCGCCGCTCAGGGAGCGGGCAGGATCTTCTTGAGCCGCTCGAGCTTCTCGTCCTTGGTCAGGCTGACCTTCGCCATCTCGTCGGCGGTCATGCCAGCCTTGAGCACGCGCGGCTCGTCGCCGATGCCGATCACGCTCTTGCCGACACGGGCGAACACCCACTCGGTGGGCACGCCCTCCGACTCCTTGATGGAAAGGCGCACCGCGCCCTCACCGACGTTCTTCTCCTTGGTCGCGCCGGTCGCCTTGGCGAAGCTGGCGAGCACGTCCTTGGCCTGCTCGGCGTCGGCGCGGGCGATGCTGGCCACCCGCCAGCGATCGTCGCCCTCCTTGTAGTAGCCGAAGGCACCGCCGCCGACGCCCTCCACCCCGAGGACGTCCTTGGTCACGTAGCGGACGCCGAGCGGGACCATGCCGTCCTTCGGCAGCAGGGCCACCGGGCCCGGGGGCGCCGTCTCACCCGGCAGCTTGTCGCCCATCTGCTTGACCAGCGGCGGCAAGAGCTTGGCGCCGGCCGCCTTGATGACCGGCTCGGTGGCGGCCTCGTCGTTGTAGGTGATCTCCGCCAGGTACGCCCCGCGCCACAGGTAGGCGTTGCCGAGCCCCAGGGCCGCGGCGCCGCCGCCCTCCAGCGCCTTGGGGGTGTCCTCGCTGGCCGGGTCGTTGTCGCCGACCACCCGCTTGGTGAACATGCCGTAGGCCGCCTCGCTGGTGGCGAACTTCGATAGGTAGATATCGATGGTCGCCGGCGAGCCCTTGCCGTCCACGTAGCGCGCCTCGACCACCCGGCGCACGTTGAAGCCCTTGTAGATCTCGCACTCGCCGTCGAAGAGGTCGCAGATCTGATCGAGCTGGAGCGTCGCCTGCTCGCCGAACGTCTTCTCCCCACCGTTGGGGTCGAGGCAGACGTCGCCCACCGTCTGGGGGAAGAACGGGGCACTCACCTTGTCGCTGATCGTCCCGCCCCCGCCGGCGCAGGTCGCCGCCTTGGCGGAGGACGCCGGCGGCGGCGGCCCCGGGGGCGGGGTGGCCTGCGGCTTGTCATCCTGGCAGCCGGCCGCGGCGAGAAGCAGGCCAACCACGAGAGGTGCGGTCATCGCTCGGAGGCGCATCGGAAGGCGAGCTAGCACCTTTTTTCATACCGCCGCAATCGTTAGTGGTCCTGCGCGCCTCGTCGAGGCGGCGCGCGTGCAAGCCGCCGCGTTCGGCTGCGTCCGGCGATGCTGCAGCAGAGGCATGGGGCTTGCCAGTAGCCTTGCGCCTTGCACTGCGCACCACGTTCCGCGGACTCGAGAAGCGGCTCATCCGACCGATCTTCCAGAGAGACGATCATGCGCCAGGTGCAGCAGCTACAGGGTGTGGAAGGCGCGCCGACGGTGGGCGACGGTGTGCCGCAGCTCGCGCAGCGACGGCGCACGCTCTGCCGCTCGCCGCGCCGCGCCGCGAAGCGCGGCTTCACCATGATGGAGCTGCTGGCGGTGCTGGTGATCATCGGCATCCTCGCCGCGGTCGCCTCGCCGAGCTTCGTGGACGTGATGCGCGACCGTCGCGTCAACCGCTCCGCGCAGGCCATCGCCGAGCTGTATCGCATGGGGCGCGCGCGCTCGATGGGGCGCGGCGGCGCGGTGATGGTGCGCTGGAACAGCACCGGCGGGACGGGCTCGACGCCCATCTTCGAGGTCTTCGAGGCCATCACCTCCACCACCGACGCCATTCCGGTCTCCAGCTGCCTGGTGGGCTTCTCGGCGAGCGGCTTCTCGCAGCGCATCGCCGTGCTCCAGCCGACGCTCGGCTACTTCTCGCTGGCCGGCGTGACCATGGTTGGCGGCGTCACCCGCCAGGACACCTGCTTCACCCCGCGGGGGCGCACCTTCCAGCGCAACCTGCCCACCGACGCCTTCACCCCGATGCTCTCCGTCTCCGAGGTCAACGTGGTCAACACCAAGACCAGCGTGAACCGCCGCGTCTTCATCCCACCCAACGGTGTGGCGAGACTCCTCCTGTGAGCGCCCTCGGTCCCAGGCGCGCGCTGGCGCGCGGCTACACCGCGGTGGAGGTCACCGTCGCCCTGGCCCTGCTGGCCATCGGCGCCAGCGGCGTCATCGCCCTGCAGAAGATCACGCTGCAGAGCGTCACCAACGCGCGCAACATCGCCACCGCCAACCAGATCGCCGTCACCTGGGCGGAGCGCCTGCGCGCCGACGCGGCGATGTGGAACAACCCGATCACCGGCAGCGACCTCTCCGACACCACCTGGCTCAAGCTGTCCTCGCCACCGCCCGGCGCCTGGCTCGTGCCCACCAGCACCTCGCCGGGCGGCTCGGCCTGGGCGGACATCGAGGGCCGCGACATCTATCCCGGCACCGGCGGCCTGGGCGCATTCTGCACCCACCTGCGCATGGTGCGCATCTACCCGAGCCTGATCCGCGCCGAGGTCCGCGTCTTCTGGCGGCGCAGCGGGATGCCGGTGGCGTGCGACACCGACCCGGCCACCATCGGTGGCGACAGCGACGTGTACGGCATCATCCAGGTGGCCACCGGCGTCTTCAACACGGTGAACCCCACATGAACCGGCGACGCTCCTCTGTCGCGCGGCGCGCCGAGCGCGGCTTCACCCTGGTGGAGCTGATGGTGGCCATGACCGCCGGGCTGATGATCTCTGCCGCGGCGATGGTGCTGGCGCGCAACGCCTCGCGCGCCTTCCAGCAGGAGGCGCGCATCACCTCGGCGCAGATCTCCGCCGGGCTGGGGATGTCCCGCCTGGCCGGCGACATCCAGCGCGCGGCGTTCATGTCGTCACCGCACGTCAAGCGTGACCCCTTCGTGTGCGGTGACTACGCCAACTGGACAGCGGGCATGAACTCCCTGGCCGGCGTGCAGATCACCGCCAACGGCTCGTCCACCGACCCGGCCAGCGGCAACCTGACCCAGAGCACCGGGGCCCCCAACAACCTGTCGCCGGACAGCATCATCATCGGCGGCGCCTTCTCGACCACCGAGCAGTTCGCGGTGCGCAACATCGCCCGCGAGTCAGGCGGCACCTATTCCGTGCGCCTGCAGCTCGACAGCGGCCCCACCGCCCGCGCGCTCTCCGCCGAGATCCAGGGCGGCGAGCCGATCTGCGCGACCGCGACCGCACCGAACGTGGGCATCTTCCGGGTCGGCCGCTTCCTGCGGATCGTCGACAGCTCGGGACGTCACGAGTACGGCCTGATCAGCGCTTGCACGGTGACGCGCGCCGGCCTCGACGTGAACGAGGTGCTCATCACCCTCGCCGCGATGCCGGCCGTCCCGGAAAAGACGCCCAGCAACACCTGCGGCTGGAGCGGGCTGGCCACCGGCCTCCTCGTCAACCCGGTTTCGCGCGTGAAGTACGCCCTCCGCAACCTGCGCGGGCACGCGCGGTTCGGCACCCTGGTGGCCCCGCCCGCTGGTGCCGTCGAGCGCTCCCTCTCCGGCGACGGCGACCCGACGTCGGCCAGCCAGCCAGGGCGCACCGAGCTGGTCCGCGTCGAGCTGGCCGCCGACGGCACGGAGATCGAGAGCAGCACCGAGACCAACGCCAACCTGGCCACCCTGGAGGTGGTCGCCGAGTACGCCGTCGACCTGAAGTTCGGGGTCATCAGCACCGCGGTCAACGGGATCAACCCCACCGTGACCCGCCGCGACATCGGCGACGCCGCCGGCTACGGGGAGGTCGCGAACATCACCAACATCACCGCACGCCCCAACCGGGTGCGCGCCATCTCGGTGCGCTTCTCCACGCGCGCCCGGGTACCCGACCGCAACCAGCAGATCCCCGCCGGACCGGTGGGCGCGCTGGGCCGCTTCGCGCTCACCAGCGTGCCGGGCGAGCTGAACTGGGCGCGCATGCGCACCCTTCAGGCCGAGGTGGCGCTGCCGAATCAAGCAGGTGTGACGTGGGACTGATGACACGCAGGCTGGACTGGACCGCGGCGCAGGCCGCCCGCACCGCGCGCGCCCGCCAGCGCGGCGCCGCGGTGTTCATCGTGGTGCTGGTGATCACCATGCTCACCGGCGTCGGTCTCTTCGCGGTGCGCTCGGCGATCCTCTCCACCACGGTCAGCGGCTACAGCCGCCAGATGTCGCAGACCCACTTCATCACCGACTACGCCATGCTCGCCGCGGCCGCCGAGCTCTCCACCAACCGGCGCGACGCCTACGTGGAGGACATGAAGAAGTCGGACAACTGCGTGACCGTGCTCGACTGCAAGTGCAAGGGCGTGATCCGCACCGGCAACACCACCTCGCTGGTCAGCAATCACACCTGCTACCTCTTCGGCCCGCAGGACCTGCAGCAGCAGCTCACGAAGGAGACGAGCAGCGCGGTGTTCCTGACGCCCACCGACGTCAGCGACCCGGCCAACCCCGTCGCCGGCAGCCTGGGCCACGGCAACCTCGAGGCCGGCTTCCTGGTGGAGATGACCGACCTCGCCCCGGCCAGCCCGCCGGTGGCCGGCCTCGACCTCACCTCGGCTGGTGCGGCGCAGGTGCAGTTCATGTCGGTGACCATGCACGCCACGGGGCAAGTTCGCCCGCCGGGCAGCGTCACCGAGCAGCGCTCGGCGGCGAGCATCGAGACCTCGCGGGCCCACCTCATCGTCGGCCCGCTGAAGAAGTAGGACATCATGCCCAGGCTGCGCACACTGCTTCTCGCCTCCCCCCTGGTGGCCGCCGCCACGCTCGGCGCCGGCGCCGCCCGCGCGCAGCTGGAGCTGAGCCGGCCGCTCCCCAATGTCCTGCTCCTCATCGACAGCTCGGGGTCGATGGAGAACATGGCCGACGGGCGCACCCCCGAGAACGCCGGCGCCACCTGCGTGCCCGGCACCCCGACCCCGATGAACCGCTGGGCGACGCTGGTCTCCACGCTCACCGGCACCGTCAACAACTTCTCCTGCTACGCGCAGCCGCGCGACAGCGCCGCCTTCCTCAGCGAGTACTCGCTGCCGGGCTCGCCGCCGGTCCCTCCGTACGATCAGGGCTATTATCTGCCCTACCACCGCATCCTCTCCGGCACCTGCACCGCAGGCGCCGGCACCCAGAACCCGAGCGGCATCCCCCTCCTCCCTCCGCCGGTGGACGTTTACTGGAGCGCGCCCAGGTACCACCCGTACAACAACGCCGCCGGCACCTGCACCCTGTCGCAGCTCGATGACGGCCTGCTCGACGTCTACAAGGAGCGCGTCCGCTTCTCGATGATGACCTTCGACACGCTGCCCGACGGCCACACCGGGCGCGCGCTGAGCGGCCTGGTGCCGGACAACACCGGCGGCGTGGCGGGCAACTGGAGCTACTTCCTCAACTGGCAGCTGGTCAACGACGGCGGCGCCAACGGCCAGCTTCCGGCCTGCTCGGCGGTGCGACACGAGGTGGGCGCGCGCAACTCCGCCGCCCCATCGTGGGAGGGTGGCCTGGTCAACTTCAACGCCGCCGATGCGCCGCTCAGCGACATCGTGCAGGCCAACGACCGCATCCAGCAGACGCTGCTGGCGACGCGCCCCTACGGCGCCACCCCCATCGCCGGCATGCTGCGCGACGCCAAGACGTACCTGCAGGAAGACGCGCTCGGCAACGTCCTCAACGACATCTTCTCCATCGGCGGCTGCCGCAAGACGTACATCATCATCCTCTCCGACGGAGAGCCGAACCTCGACATGCGCCCGGAGTGCGCAGCGGCCAGCGGCAGCTGCCCCTACGACCTGCCCGAGGTCATCGCCCGCGACCTGGCCAACGACCCCACCCGGCCGGTGGAGACTTTTGCCGTCGGCTTCGGCGTCACCTCCGGCCCGGGCTTCGACTGCAAGACGCTCACCGAGGCCCAGATCACCGGCTCCTACTGCGGCACGGCGACCGGCCCCCTCAAGGCCTGCTGCACCCTGTCGCGCATCGCCTACGAGGGCGGCACCGACCGCGCCTACTTCGCCGCCAACGGCTCGGAGCTCTCCGACGCGCTCTCCGACGTGCTCTCCAAGCTCGCCGTCGGCAGCGACAGCCGCACCTACCCGGTGTTCACCTCGGCCAGCGTCACCGGTAGCGGCGCCCAGGGCAACGCGCCGGCGGCCTCGTACTCGTTCAACACCTCCTTCTACGCCTCGCCCGGCGACCTCTGGCAGGGCAACCTGGAGCGCAAGCGCTACGTCTGCGAGGGCGTCCCCAAGGAGCCGGTGCTCAAGGACATCGACGCCTCGCGCGGCGACAACTTCGTCGACAACCTGAACAGCGGCACGCCGGCGCGGCGCTTCCTCACCGTCGTCCCCAACAACCTCAGCGACCCCGCCGACGGTACCGCGGCGGACACCGACTCCGAGGACGTCAAGGAGACCATCCACTCGCGCTTCAGCATCCGCCCCAAGCTGGTCAGCGACGACGGCTTCGGCATGTATTCGGGCGTGGCCACCAACGGCGCCAACGGCGGCCCGCCGAGCTCGGCGAGCGCCATCATCACCACCATGCAGGGCAACCCGGCGGCGATGAACATGGTGCCAGTGCCGGCGGCGTGCACCGCCGCCAACCTCGCCGGGCCGTCCGCCACCTCCGCCACGTGCGCCGAACAGGTGATGCGCTGGCAGCTGGGCGAGCCCACCGGCGGCGGCAAGCCGAGTCGCGACGGCGAGGAGTTCGGTGCCATCTTCCACTCCACACCCGCGCTGGTCGGCACCCCGACCGCCTTCCTCCGTGACGAGGCGTACGCCGCCTTCGCCAACACCCAGGCGGAGCGCCCGACGATGCTCTACACCGGCACCACCGACGGCCAGCTCCATGGCTTCCGGGTGGCCTCCAACAAGGCCAACGAGACCGCCACCTACGGCAAGGTCGATTCGCAGAACAACAACGAGGTCTGGGCCTTCATGCCGCCGTACGTGCTGCCCGGCATCCTCAGCCAGTACGACCACACCCAGCAGTACCTCCTCGACGGCGCCCCGGTGATCAAGGACGTGGTCTTCTCGCGCAGCTCGGGCCAGGCTCAGTCCGGCAGCGGCAGCTGGCGGACGGTGCTGGTGGCCGGCGGCGGGCGCGGCGGCGGCTACTATTACGCGCTCGACATCACCGACCCCACCCAGCCGATCTTCCTCTGGCAGCTGTCGACCTCGATCTACGGTCGGCCCCTCTTCGGCCGCAACTCGGGGACGCCGACCATCGCCACCGTTGCCCTCCAGAACGGCAGCGCGATCGAGGAAGTGGCCGTGGCCATCCTTCCCGGCGGGTATTCGGGCGAGCCGCTCAGCGCCTGCCCGGCGGCGCTGGACATCAACCGCCGCACCACCGACTTCACCCACATCAGCTCCAGCTACCCGCCCCGCAACAAGGTGCGCTGCTGGAAGCGCGGCGCCGCGCGCTCGCTGACCATCGCCCGCATCGACACGGGCGAGATCCTCATGCACCTGCGCGGTCACCAGAACGACGGCCCCACCGCCAACGGGCTGGTCGACGGCACCGACTACAAGAGCGGCTACTTCGACTCACCGATCACCGGCGTGCCGGTGGCCTATCCCTCCGGCCCCGGCCAGGTCGCCAACCGCGTCTACGTCGGCGACGCCGACGGCACCCTGTGGCGCGTCGACCTCTCCTCCAAGGACCCGACGGCGTGGACGGCGCGCATCGCCTGGGACGGGTACTCGCTGGGCACCGACTCCGCCAGCAAGGGTCAGCCCATCCAGACGCCTTCCATCGTCGGCGTCGATGGCGTGGGCAACCAGATCATCCTCTTCTCCACCGGCGACCAGGAGCTCTTCACCTCCAGCCCCGACGTCATGGGCCGCGTCTGGTCGATCATCGAGAAGCCCAACGGCTTCACCAGCTACAAGCTCGATGTGAACTGGTTCCTGCCCTTCGCCAACGGCAAGCGCGTGACGGGCCCCATCTCCCTGTTCAACTCCATCGCCTACTTCGCCACCTTCACGCCGACCGGAACCACCACCTCCTGCGACAAGGGCAGCGGCAGCATCTGGGGCGTCGACTACGTGGCCTCCACGCCGAGCGGCGGCGGTCCCCGCCCGGTGGGCCGCTACATCCCCGACCCGGTCGGGGCACCGAACACGGCCGTGACCGAGCAGGCGCAGGACCCCGGGGTGATGGTCTTCGGCGTCGCCGTCACCCAGACGCCGACCTGCCGGGACACGACGACCTTCAACGATCCCTACCTGGGCACGCACACCGCCATCGACTCCTCGAGCACCGCCGAGTTCCAGCTCGTCTTCCAGACCGGCCAGGGAGGCACGGCGCAGAACGGCTCGGTGACCAACAGCAAGACCCAGACGCTGCCGCGCCCGCGGGAGACGACGCGCTTCGACTCCTGGGCGTCCATCGTGGAGTGACCGTGGACGCCGCGTGCTCCCGCCCGTCGACGTTGCGATGCGCGTCTCGCGCCGCGACGCTTGCGCTCGCGCTGACGCTCGGCGCCTGCGGCAAGAAGGCCGACGACGCACCGCCGCAGGCCGCGGCGGCCCCGGCGCCCGCCTCGCCGGACGAGCTCCGGCCGGGCGAGCTGGCGGAGGGCCAGGAGCGCGCGTTCGGCCTGCCGCTGCCACGCCACATGCGCATCTCCGCCAGGTTCCCCGACGCGGTCTTCGCCACCGGCGCCATGTCACCGGAGCATGTCGCCAACTATGTGCGCGAGCGCGTGGTCGCCGACGCCGTGGAGACCGGTCCTGCCAAGACGGTGTTCACCCGGGCCAAGCTCAAGGCCGGCGACGACAAGACGGTGATCCGCATCGAGGTCGCGCAGCGAGGTGCGGACACGGAGCTGGTGGTACGCGACCAGACGCCGCCGCCCATCAAGCCCGGCCTCACGCCGGAGGAGCGCATGCGCGAGCACGGCATGACGCTCGACGGCAAACTGATCGACCCCAAGCGGCTGCAGTAGCTGCTTTCGGTCGCAGGTTGGCAGTGCTACACGCGCCCGCGTGCCCTCGAAGCCGCCGCCGGTCGCCTCGCTGAGGCGCACACCCCTCTACGACGAGCACGTCGAGCTCGGCGCCCGCATCGTCCCCTTCGCCGGCTGGGAGATGCCGGTGCAGTACAAGGGGCTCACCGAGGAGCACAAGGCCGTTCGCTCGGCAGCCGGGCTCTTCGACGTCTCCCACATGGGAGAGATGATCTTCACCGGTGAGGGCGCTGGTAGCGTGGTCGATTCGCTGGTCACCAACGACACCAAGAAGCTGGTCGACGGCCAGGCGCAGTACACCGTGTGCTGCAACGGCTCCGGCGTCATCCTCGACGACCTCATCGTCTACCGCATCGAGCAGAACCGCTGGCTGGTGGTGTGCAACGCCGGCAACCGCGACAAGATCTCCGCCCACTTCAAGGCCGCCGCCGACGGCAAGTGCGGGTTCGAGGACGCCTCCGACAAGACGGCGCTCATCGCTCTGCAGGGACCCAGGGCCCTCGAGGTCGCGGCCCAGGCCGGGGGCGACGGCCCCAAGCTCGGCGAGCTCGGCAGCTTCCATTTCCGCGACGCGGTGCTGGCCAACGTGCGCTGCACCGTGGCGCGCACCGGGTACACCGGCGAGGACGGGGTGGAGATCTTCTGCTCCCCCGGCGACGCACGCCAGCTCTGGCGCACCCTGGTCGACCTGGGCAGGCCGCTCGGCCTCGAGCCGACCGGCCTGGGCGCGCGCGACACGCTTCGCCTCGAGGCGCGCCTGTCGCTCTACGGCAACGACATCGACGAGACCACCAACCCCATCGAGGCCGGCCTGGGCTGGGTGGTGAAGCTCGACAAGGGCGAGTTCAACGGGCGCGAAGCCCTGCGCAAGATCAAGGAGAGCGGGCCCACCCGCAAGCTGGCGGGCTTCGAGGTCACCGGGCGCGGCATCGCCCGCCACGGCTACCCGCTCCTCGACCAATCCGGCGCCAAGATCGGCGTCTGCACCAGCGGCAGCCCGGCACCCACGCTGGGCAAGAACATCGGCCTCGGGTACCTGCCGGCGCCGCTGGCCAAGGAAGGCACCGAGTTCTCCGTCGACTGCCGCGGCCGCACCGCGGCGGCAGTCGTGGTCAAGACGCCGTTCTACAAGAGAGCTTCGTGAAGCGCGATCACGCGCGCTGAGGAGAGACATCGATGGGCAGCAACGAGGTCAAGACTGACCGCCGTTACACCAAGGACCACGAGTGGGCCAAGGCCGTCGGCGGGCAGGTGACGGTGGGCATCACCGCCTTCGCCGTCGATCAGCTGGGCGACATCACCCTGGTGAATCTGGACGTGAAGGCCGGTGACACGCTCACCGCGGGCAAGGCCTTCGGCACCATCGAGAGCGTCAAGACGCTCAGCGATCTCTTCGCGCCGATCAGCGGCACGGTGGCCAAGGTCAACGGGGACCTGGAGACCAAGCCGGAGACCATCAACGACGACTGCTGGGAGCAGGGCTGGATGATCGCCATCACTCCCAGCGACCCGGCCGAGGTCGAGAAGCTGCTCGAGAGCGGCGCCTACGAAGAGATCCTCAAGACCGCAGCCCACTGAGGTCTGCCTGGACGGAGGCGCCATGCGCTACCTGCCGCACACCGAGCAAGAGATCGCCAGCATGCTGGAGGCCATCGGCCTCGAGAAGCTCGACGACCTCTACGCGCCCATCCCGCCCGAGGCGCGTCTGCAGCAGCCGATGGGCCTGCCTCCCGGCGTGGACGAGCCCACGCTCATGCGCCACCTCGAGGCCTTGGCCCTGGAGAACCGCGCAGCGCGGATGCTCTCCTTCCTCGGCGCCGGCGCCTACGACCATCACTTCCCGCCCGCCGCCGACCAGCTCCTGCTGCGCAGCGAGTTCTACACCGCCTACACGCCGTACCAGCCCGAGGTGGCCCAGGGCACGCTGCAGGTCATCTTCGAGTTCCAGACCATCGTCAGCGAGATCCTCGGGCTGCCGGTGGCCAACGCCTCGATGTACGACGGCGCCAGCGCTGCCGCCGAGGCGGTGCTCATGGCGCGGCGGCTCACCGGGCGCGAGGAGACCTTGGTCAGCGAGGGGGTGCACCCCGAGTACCTGCAGACCATCGAGACCTACGTGCAGGGCATCGGTGCCGGCAAGGAGTCCATCCGCCGCATCCCCATCGGGGCCGACGGAGGCGGCAGCGCCGACCGCCTGGCCGCGGCCCTCAGCGACAAGACGGCGTGCGTGGTGCTGGGCTACCCGAACTTCTTCGGCGCCGTCGGCGACGTCGGCAACATCGCCAAGATGGCGCACGACAAGGGGGCGTTGCTGGTCACCGCCACGGCCGAGCCCTTCGCCCTGGCGCTGCTCGAGTCCCCCGGCGCGCTCGGGGCGGACATCGCCGTCGGCGAGGGGCAGCCGCTCGGGCTGCCGCCCCAGTTCGGCGGCCCGGGGGTGGGGCTCTTCGCGTGCCGCAACGACCGCAAGTACCTGCAGCAGGTGCCGGGCCGCCTCTGCGGAGAGACGGTCGACAAGAACGGGCGCAAGGGCTACGTGCTCACGCTCTCCACCCGCGAGCAGCACATCCGACGCGAGCGTGCCACCAGCAACATCTGCACGAACAGCGGACTGTGCGCCACGGCGCTGACCGTCAAGATGTGCATGCTCGGCAAGCGCGGCTTCATCGAGGCGGCGCAGCAGTGCCTGGCCAAGGCCGAGTACCTCAAGTCGCGCATCGCTGCGATGCCCGGCTTCTCGCTCCCCTACAGTGCGCCGACCTTCAACGAGTTCGTGGTGCGCGTGCCGGGCCACCTCGGAGGCCACGGCGGAGGCGGCGACGCCAGCGCGCTGCTCGCCAAGCTCTACGCGGAAGAGATCATCGCCGGCTACGATCTCGGTCGCGTCAGCAAGGATCGCAGATCGGAGCTGCTCATCGCCGTCACCGAGCGGCATAGCCGCGCCGACCTCGATCGACTGGCAGACGCGCTGGCACGCCTGGCGTAGCCCGCTGTCCCACGCTGACCGCACGCCGCGCTCGCCGTCCCGATCCCGCGCCGGACGTGGGGTGGCCGCCTGCCGAACCGGGCGCGCGGGCCGCTGACTTCCGAGGTCCCCGAAATGGCGGTCAGGCAGGCTCGCACCGGGCCGCTCGGGGAGTGATTTCGCGGCGAGCTGGCGTCATCACGGCCGCTCGGCGCGTGCTCTCGCACGGCGTGTCCTGTACGCTCCGGCGCATCGTGGGACAGCGTGTGGAGGGACCCGAGGTCCCCATCGACTGCGCGGCGACGCTGCCAGCGGCTCGCGCCGGCGAGGTCACGCCGACACCGACGCCCGCTGCGTCCGCCAGCGCCAGCGGCGACGCCACCATCCCCTCGCCCGGCACCGTCGTCGGCGAGTGCTACCGGGTGCTGGGCACGCTGGGCACCGGGGCGATGGGCATGGTGCTGCTGGCCCACGACGAGCGGCTCGACCGGCGGGTGGCCATCAAGCTCATCCGCCCCGACCTGGCCTGGGCCGACTTCCACGAGCGCTTCCTGGCGGAGGCCCGCGCCATGGCGCGCGTCAACCACCCCAACGTGCTGCACATCCACGCCTTCGGCGAGCACGAGGGGATGCCGTACTTCGTGATGGAGCTGGTCGAGGGCCGCACGCTCGAGGAGTGGCTGGCCATGCACGGCGGACGGCCCGACGTGGCCGCGGCGTTCCGCATCCTCGACGAGCTGTGCCAGGGCGTGGCGGCCATTCACGCCGCGGAGACCGTGCACCGCGACCTCAAGCCGAGCAACGTGCTCCTCGACGTCGACCTTCACCCTCGCGTCGCCGACCTCGGCCTGGCCGTGCTCTATCGCGGCCCGAGCAAGCCGGAGATCGTGGGCACGCCCGCTTACATGGCCCCGGAGATCGCCGAGAACCTCGACGTGGACGCGGCCCTGCGCCCGCGCGCCGACATCTACTCGCTGGGTTGCGTCCTCTACGAGCTCTTCACCGGCAAGCGCCCCAGCGAGGGCGAGCAGGCGGTGGCGCGCATCCTGCGCCGGCCGACGGCCCGGTCGCGCCCCGAGCTCGGTGCGCACCGAGCTGCCCGCCTCGCTCGACGAGGTGCTGGCGCGCGCGCTGGCCGGCGACCCCAGTGACCGCACGCCGACGGTGGACGCCCTGCGCCGCGCGCTGCACGGCGTGCAGGAGGGTGCCAACGAGCCGGACCGCATCCTGATCGCCGAGGACGACGAGGACTTCCGCCTGGTGCTGGGCGCCGTGCTCGGCAAGGAGTTCCCGGACGCGGAGATCGAGCTGGTGGCCGACGGTCGCAGCGCCCTCGACGCCTTCGAGCGCAAGCGCCCGGCGGTGGTGCTCCTCGACCTCGACATCCCCACCCTGGACGGCATCGAGCTCACCGCCATCCTGCGCGCGCGCGAGTCGTCGGCGACGATGCCGATCATCGTCCTCACCGGTTCGGGTGGGCCGGACGAATGGAAGCGCCTCTCCGCGCTGGGCGCCGACCGCTTCCTGGTCAAGCCGGTGCCGCTCGACGACGTGGTGGCCACCGTGCGCCGCGCCCTGCGCGAGCGGGCCGCCGCTCCGGCCTCGGTCGCCTCGCGCTGATCGAGCCTCGACAGGACCGAGGTCCGGCCAGCACCAGCGCGCACCTGCTGGTGACGGCGGAGTCGGTGGTCGGGCTGCTGCTCACCGCGCTGGTCACCGGCCTGGTCTTCGCCAAGTTCTCGCGCTCGGCGGCGCGCGTGTCGTTCAGCCAGTGGGCGACCATCGCCCCCATGGACGGGGTGCCGACGCTGATGATCCGGGTCGGCAACGATCGCAACAACCGCATCATCGAGGCCGAGCTGCGGGTGGCGCTGACGCGCACCGAGAAGACGCGCGAGGGCACGACCTTCTACCGCATGATCGACCTCACGCTCACCCGCAGCCGGGCGCCGGTGCTCAGCCGCGGCTGGACGGTGATGCACACCATCACCGCCGATAGCCCGCTGCATGGGATGACCCCCGCATCGCTGCGCGAGGAGGAGGTGGAGCTCCTGGTCACCCTGGCCGGCGTCGACGACCTCACCCTGCAGCCGACGCATGCCCAGAACACCTACCTCGACGCAGCCATCCTCTGGGGGCGGCGTCACGCGGACATGCTGCGCGAGCTCCCCGATGGCTCCCTGGCCATGGATCTGTCGCATTTCCACGAGCTGGAAGAGACGGACGCCACCGCCGAGTTCCCGTACGGGCATGGTGCAGCGCAGTTCGGCGACGCCGCGGAGCAGCTTGGCCGCCGCGCGCGGCCGCGCTGAGCGGACCCGCGGCCTCGCCTAGAAGGTGAACGTCGCGGCGGCGCGGCGCGAGGCTCGGTCAGCAAGCCTCGCGCCTGTCGAGGCTGCCTCGCGCGGGACCTGCTGCGACGGTGAGGGGTTGGGCCACCAGTCGAGCAGCGACTGGCGCTGCGTGGTGAGACGCAGGAAGTCGATCCCGGCGACAGCGCCGAAGCCGATCGCGTCGTTCGTGCCCACCAGGCCCTGCAGCGAGAGCTGCAGACCGAGCGGCGCTCCGAGGACCACCGCGCCGGTGCCGCCCACCGAGCCGCCGTTCCAGTAGCGAGCGTACCCACCGGCATCGATGGCCAGGCCGAAGTCGCCGGCCTGGAAGCCGTGCGTGGCGCCGCGCAGGGTGAACGCGAAGTCGGTGCCGGAGCCGAAGACGGGGACGATCTTGAACAGGCCGCCGAGCACCACCACGCCGTCGGGCGAGGTGCCGACGCCGATGTCGAAGGTCATCGAGCCGCTGGAGGACATGTCCTCGGCGTGCATCTTGCCGCCGAGCACGCCGCCGCCGACGAACATCCACGCCGAGCTGTCGGCGTGGGCAGCGCCGGCGCACAGGCCGGCGGCGACGCCGGTGGCCAGGAACGGGTGGGCGCGCATCGGAGGCCGGCCGAGTACCACGGGTTCCGGCGGGACGCAGCAATCCCGCTCGAGGTTCAGCCGGGGGACGCCTGCGGCGGCTCGGCAGCCTGCGCGCGCGCGCGCGCCACGGAGAGGATTCGGCGCTCGAGCAGGGCCATGAGCTCGGCGTCGAAGAGCAGCGCGTTGTGACCGCACCCGTCGAGGACGACCACGTCGCCGGAGGGCAGCGCGTGCGAGCGCGGAGCGCGCACCACCGCGTCGTCGGCGGCGATGACCGAGAGGTGCGGCACACCGGCGCCGCCCAGCCGCACACGGCGCAGCACGGCGCTCTCGGGCTCGATGTCGCGCCCCCAGGCGCCGAGGAAGCGGGCGCCGCGGACGCCGCCGAAGGGGCTGGCCAGCGACACGGTCTGCACGACGCGCGGCTCGCGGCTCGTCTCCGCATACCAGCGCGCCACCACGCCGCCCAGGCTGTGCCCGACCACGTGCACCCGAGCGTCCGCAGGCAGGCGGCTGATCAGCGAGGCGAGTCGATCGGCAGCCTGGTGGATGCGCGCGCCGGGCGCATAGGTGATGGCCGTGGTGTGCACGCGCGCGCGGCGCTCCAACGATGCGCGCAAGGGGCGGAGCACGCCGGCGCTGGCGAAGATGCCGTGTAGCAGCACCACCACGTCGTCGCCCGCCCGCGCCGGGGGCACGCTGGGGGTGCCGAGGTCGTGGCGCAGGAGCCACGCCTGCCGCGCGTAGGCCACCGCCTCGCGACCGGTGACGCCGAGGGCTCGGGTGAGCGCGGGGAGGCGCGGCACCTCTCGCACTTAGCACGAGCCCCGTGTCGCCCAGAGTTTTCTACGTCGTCACCTCGGCGTCGCCGCGAACGCCGCTACGCGCCCGCCGCTCCCGTGGCTAGCGCACCAGCCACATCTGGAAGCTACGCCAGGCGCCACGGCGGGCGCGCACCTCCACCCGGTCTCCGCCGCGCACGCGCGCGAGCGGCACGCTCACCTCGCGCCACTCGGCAACGTCGTCACGCCCCGGCACGACCAGGCGCTGACCCGGCGTCTCCGGCGCGCTCGCCGGTGCGTCCCCGGGCACCACCGCGACCTCCAGCTCGACGTCGACGTCGACATCGGTGCGGACGACGAGCGTCGCCGGGCCGGACTCGACGCCGGACTCGACGCGGAAGGACTCGGCGCGCCCCTCGGGCACGACCCTTCCCCCGTCGAATCGCGGAGCCCCGGCGAGCCGGCGCTCGGCGCCGACCACCCAGCCGCCATGCGGCACCGGCGGCCAGTAATCGTGGGCGCGCTCGCTCACCAGGTCGGCGATGTCCAGCGCATCGACCGCCCCCGCGCGGCGCTCGGGCTCCGTCTCCAGCGCCGTCCAGTCGGCGAGGTAGACGACCTTCTCGTCCGCGGCGCAGATCACGTTGTCCGTGATGCGCACCCGGTCCACCGGTCGGCCGAAGACATCGGCGAGGCCCGGCCACCACGACGGATAGAGCGCCATGACGTCGGGGCGTTCGCCGGCCGGAAGGCGCTCGAGGAGCTCGACCACGGCCGCCACGCCGTGCACCGAGGCGCGCGCGAACGGCATGCCGTGGTACCCGCCCAGGCCGAGGCCGTCGATGGCCGACAGGCCGGAGAGATAGGGGATGGCGCCGGCGTCGCCGACGAGCACGCGGTGGTACGCCGGCTCGGCGTGCGCCAGGCGCCGCGCCACCTCCACCTGCTGCCCGGCGATGTTCGCCGAGGCGCGCGCGAAGTGCCGGGTCTGCACCACGAACCACCGCGCCGGCGCCAGCAGCGCGGCCGCGCAGAGCATGGCGGCCGCTGCCTTCCCGACCGCTCCCCTTCGCCACAACGCTGCGGCACCGAGCGACGCGGCGGCGAGCAACAAGATCAGCGACGGCGCCGTGTAGCGCAGGTTCTGGAAGCGCGCGGTGGCGTTGAGCGAGACCAGCAGCAGCGCGCCGAGTGCGCCGATGGCCAGGGCCAGCGAGAGCGCGCGCGTGCGCCGCGACAGCAGCGCCGCCAGCACCAGCAGCGGCATCGCCCAGGACCACGGGCGTCCACCGAGCGCCGCCTCGAAGGCCTGGGCGCGCAGCACGGCCAGGTTCCTGGCCACCTCGAGCGCCACCTCGAGCGGCGCCAGGTACGGGTTCTCGGTCCAGAGCTTGCGCACCGCCCCGGCCGCGGCCCACTCTCCGGTGAACGCGCGGTTGGCGAGGGCCTGCGCGACGAGCAGCGCCGCGGTCGGCCCGCCGGCGCGCAGCAACGCAGGCACGGCCGGCGCCGCGCCGGCGCCATGCGCCACCACCACCGCCAGCGGCGCCACCAGCGCCGCCACCTCGGGGCGCGTGGCCACGGCGAGCGCGCACCACGCCCCGGCCGCCCATTGCCGCGTCGCGCGGGCCCACGGGGTCGCATGCGCCGCGCGCTGCGCGGCCAGCGCCGCGCGACCGAGCATCGCTCCGAGCAGCGCCGTCTCCATGCCGGAGAACCAGCTCCAGTCGAGGAGGGGCACGGCCAGGACCCACGCCGGCGCCAGCCAGCCGAGCACCGGCGCGCCCGCGGCGGCAGCCAGGCTGCGCAGCGAGCGGCACAGGTCGAAGATCAGGATGCAGCTCAGCGCGGCCGCGACCACCGCCAGGCTGGCTCCGCGCGCACCCAGCAGCCACGCCGGCGCCAGCAGCAGCGGCCAGGTCAGGCTGGTGCCGCCCGACGAGTAGCCGTTGCCCGGGATCCACGAGAGCGGATGCCCGAGCGCCGCCGAGCGCGCAAAACCGAAGTGGATGTACACGTCGTCGAGCGGCACCGGCCAGCCGCCGGCCGCGCGCCAGCCCGGGACCCAGTACGCCGCCCCGCAGCCGAGCACGGCCGCCGCGGCCAGCGCGGTCCAGGCTGCGCCACCGGTCTCGCCGGACTTCCGTGGCTGGTCGCTGCAAAGGCGCACCCCCTGGTCGAGACGAACTTCCGCAGTAGTGCCAGGTCGGCGGAAGGCGGCCACGAACCTTGCCATACTCCGGCCAGGGCCCGCGCGGAGCGGCTACCCGCCGGGGAATGAGGTAAGAGAGCGCGCAAACCATGAGCGACGATCGGAAGAGCCCGAGAAACCCGCGCGACGCCGCGCACTGGGACGCGGTGGAAGACGCCGCGGAGCTGCTGGTCGAGGACAAGATCCCCGAGGCGATGATCGCGCTGCGGGCGGTGATCCTGAAGGACCCCAACAACCCGTACGCCTACCACCACCTGGCGACGGCCTTCTCCGAGATCGGCCAGCCCGAGGCGGCGCGCGACGCCTACCAGGCGGCGGTGCGCGTGGAGCCGGAGTTCCTCGGCGCGCGCGTGGCGCTCTCGCACACCCTGCGCGCCCTCGGCGACCACGACGGCGCCCTGTCGCAGGCGCGCGAGGCGCTGCGTCGCTACCCGCGCGACCCGGAGGCCATGCACGCGGCCGGTCTGGCGCACGCTGCCAAGGGCAACCGGCCTGCGGCGCGCGAGCAGCTGCAAGGGTTCCTGGCGCAGAACCCGGAGTTCGAGGCGGCCCAGGAGGTGCGCCAGATCCTGGAGATGCTCGGCCT
This sequence comes from Polyangiaceae bacterium, assembly GCA_037720395.1. Lineage (GTDB taxonomy): Bacteria > Myxococcota_A > Polyangia > Polyangiales > Polyangiaceae > JBBJMR01. The sequence goes on from JBBJMR010000123.1 coordinate 18,553, forward strand.
CGGCGACGACGACGAGCCCGTCGAGTTCGACTGACGCGCGCGTCGCCGCGCGGAGCTCAGGGCGCAGGAACGCGACCGGCGGGGTCGTCGGCGAGCGCACGCAGGAACGAGGCGGCCTGCGCAGTCGCCTGGGGCACGTCGAAGACCACGAAGTGACCGTCGCTGTTGGCCGGCACCGGCCATTGGGCCAGAACACCGGAGGCGGTGCCGGCGCCGATGTTGCGGCTCAGACCCCCGACCGGCACCTGCACCGTACCCGGCCCACCCCAGGAGGACTGCGGGAGCGCGCGCTGCGAGGGACGCTGCACCGGCAGCCCGATGGCCACCGCCTGGGCCTCGATGCCATGCGGCGGGGCGTAGCTGTCGCCGGTGCCGTCGGCGTTCACGCCCTCGGTCATGTACACGCTCTTGGCCAGGAAGCCGGGGCGCGGCTCGCGCGCGATGTGCGGCGCGTAGTGGATGGGATCGGTCACGTCGACCAAGCTCTGCGCCAGGCTGATGGCCGGGTGGAAGATGGTCAGCTCCTTGCCCTGCTCCTCGTCGAGGCCGAGGAACACCGACCGCACCAGCGCCGCCACGCTCGGGCTGGGCTTGGTCTTCTCGAGCAGGGTGATGGAGAGCAGCGACGACGACCCCGAGAGCACCGCTCCGCGCAGCTGCGGATCGGCGGCGAGCAGGAGCGGCCCGTTGAGCCCGCCCTGCGAGTGCCCGAAGAACATCACCCGCGCGGCGTCGAAGCGCACCTCGCTGCCGCCCAGGGCCACGGCAGCCGGGATGGTGGCGCGCGTCTCCGTGAAGAGCCGGGCGCGCTGCACCTCGTCGATGGCCGCCTGGCGCCCGTTGGTGCGCCCGGCGGTGACGTTCTGGAAGTTGAAGAAGAGCAGCTCCGGGTCGCCGTCGCCGCCAGGGCGCGTGCCGTGGAAGATCTGATCGATACCCATGCTCGCCAGGCACTGCGAGGCCAGCGAGGTGGCCGTCCCATCGTGGATGAAGCTGCGGTAGTCGCCGCCCGTGCCGTGCGCGTAGAGCACGATCGGATACCCGGCCTCGGGCATGGGGCAACTGGCAGCGTCGGGGAGGACGAGCGAGAAGCGCGGGTCGAAGCTGTCGACCAGGGTGGGCGTTCTGCCGGTGAACGCAAAGGCGCCCCCGTCGCCGGCGACCGTGAACGGCAGCTTGCCCTCCTGGAAGTTCGGGCTCGGCCCGTAGACACCGCGGTACTCGGTCCAGCCCGCCTTGGAGGGCTTGGAACGGATCCACGCGTCGGCGTGGAACTGCGGCGACGGCACGGCGGCCTGCACCGCGTCGCGCACGGCGTACAGCTCCTCGGTGGGATCGTTGGTGGTGAAGGCAGTGAGGTGGACGATGTTGCGCCGGGCGACGCCGGCGGCGATGAGCTCGTCGACCACCGGCGCGTATGCCGCCGCGACCTCGGCGGCGCGCTCGGTCTCCGGCTCGTCGACGCCCAGCGCCTGCAGGAGCTCGTCGCTCGCGGCCACGCGACCGCCATCGGCGCCGCCGAGCCGATCGGTGACCACCAGCGCGTAGCGAGTCCGCGGGCGGAGCGGGAAACCGGGCGCCGGCATGAAGGCCAGCGTCCCGGCTTGCCAGTAGACGCCGACCTCACCGTGCCACTCCACCGCCACGGCGCGCCGCTCCCCGTGCTCCGGTGAGCTGGGATCGACGTCGATGAGCTGGACCGACGACACGACGGAGAGCGCGGCCGCCGGCGTGGAGGGCAGCGTCGTCTCGTCGATACCGCCATCGAAGCGCAGGTACCCGGCGGCGGCGGGCGAGAAGCCATCCAGCAAGGGCTCGACGGTGTGGATGTACTCCTCGTAGATCGGGACGCCGTTGGGGTTGTAGTACCCGGCGAATCGCGGGTGGTTGCCTTCCAGGCGCAGGTCGCTCGGCCAGGGGTGATCGAAGAAGCTCGTGTCGGCGAGCAGCGTCCAGCTCTGCGGCAGCGCGAACATGGAGCGCGCGTCGACGCCGCCGCCGTCACCGCAGGCGACGGCCGACACGGACAGGACGGCGCACAGCGCCAGGGCGCGGCGACGGGCGCGCTGCATGACTCGAAAGGATGCCCAAGTCGCTCGCCGGACGCCAGACCCACGGCGCGCATCCTCGCGGTGGGATGACGCACAGCGCCACGCCGGCCCGCTCCGCGAGCCGGCGCGACGGCGAGCGGGCTGCGGTGCCGCCGGAAGCGACTGGCCGGCCGAGCCGCGTGACCGGCGGCGCGCGGCGGGCTCGAGCGCCGTTGTGCTTTACATGTGGATGTTTTAGTACGCCGGCATGTCCCTGCGCGGGAAGACGGCGCTGGTCACCGGCGGAGGGCGCGGCATCGGGCGCGCCATCGCCGAGCACCTCGCCGCCGCCGGCGCCAGGGTGGTGCTCACCGGACGCACCCTGGGCGAGATCGAGGAGGTGGCCGGAAAGATCGGCGGCCTGGCCATCCGCGCCGATCTCGCCGAGCGCGCCGGCGTCGAGGGGCTCCTGGCGGCGCTGCCCGGGCACGCCGAGCGCATCGACATGCTCGTCAACAACGCCGGCCTCGCCGACAGCGCGCCGCTGGCGCGCACCACCAACACCATGTGGGACACGGCGCTGGCGCTCAATGTCACCGCCGCCTTCGAGCTCTGCCGCGCCCTGGTGCCGCCCATGGTCGCCGCCGGCTGGGGCCGCGTCGTCAACGTGGCCTCCAACGCCGGCATCTCGGGCTACTCGTACACCAGCGCGTACTGCGCCTCGAAGCACGCCCTGGTCGGGCTGACGCGCGCGCTGGCCGCCGAGCTCGCGCGCACGCCGGTGACCGTCAACGCCGTCTGTCCCGGCTGGGTGGATACGAGGATGTCCGACGAGGCAACGCGGCGCATCGCCGACACCACCAAACGCTCCACCGAGGAGGCGCGCGCCGCGCTGGAGAGGATGTCACCACAGCGGCGCCTGCTGGCCCCGGCGGAGGTCGCGCACGTGGTGCTCATGCTGTGCGCCGACGAGGCGCGCGGCGTGCACGGACAGGCCATCCCCATCGATGGTGGACAGGTCATGGCCTGACAGGATGGCAACATGAAGCAGGTCGATTCGCCGCTCTCGTTCGTGCAGGTGCCGGAGTGGCCGCCGCCGCGGGGGTACACCAACGGCGTGGTCACCACCGGCCGCACCCTGTGGATCGCCGGGCAGGTCGGCTGGGACGCGCGCGGCGAGTTCCAGAGCGACGACCTGGGCGAGCAGTTCGCGCAGGCCCTGGACAACGTGCTGGCGGTGGTGCGCGCCGCGGGGGGCGCGCCCGAGCATGTGGCGAGGATGACCGTCTACGTCACCGACATCCCCGCCTACCGGGCCGCCACCGCGGCCATCGGCAAGGCGTGGCGCGGGCGCCTCGGCAGGCACTTCCCGGCCATGGCGCTGCTCGGCGTCACTGCGCTGGTCGAGCCCCGCGCCAAGGTCGAGATCGAAGCCGTGGCCGCGCTGCCGGAGGGTGGCTGAGTGCGTCGCGGCGCACCGCTGCGGCGTCCGGTGGCGTCGCGCGCCGGCGCGGCCGCCGAGGACGCCGCGGTGGGCGTCTGGGTGCGCCTGCTCGCCGTGCACAAGCGCGGGCTGGCGGCCATCCGCGACGACCTGGAGCGCGACATGACCATGCCGCGCTTCGACCTCCTCGCCAACCTGGTGCGCAACGATGGCCAGACGCTGGCCTCGCTGGCGCGCGGCATGCTCGTCACCGCCGGCAACCTCACCGGGCTGGTCGACCGCGCCGCGCGCGACGGCCTCGTCGAGCGGCGCGCCGATCCCCACGACCGCCGCGCCTGGCGGGTGCACGTGACTCTCAAGGGGCAGCGCGCCTTCCGCGGGGCGGCCCGGCGTCACAGCGCGCGCGTGTCCAAGATCCTCGGCTCGCTGTCCGTCGACGAGCTCGGCACCCTGGGGCGCCTGCTCGATCGGGTGCGCGATCGCATGCGCGACACCAGCTATGGCGAGGTCGGCTACCCGCGCGCGGCGGGCCGCACCCCGCGACCCAGCGAGCGCACCGCCGCGCGCAGCCGCCGCCGCCGCGAACCCAAGCCCGAGCGCTGAGCGCCCGCCCATCGCCCTGACAAGAGGCCGAGAAGAGCCATGACCCTTTGCCCGAAGTCGTTCCAGCTCCAGGTCGCGCGCGGCGTGGCCACCATCACCCTCGATCGACCCGAGCGGCTCAACGCCCTGACCTTCGAGATCTACGGGGAGCTGGCCAGCACCTTCCGCTCCCTGGAGCGCGCCACCGAGGCGCGGGTGGTGGTCATCGCCGGCAAGGGCCGCGGCTTCTGCTCCGGGGGCGACGTGGAGGGGATCATCGCCGAGCTCTTCGCCAAGGACGCCCGCGGCCTGCTGGAGTTCACGCGCGTCACCGGCGCGCTCATCCAGAGCATCCGCGAGCTGCGCCGCCCGGTCATCGCCTCCGTCAACGGCGTGGCGGTGGGCGCCGGGGCGGTCATCGCCACCGCCTGCGACCTGCGCCTGTGCGCCGAGAGCGCACGCTTCGGCTTCATCTTCCCGCGCGTCGGTCTCTCCGGCGCCGACATGGGCGCCTCGTTCCTCCTGCCGCGCATCGTCGGGCACGGGCACGCCGCCGAGCTGCTCTTCCTCGGCGAGGTCATCGGCTCGGCCGAGGCGCGGAGGATGGGGCTGGCGAACCGCGTCGTCCCCGACGCCGAGCTGCCGGCGCTGACCGCGAGCTGGGCCGAGAAGCTGGCGCGCGGCCCGGCCTTCGCGCACACGGTCACCAAGCAGATGCTGGAGAGCGAGTCGGGCATGACGCTGGCCGCGGCCATCGAGTCCGAGGCCCAGGCCCAGGCCATCTGCATGGCGCACCCCGACTTCAAGGAGGCTTACCAGGCCAACAAGGCCAAGCGGCCGCCGCGCTTCGAGGGGGCGGAGATCTGCGACGCGGCCGGCGAGGCCGAGGCGTGAGCGCGCTCCAGCTCTCCAGCGACGACCTCGGCGCCTTCTTCGACGCGCGCCATGGTGAGCTGGCCGCCCGCCTCGGCGACGGCACCCTCGAGGGCCTCCGGGGCCACCACGAGGCGGAGGCGCTGGCCATGAGCATGGGCCACCCGCTCGGCCTCTACACCTTCCTCGTGCCCGAGGCCCACGGCGGCGCGGCGGTCGGCCGGGCGGGCGACGCGCGCTACGTCGACGTGCGTTCCCTGTGCCTGGTGCGGGAGGCGCTCGGTCAGGTCTCGCCGCTGGCCGACGCCATCTTCGCCGTGCAGGGCCTGGGCACCTACCCGCTGGTGCTGGCCGGAAGCGACGCGCAG
>JBBJMR010000370.1:0-7965 GCA_037720395.1 Polyangiaceae bacterium
TGGCGCGCGGCCCCGCGCAGTCCCCCCGGCGCCGCGAGCCCGGCGGGGCGCGGGCGCGGCTCAAGCGCGACCAGGTGGAGGCACGCCTGCGCTCCGCGGGAGCCGCCTACGACACCCGACTCGACGCCATCGCCGCCGAGGTGGCGCCGGTGCTGGCGCGCGCGGTGCTCGGTATGCCGCCGCGCACGCTGCTCTTCGTGTTCGGCGACCACGGCTTCCGCCTCCCGGTCAGCCCCGACTTCTGCAGCACCGGCCCGGCCACGCAGGGCGAAGCGTCGCCCGAGGAGGTGCTGGTGCCTGGCTACGCACTGCTCACCGGCGGCGTGCACTGACGCGCCACTTTCGGGTATCACCTTCGCGCGGCTACGCTTTCCTTGATCGGTCCACGCCGCGAGGACCTCACCGAACCGCTCGAAGAGGGGTGGAGTAGCTCATGCGACGTCTCGAAGCCTCGCTGGTCGCGTTGCTGGTTCTCTCCGCCGCCTCTGCGGCTCGGGCGCAGCCAGGCCCGCCGCCAATCCCGCAGCCGCAGCCGCAGCCGATGCCGGTGCCGCCGCCGACCGGTCCGCAGCCGCCGCAGGCCCAGCCGGGGCCGACTCCCGGGCAGCCGCTCCCGCCGCCCGGGCAGCCAGCGCCGCCGCCGGGTCAGCCGGCGCCGCCGCCCGGTCAACCGGCGCCTCCGCCCACGCCGCCGCCGCCCACGCCACCGCTGCCGCCGGTCACTCAGCCCGCGCAGCCGCCCCCGCAGCCTCCGCCCACCTGGGGGCAGCCGTCTCCCTACCCGCCGCCATCCGCCTGGGCACAGCCGGCACCGGCCGAGCCCACCGACGAGGCCGCCGAGGAGAAGCGCGGCGTGCGCGGAGAGCTCCCGCTCGGGCGCCGCGGTCAGCTCGCGTTCGACACGGCCACCTTCGCCAGCGGTGCCGGTGGCCTGAGCACCGTGAGCCTGGTGGTGGACACCAGCTTCCCCGTCGCCAAGCGCACCTTCATCGATGCGCGCTTGCCGCTCGGATACACGCAGCTCGACGGCGAGAGCCGCTCGGTGCTGGGCAACGCCATGGTCGGCGCGCACTACGTCGGGCGCACCTCGAGCAAGCGCACCTGGTGGTCTGTGGGCGGTGGCTTCGGGTTACCGCTCCTGGACTCGGACGCCCAGCTGCCGGCTGCCTATGCGATGCCCACCGTGCCGCGAGGCCTCTGGGACATGCACGAGTACACGCCCGACATCCTCCCGTTCAACGTGGCCGTCTGGGTGGAGACGCATATCGCGGAGAGCACACTGCTGCGGTTCGAGGTGGAGCCGGTGACCACCTTCCCGCTCGCCGGCGGCGACGAGGTGGAGCTCTCCATCCAGCACGCGGTCGAGATCCAGTTCGGCCACGCCCTCGGCGGCGGCGTGCGCCTCCAGGGCGCGGCCTTCCCGACCTACGAGGACACCGACGCTCCCTCCTTCGCCAGGGGCGACCTCTACCAGCTCGCCCTGGAGCCCTTCTTCGTCATCGAGCGCCGCGCTGGCTTCCTGCGCACCGGCCTGATGCTCCCGCTCGATGGCGTCCTCGGTCCGCCGCTGGGCAGCGTCGCCGACGATCCGGATATCGGCGAGCTCGACGACGACGAGCTCGGCGCCTGGGGCTTCCGCCTCACCGCCGGCGTGCGCATCGAGTGACGCTGGATCGTTCCGCTGCGGCACCACGGATCGGAACCGAGGTGCGCGGCGGTGCGACGCCCAGCCGACCGGGTCTCGGCGCAATATTCCGGTATCCCGGTATTCCTGAGCATTTTCAATGGATTGCGGGTTGTGGTCGGCCCTGAGCCGATGGTAGCTCTGGTCCCTCGCGCTCCAGCTCGACCTCACGTCGGTGTGCGGTCCGGAGGAGCGCTCATTGAGGAGGGCCGGTGAGCACCAACCACCTCGCGCGGGAAGCCGAGCGAAGCGCTGCATGGCGCGTTGCATTGGCGGGATGTCTGGCCGCGTTCACGAGCACAGCCTGCATCGGGAGCATCGGCGACAGCTCCGAGGGCAGTGACGGCCCGAACGGCAACAACCCGAGCGGTGGTGGCCCCATCCCCGGTGTCGAGACGGAAGGGCTCGAGCCCGAGCCGGCCCACCTCCGGCGCCTGCTCTCGCGCCAGTATGCGAACAGCATCGCCGACCTGCTCGGTGACGCCGCCGCCCTGGTGGCGGAGCCGCCGAGCGACACGGCGCTCAACGGCTTCGACTCCATCGCCGCCGCCCAGCTCGCCCTCGGCGACGATGCCGTGCAGAAGTACGAGACGTCGGCCATGGCCGTGGCCGCTGCGGCCATGGGCGATCAGGCGAACATCGACGGGTACCTCGGCTGCTCACCGACGGGCGCTGCGGACGTCGATTGCCACCGCTCCTTCGTGAAGACGTTCGGGCGGCTCGCCTTCCGCCGCACCCTCCTCTCCGAGGAGGTCGAGGCCTACACCACCGTGGCGCAGGCCGCGGCCACCGAGTACGACGACTTCTACGCGGGCGTGGAGTGGGCCATCGCCGGCCTCATCCAGTCGCCGAACTTCCTCTACCAGGTCGAGGTTGGCGACGCGATCGACGGCATCGACCACGCGCGCCGCCTCAGCAGCCTCGAGGTCGCCACGCGCCTGTCGTTCTTCCTGCTCGACACCACGCCCAGCGCCGACCTGCTCGACGCCGCCGAGGCGGGGGACCTGGACGACAAGGCGGGCATTGCCGAGGTCGCCCGCGGCCTGATGGACGGCAACGACGCGGCGCGCGCCGCGCTGAACAGCTTCTACTCCGAGGTCTTCGGCCTGCGCGACCTGGGCGCCATGGTCAAGGACACCGCGGTCTACAGCCAGTTCACCCCGGCCCTGGCCGAGGCCATGAAGCAGGAGACGCTGGCGCTCATCGAGGACCTGGTGTGGGAGCGCGACACCGACTTCCGCGAGCTGCTCTCCGCCGACTACACCTTCGTCAACGCCGAGCTCGCCCAGTTCTACGGGATGAGCCCGCCGGAGGGCGACGGCTTCGTGAAGGTCGACCTTCCCGCCGAGCAGGGTCGCGCCGGTCTGCTCGGCCAGGCCAGCTTCCTCTCGCTCTTCTCGCACATCTCCCTCACCTCGCCGACGCTGCGCGGGAAGTTCGTGCGCGAGCGCCTGCTCTGCCAGTCCATCCCCGCCCCGCCGAACGACGTCGACTTCGAGCTGCCCTCCGACGAGGAGGCGAAGACGATGAAGCAGAAGCTGCAGATGCATCAGGAGAACCCGAGCTGCGCCGGCTGCCACGTGCTCATGGACGGCATCGGGCTCTCCATGGAGCACTTCGACGGCGTGGGTGCCTTCCGCGAGATGGACAACGGCGAGACGCTCGACGTCACCGGCGAGATCGAGGCCGGCAAGTTCGAGGGCGTCGCGGAGCTCGGCTCGCTGCTCGCCCAGCAGGACCAGGTCGCCGCCTGCTTCGTGCGCAACTTCTACCGTCAAGCCACCGCCCACGTGGAGACCAAGGGCGAGGCCCCGGCCATCGAGGAGCTGGTCGGCAACTTCGATGCCGGCGAGTACCGCGTGCAGGACCTGCTCGTGGCCCTCGTCGCCAGTGACGCGTTCCGATTCGTGGGAGTGGAGCAATGAGCAAGACCAGCGCCAACCTGAGGATCGTTCGTCCCGACGCGCCCCGCCGTCGCTTCGTCCTCGATCGCCGCACTCTCTTGCGCGGGGTGCTCGGCACCGGCGCGGTGGCCCTGGCCATCCCCACGCTGGATGCCATGCTCGATTCGCACGGCGAGGCCTTTGCCGACGGCGGCGCCTTGCCGGTGCGCTTCATGACCTGGTTCTTCGGCAACGGCGTCATCCTCGACCGCTGGACGCCCGACGGTCAGGGCGCTGGCTGGGAGCTCACCGAGGAGCTCGCGCCGCTGGAGAACGTGCGCGACTACTGCAGCATCCTCTCCGGTTTCGACGTCAAGGCCGGCGCCCAGCACCGCCGCGGCCATCACGACGGCGTGGCCGGCGCCTTCTCCGGGCACCCGTTCATCGAGCTGCCCGCCAACGGCGCCAACTACTCGTCGAAGTTCGGCGGGCCGTCCATCGACCAGGTGGTGGCCGCGGCCATCGGCGCGCAGACCTACCTGCCTTCCATGCACGTCGGCGTCTCCAAGCGTGTCACCAAGGGCGAGGGCCCGACGCTCCAGTACATCTCGCACAAGGGGCCCGATCAGCCGGTGCCCACGCAGTACGAGCCGCAGGAGGTCTTCGACACCCTCTTCAACAACTACACGCCCGAGGACGACCCCAGCGGGGCGCTCCGCGTCAGCCTGCTCGACGCGGTGAACGAGGACGTGAAGCGCCTGCAGAAGCGGGTGGGCAAGACGGACAAGGAGCGCCTCGACGCGCACCTGTCCAGCATCGCCCAGCTGCAGAAGCAGATTCAGGCCATCCCGCCGGCGTGCACGGTGCCGGGCGGCCCGACCCAGGACAACCAGGACGTCGACGGCAAGGAGCCGCTCGAAGAGGTCTCGCACGCCATGGCCGAGATGGTGGCGCTGGCCTGGGCCTGCGACGTGACGCGCGTCGTCTCCTGGCAGCAGAGTGGCAGCGTCGGCGGCACCGTCTACCACATGACCGGAGCGACCAGCGAAGAGCACGGCCTGAGCCACGAGCCCGGCGGCCAGGAGCTGGTGCACAAGGCGGTGGTCTTCAACATGGAATGCTTCGCCTTCCTGCTCGACAAGCTGCAGCAGACCAAGGTCGGCGCCAAGAACCTGCTCGATCAGTCGATCATCTATCTCGGCAGCGACGCCGCCGAGGGCATCACCCACTCCATCTACGACCAGCCGATCATCGTCGCCGGCGGCGCGGGTGGCGCCTTCAAGACGCCCGGCGTGCACTATCGCTCGACCAATGACGAGAACACGTCCGACATCCTGCTGCGCATGCTGCAGGTGTTCGATCCCGCCGCCACCAAGGCGGGCTCGGGCGTGGGCGAGTCGACGAAGCCGTTCACCGGCCTGGACGTGTAGCGACAGGCGCGTCCATGATGCGGCGGCATGCCGCGCCGTGGTCGCGTCGCCTCCACCTCCGAGGGCCTGTCCGATCGCGTCTTCAGCGAGCTGGTGACGCGCGCGCGGGCGCGCGGTGGGCACATCTACCCGCTGCATGTCGGCGACACCTGGCGCGAGCCGCCGGCCGCTGCCCGCGCGGAGGCCTTGCCCGGCATCGCCACCCCGCGCCTCTACAACTACGCACCGGTGCAGGGCGAGCCCGACCTGCTCGACGCCGTGCAGGAGCGCCTGGAGCGCCAGGGCGGTGCGGCGGTGGACCGCGAGGCGTTGCAGGTCATGAGCGGCGGGACCGGCGGGCTGTCCGTGGTCTGCCAGACGCTGCTCGCCGCCGGCGACGAGGTCGTCCTGCCTGCGCCCTTCTGGCCGCTGATCCGCGGCATCATCCACGCGCGCGGCGCCGTCGCCGTGGAGGTGCCGTTCTGGTCCCGGCGCGCCGAGCCGGGGTTCGACGTGGAGGAGGCGCTGGAGCGCGCCGTCGGTCCGAGCACCGTGGCGCTCTACCTGAACACGCCCAGCAACCCGACGGGGATGGTGCTCTCCGCCGCCGAGGTCGAGGCCTTCGCCCGTGTCGCGGAGCGCCACGACCTCTGGGTGATCAGCGACGAGGCGTACGAGGAGCTCCACTATCCCGCGCCGGGGGAGGCTCCGGCGCCGCCGGTCTGGGCGCATCCGCGCCTCCGCGAACGGACCGTGGCCACGCACACCCTCTCCAAGGGCTACGCGTACGCCGGCGCGCGGGTCGGCTTCACGCACGGCCCCCTCGAGGCCATGCGCTCCATCCGTGCGGTGCAGACGTTCCAGGCCTACTGCGCGCCGCGCCTGTCGCAGCTCGGTGCGGTGCGCGCCCTTCGCGAAGGCAGCGCATGGCTGGAGGAGACGCGCGCCCTCTATGCCCGCGCCGGCCGGGCGGCGGCGCAGGCGCTGGGCCTGGCCGAGCCGGCCGGGGGGACGTTCCTCTTCTTCGACGCCGGGCCCTGGCTCCAGCCGGGTGAGCGCGACGCCATGCCTCTGCTGGGGCGCTGCCTGGATGCCGGCGTCCTGCTGACGCCCGGCTCCGCGTGCGGCCGCGATTACCACCGCTGGGTCCGCCTCTGCTTCACCTCCGTGCCGCCGGAGGAGCTCGACGAGGCCCTCGGCGTCCTCGCCGGCGTGTTGCCGCGCCGGCTGTCCGCCGACCCATGCGCACAGTGACGCCGTCTTGCCCACGCGCGCCTCCACGCGCGCCGCGCAGGGAACCAGCGCGCAGCGGCTCGCGACACCCGTCGCGCGCGTGTACGCTCGATGGGTGGCAGATGCGCCGCGCCAACCGATGACCTCGCTCGACTCCGCCTGGGATGCGGTGGACGCGGAGGACACAGTCATCACCGAGGTAGGCGCGGAGCTCGCGGAGGCGATCCACGCCACCCCCCCGCCCGCCGCCGGTCAGCCGCCGCGGCTGCGCGCCGTGCGCGGCGAAGCGCGAGAGCCGAGCTGGTCCTACGACGGCGAGGCGCAGGACACGGCGGTCCTGCCGCGCGCCGCTCTGGACGCGCTCGTCGATCGCACCTCGCGTTCGCAGTTCCAGACGGGCGAGACCGAGTCCATCCGCGAGGGCGAGCTGGCGTCGCTGCTCGACGACGATCGCCCGCGCGCGCAGGTCCCCTCCGCGCCCCCGCCGCCGCCCTCCTGGGGCGCCCTGCCGGACTCGCCCGACGACGCAGCGAGCACCGAGGACGAGCTGCCGCCGTTCCGCTCGGTCGCGCTCGAGTCGCAGAGCTCCGCGGAGCTCACCGTGAAGCGCCCGCCCTTCGACCTCTCCGCGCACGACGAGCAGCCGAGAGCGCCACACCGTCGCACGCTCCTCGCCCCCGATGTGTCGGCCTACGAGGAGGCGATCGAAGACGCGCTGGCAAACGACCACACCGATGACGTGGCGACGAAGATCGAAGGCGATCGCTGGAGCGCGGTGCAAACGCAGGCCGGGCCGCTCTTCCACCTTCCCGAGGGCTTCGTGCCCGGCACGCCGGTCGCGGCGCTCGGCGCGGAGCAGAGCGCGCCGGCCGAGACGAGCGCGCTCGGCGCTCCGCACGCTGCGGCTGCGGCCGCCGCCTGGATCCAGGCGGCCACCGCGGCGTCGGCCTCCGCGGGGGTGCCCTTCGCGCCCTCGCCCTCGTTCAACCCGCCGGCCCCGTCCGCGGCCGCACCGCGCGAGGGCATCGTGGTGCCGGCGGCCAAGCCGCCGCAGCACACCCCGCTGTCGCACGCGCTCTTCACGCCGCCGGGCATCCCGACGGCGGCCGAGCGGAAGGCGATGTCGCCGGCGCGCACCAGGACCGTGCTCGTCGTCGGGGCCGCGATCCTGGCCTGCGTGGCCGCGGTGGGGCTGGCGGTGCACCGCGCGCTGCGCGCACCGGACCGCAGCGGGGTGGCGCAGAGCAGCGGTCTCGTCCTGCCCCCCGGCTCTCCGCAGCCTGCCCCGGCCGGCTCACCGGACGAGGAGGTGCGCGCCGCGCTCGGCAAGCTGCGCGACGGGATGCGCGGGTGCGTGAAGACCATCGGCGTGCTGCCGGGCTCGTCGCCGGCGGTGCCGCCGAGCTTCGGCCAGCTCTCCGGTGGCGCATATGGCTCCACGCCATCCGACTGGAAGACGCCGGTCTGGGCGTGCACGCACTTCTCCATGGACCGGGCGCAGCGCTTCCAGCTGCAGTGGCAGCAGGACAAGGTGCGGAGCAAGGGCATGGCGGTGGCGTGGATGGACACCGACGCCGACGGCAAGCCCGACAAGGCCTTCGCCTTCAGCGCCACCCTCCAGAAGAAGGGCGAGGTCGAACTGGGCGAGATCGAACCCATCGCGGCGGAGCGCCCGCTCGCGCCCAAGCCCTAGCTGGCGCCGGCGGTCCCGCGAGCGCCCGGGGGGCAGCGCCCGCGGAAGGCGCCCGCCTCGTCC